>NZ_JBEZFO010000004.1:0-337487 GCF_040649495.1 Micromonospora sp. NPDC048947
GGGGGGCGGGGGGCGGGGGGCGGGGGGCGGGGGGCGGGGGGCGGGGGGCGGGGGGCGCGGGGCGCGGGGCGCGGGGCGCGGGGCGCGGGGAAAATCGGTGGCGAGGGCGCGGGTTCGGCGCGCAGGATGCGCGGGTGATTGAGGCGTACCCGAAGCAGGTTCCCGTCCGTGCGGCCGCTGCCGTGCGTCGACAGCGGCCGCTCCGGGGACGAACCTCGACCCGGCACCGACTTCGGTGACCGGGGCGTTCCTCGCCGGTCTCGTAGCCGGCTACGGCGTCGCCATACCCGTCGGTGCGATAGCGATTCTCATTCTGGGGCTGAGCGCCCGTACCACGTTTCGGGTGGGTGCGGCCGCCGCGCTGGCGGTGGCGACGGCCGACGGGCTCTACGCGGTGGTGGCTGTGCTCGGCGGCGCCGGCCTGGCCGGGATCATCGCACCGGTCGCCGGGCCCCTGCGGGTGGTCGCCGCAGTGGTCCTGTTGGGTCTCGCCGGGCACGGCCTGTGGCGAGCGTGGTCCGCGCACCGCTCGCAGCGACCGCCGACGGCACGCGAAGGTGGGGGCATGAGCACTCCGGGGCGGGCCTACGCGGCGCTGCTCGGGTTGACACTGCTAAATCCGATGACGGTGCTCTACTTCACCGCCCTGGTGCTCGGCCGCCGGGACACTGCCGACTCGGGCGTGGCCCCGGTGGCGCTCTTCGTGGCCGGGGTGTTCCTGGCGTCGGCGAGCTGGCAACTGGTCATCGCCGGCGGTGGCACTGTGGTGGGCCGGGCGCTGACCGGGCCGCGTGGACGGCTGGTCACCGGCCTGGCCTCCAGCGCGCTCATCGCCGCGCTGGCGGTGGCCGCGCTCCTGCCAGGCTGAACGGTCGCGGCAACGATCAGACGGCTCGGCCATCCCGGCCGAGGCCCGTCCGCGTCGCGTCGGCGGTGTCGCCCGGGGTGTCCCTGCGGGGCCGACGGGTCGCCCGGGGGCCCGGGTGGGCCCGCTGTGCCGTACGGTCGGGCGATGACCAGTCGACCCGCAGCCGGCGGAGGGCGGTGGGTCGAGGTCGACCCGGCCCGCGTCGGCCGCTGGGTCGAGGGCTTCGCCGACCGGCACGGCCCGCCCACCGCCAGCGCCCAGGAGTACGGCCTGCTGCTCGCCGCCCCGGACGGGGCAACCGCCGAGCTGTACGCCCCACCGGGTGCGCCGGGCGGCGTGGATGTGGCCGGGTTCGTGGCCGCCGCCGTGATGCCCCGCCGGATCGGCCTGCTGCTGGCCCGCAAGGGCGCGGTGGCGCTCGGGGTGGCCGAGGGCGGCGACCTCGTTTTCTCCAAGGTGGACACCCGGTACGTGCAGGGGCGCACCGCCGCTGGGGGATGGTCGCAGCACCGGTTCGCCCGCCGACGTGACAACCAGGCGAAGGCTGCGCTGGGCGACGCGGCGGACCTGGCCGTACGGCTGCTGTTGCCGCAGGCGTCGAGGTTGGCGGCCCTCGTCTGCGGCGGTGACCGGCGGGCTGTGGACGGGGTGCTGGCCGACCGGCGGTTGGCCCCGCTCGTGCCGTTGCGGGCGGAGCGGTTGCTCGACGTGCCGGAGCCCCGGCACGCGGTGCTGGTGGCGGCGGTGGGTGCGGCCCGCGCGGTGCGGATCCTGGTGCGCGACCCCGACTGACCTCGGCCATCGCCGGTGGCGTCGGTGGGGAGACGATGGCCACCGAGAACGGGTTCGCGGCGTGCTGCCCGCCCAGCCGTCGGAGGATGAGGGCGTGGAGTTTCTGGTTGACATGGTGACGACGGTGCCGCGGGGAACGTCAGACGACGGGGTCGCCGACATGCGCGCGCGGGAGGCGGCGCGTTCGGCCGAGCTGACGGCGCAGGGCAGCCTCCTGCGGCTGTGGCGGCCGCCGCTGGCGCCGGGGGAGTGGCGTACGTGGGGGCTGTTCCAGGCCGCCGACGCGGACGAGTTGGAGACGGTCCTCGCGTCGATGCCGCTGCGCGCCTGGCGGCGCGAGACAGTGACGCCGTTGACGCCGCACCCGAACGACCCGGGTCAGCCGCCTCGCTGAGCCTGGAGGGGTCTGGGGTAGCTCGACAGGCACGAAACAGGGCACGTCCGTCCAGCAGGGAGATCATGATGTCCGAGGCGCAGATTCTGCGTACGGTTCTCGACCGGTGGAAATCGGCTGTCGACGCCCACGAGCCCGATCGGGTCGCGGCGTGCTTCACCGACGACGCGATCTTTCAGGGGTTGCAGCCGTACACGGTCGGTACCGCCGGCGTCGCCGCGTACTACGCCGGGCAGCCGCTCGGCCTGACCGCCGCGTACGACATCCGGGAGATCCGCCGTCTCGCCGACGACGTGATCCTCGGCTACCTGGAGGTGGAGTTCGGCTTCACCGACCGGCCGGCCCTGACGGTCAACCTCGGCGTGCTCCTGCGGCGGGTCGACGACGGCTGGCTCATCGGCCACTACCAGGTCTCCCGGCTCACCTGACGCGGGAGCTTCGGCAGGAATGACGATCGTGGCAGGCCCGCCGAGGGGGCCTGCCACGATCTCGGGGCGGATGTCAGAGCTGGTCGGTGCCGAAGGTGTCGCAGGTCTTCGGGTCGCCGCGGTCGTAGCCCTGGTTGAACCAACGCTTGCGCTGCTCGGACGTGCCGTGGGTGAACTGGTCGGGGTTGACCTGCCCGCCGGAGCGCTCCTGGATGCTGTCGTCGCCGATCGCCTCGGCGGCGTCGATGGCCTGGCTGATGTCGGCGTCGGTGATCGACTTGAACAGCGGCTGCTGGCCGGTCTTGTCCTTGCTCTCGGTGGCGTGCCGGGCCCAGGCACCGGCGTAGCAGTCGGCCTGGAGCTCCAACCGCACGGAGGCGGAGCGAGGCCCGCTCTGGTCGCCCTGGCCGGCCTTCGCGTTGGTGCCGAGCAGGTTCTGCACGTGGTGGCCGTACTCGTGGGCGAGCACGTACGGCTGGGCGAACTCGCCCTTCGCGCCGAACCGGGAGGCCAGCTCGTCGTAGAAGCTCAGGTCGATGTAGACCTTCCGGTCTGCCGGGCAGTAGAACGGGCCGACACCCGAGTCGGCCTGCCCGCAGCCGGTGTTGACGGCCGCCTGGAAGAAGTTCGTGGTGGTGACCTCGTAGTCGCTCCTGCCCAGTTCGGGGTACGCCTTCTTCCAGTAGTCCTGGATGCTGTTGACGTAGAGCAGGTTGCGGCAGCGCGCGTCGTCGAGACGGTCGGGGTTTGTGGTGCCGCACACCTGATCCAGGTCACCGCCCCCGGCCTGGCCGCCGTCATCGCCGTTGGTCATGGCGTTGAGACCGAACCCGCCGCCGAGCAGGGCGACGAGAACGGCCACCACGATGCCGATGATGCCGCCCCGGCCGCCGCCGCCAGGGATGGGGATGCCGAAGCCGCCGCCCGACCCGCCGCTACCCCGGCCCAGGTCGTTGGCCTGGGAGGTGTCGAGCTCGGCCCGCTCGTTGAGTTCCATGGTGACCCCGATCGCCGTATGCCGGTGAGTGTCTTTTGTGTGTCGTTTCGTCCATCGAGTGCCGGACGGGGTCCGGTAAGGCGTTCCGGTACCCGATGATCTTGATCGGTAATCCGGGCAGGCCGTTCCGCGGCGACCGGTACACTTGTCAGGTGCTGCGCTGCGAAGGCTGAACCGCCCCGCGCCGTCGGGCCCCTTGAGCCCGCCGGCCGTTTCGCGTGCCCCGAGTCAGCCTTCCAACCCCGAGAGCGAGCCCGCAACCATGATCACTGCCACCGGCCTGGAACTGCGTGCCGGTTCCCGGATCCTGCTGTCCGACACCACCCTGCGCGTGCAGCCCGGTGATCGGATCGGCCTGGTCGGTCGCAACGGCGCCGGCAAGACCACCACGCTGAAGGTGCTCGCCGGCGAGGGGCAGCCGTACGGCGGCCAGATCGACCAGCGCAGCGCCATCGGCTACCTGCCGCAGGACCCGCGCACGGGTGACCTGGAGGTCACCGGCCGCGACCGGGTGCTCTCCGCGCGCGGCCTGGACGTGCTGATGGCGCAGATGCAGGAGGTCGAGGCCCGCCTCGCCGAGGACGCCAACGACAAGCTGGTCCGTCGGTACGGCGCGCTGGAGGACCAGTTCGCCGCCCTCGGCGGGTACGCGGCCGAGGCTGAGGCCGCGCGGATCTGCGCCAACCTCGGCCTGCCGGACCGGGCGCTCGCGCAGACCATCGGCACCCTCTCCGGCGGCCAGCGGCGCCGCATCGAGCTGGCCCGGATCCTGTTCCGTGACGCGGGCGAGAACGGCGGCGGCATCCTGCTGCTCGACGAGCCCACCAACCACCTCGACGCCGACTCGATCACCTGGTTGCGGGGCTTCCTCGCCAACCACAAGGGTGGCCTGATCGTGATCTCCCACGACGGCGCGCTGCTGGAGTCGGTGGTCAACAAGGTCTGGTTCCTCGACGCCACCCGAAGCGTGATCGACGTCTACAACCTGGGCTGGAAGGCGTACCTGGAGGCGCGCGAGACCGACGAGCGACGCCGCCGCCGGGAGCGGGCCAACGCGGAGAAGAAGGCCGGCGCGCTGATGGCGCAGGCCGACAAGATGCGGGCCAAGGCCACCAAGACCGTGGCCGCGCAGAACATGGCCCGCCGTGCCGAGAAGCTGATCTCCGGCCTGGAGGAGGTGCGGGTCGCCGACCGGGTGGCCAAGGTGCGTTTCCCCAGTCCCGCGCCGTGCGGCAAGACCCCGCTCACGGCGACCGGCCTCTCCAAGTCGTACGGATCGCTGGAGATCTTCACCGACGTCAACGTGGCGGTGGACCGGGGCTCCCGAGTGGCCATCCTCGGGCTCAACGGCGCGGGTAAGACGACCCTGCTGCGGATGCTCGGCGGGCTGCTCAGCCCGGACACCGGCGAGGTGCACGCGGGGCACGGCCTGCGGCTGGGCTACTACGCCCAGGAGCACGAGACGCTGGACGTGGAGCGGACGGTGCTGGAGAACATGCGCGCCGCCGCCGTCGAGCAGTCCGACACCGACCTGCGCAAGATCCTTGGCGCGTTCCTGTTCTCCGGTGACGACGTGAACAAGCCGGCCGGCGTGCTCTCCGGCGGCGAGAAGACCCGGCTTGCCCTGTCCACTCTGGTCTGTTCCGGCGCCAACGTGCTGTTGCTCGACGAGCCGACGAACAACCTCGACCCGGTCAGCCGGGAGCAGGTGCTCGACGCCATCGCCAACTACCCCGGCGCGATCGTCCTGGTCACCCACGACCCGGGTGCGGTGCTGGCGCTCAAGCCGGACCGGGCCATCCTGCTGCCCGACGGCGACGAGGATGCCTGGAGCGACGACCTGCTCGAACTTGTCGAGCTGGCCTGACCGAGGGGGCTCGGTCGGCTCTCAGCCGAGCAGCTCGGCCAGTCGGCCGAGCACGCCGGAGCTGACCAGGATCACCAGCCCGATGGCGATGAAGATCGTCGGCACCAGCCAGGCGCCGGCGCGCTCGACCAGCCGGACCACCCTCCGGTGCCCGCCCAGCCAGGCCCCGACCGCGCACCAGAGCCCGATCAGCAGCACGAAGACCAGCAGGAACACGGCACTGTCGGCGACACCGAGGGCCCGGAAGACGGGTACGTAGACAGCGACGTTGTCGGCGCCGTTCGCGATCGTCACCCCGGCCACGCCGAGTGCTCCGGTGACAACCGCCGGTGTCTCGTCGTCGCCCGAACTCCGCAGCGCGCGTACGCCGAGCGCGATCGGCAGCAGGCCGAGCAGCCCCGTCCACGGGTCGGGCACCACCAGGAGTCCACCCGCGATCACCGCGCTGGCCAACGCGAGCGCACCGATGCCCAGGTATTGTCCGGCGACAATCTGCCAGGTGCGAGGTCGGCCGGTGGTGCGGGCCGCGACGAAGAACAGCGTCAGAATGACGATGTCGTCGACGTCGGTGGCGGCGAAGACCACGGCCGCCGCGCCGGCGGTGCTCAACAGGTCGATCACGACCGAAGGCTACGGGTCGTCGGCAGCCGCCAGCTTTCGGCGGTGGTACGCGTGGATGCCGCGGCGGGCCGGATCGCCAGGATCACTCTATCGGGAAGCTGACATTGCATAGCGTGTCGGTTGGCGAAGAGTTGATATCTGGCGCATGATCGTCCGAGGCGGTCTAATAGGTGGGACCGTATCCGAACCGCACAGTCTGGGACGTGAGGACACAGCATGGCAGCCACTGGCACAGCCACCAGCACTGAGAAGGGTCGCCGGATCGTCGGAGCCGAGCGTCAGACGCTCGCCAAGGACCTGGTAAAGCGGTACACCTCGGGGGAGAGCATCCGCGCGTTGGCGGCCTCGACCGGCCGTTCCTACGGGTTCATCCACCGAGTGCTCACCGAGTCCGGCGTGCAGCTGCGTCAGCGCGGTGGCGCCCGGCGCCGCAAGAAGGCGTGACCCGCCCCTCAGCGTCGTCCACCAGCGCCGCGCCCCGGGACGTCCGGTGACCGCCGAGGCGACCGGGGTTCGGCTGACTTGCGACGGGCCGGTCGCCACGGTGACGTTGTGCCGGCCCGACGTGCTCAATGCCCAGACGCCCGCGATGTGGCGAGCGATGAGCGACTTCTCCCGTGACCTGCCCGGCGACGTGCGGGTGGTGGTGGTCCGCGGTGAGGGTCGCGCGTTCTCGGCCGGCCTCGACCTCGCAGTGGCGGGCGCCTCCGGCCCGGGGTCGTTCGCTGAGTTGGCCACGCTGCCTGAGCAGGAGTGCGCCGATCGCATCGCGGAGTTCCAGGCTGGTTTCACCTGGCTGCACCGGCCAGATGTCGTCTCCGTCGCGGCCGTTCAGGGCCACGCGATCGGTGCCGGCTTCCAGCTCGCGCTCGCCTGTGACCTGCGAGTGCTGTCCACGGACGCGAAGCTGTCGATGGCCGAGGTGACCCTCGGTCTGGTGCCCGACCTGGCCGGCACGAAACGCCTCGTCGAGCTGGTCGGGTTTTCGCGGGCGTTGGAGATCTGTGCCACAGGCCGCCGGTTGGACGCCGTCGAGGCGGACCGGATCGGGCTGGCCACCCTCGTCGTACCCCCGGCCGAGCTGGACGACGCGGTGCGGGACCTGACCGCCGGCCTGCTCTCCGGGGCCCGCGACGCGGTGGTGGAGATCAAGGCGTTGCTCGCCGGTGCGGCCGGGCGGTCGCACGCCGACCAGCAGCGCGCCGAGCGGGAGGCGCAGACCCGTCGGCTGCGTGACCTCGCCGGTACTGGAGAATAGGTAAGGACCGCACGGGAAGATCCGGGTTACGACCGAGGTTGTCACACTCGTCGGGAGAATTGACCTGACGGTGCGGTCTGCCCGGCAACCCGGAGGTGAGCGATGTCCAACCCGATGTCCGGCGGTGGCATGGCCGGGTGGAGCATGCTCCGGTCGATGCGCAACAGCGACGAGGTCTCCACCCACCGGCTCAAGCGCGGGGTGGCCCGCCGCATCGTCGCCTTCGCCCACCCCTACCGGCGCGACATCATCGTCTTCCTGGCCACAGTCGTGTTGGCCGCCATCATCGGCGTGGCCACTCCGGTGCTCGCCGGTGACGTGATCAACGCGATCAACCGGGGCGGTGCCGAGGCCGGGCGACTCGTGGTGCGGCTGGCCCTGTTCATCGCCGCGCTGGCGGTCGCCGACGCGCTGCTGTCGCTGGCCCAACGATGGTATTCCGCCCGCATCGGCGAGGGCATCATCTTCAACCTGCGTACCCGGGTCTACGACCACGTGCAGCGGATGCCGTTGCAGTTCTTCACCCGCACCCAGACCGGCGCCCTGGTCAGCAGGCTCAACAACGACGTGCTCGGCGCCCAACGGGCGTTCACCTCCACCCTGTCCGGTGTGGTCAGCAACGTCATCCAGCTGGTGCTCACCGCGGCGGTGATGTTCACCCTCTCCTGGCAGATCACCGCGCTGTCACTGGTGCTGCTACCGATCTTCATCATTCCGGCCCGTCGGGTCGGTCGACGGCTGGCGGACATCACCCGCGAGGCGTACAACCTCGACGCCAAGATGAACGCGACAATGACCGAGCGGTTCGGAGTGGCCGGCGCGCTGCTGGTGAAGCTCTTCGGCCAGCCCGAGATCGAGGCCCGCCGGTTCGGCGACCGTGCCGAGCGGGTCCGCGACATCGGCATCCAGTCGGCGATGTATTCCCGCACGTTCTTCGTGGCGATGCTGCTGGTCGCCTCACTGGCGCAGGCGCTGACCTACGGCCTCGGCGGCTGGCTCGCGGTGACCGGCGGCGTCAGCGCCGGCACAGTGGTGACGCTCGCGCTGCTGCTCACCCGCCTGTACGGGCCGCTCACCGCGCTCTCCAACGTCCGGGTGGACGTGATGAGCGCGCTGGTCTCCTTCGACCGGGTCTTCGAGGTGCTCGACCTCAAGCCGGGCATCGTGGAGAAGCCCGACGCGGTGTCGGTGCCAGTGGGCGCCGGCCGGGTCGACTTCCGCGACGTGCGTTTCCGCTACCCGAGCGCCGCCGAGATCTCCCTCGCCTCCCTGGAGGAGGTCGCCACGCTCGACCGGACCGTCAACGAACCGGTGCTCAAGGGGGTCTCGTTCAGCGTCGAGCCGGGGCAGATGGTCGCGCTGGTCGGCCCGTCCGGGGCGGGCAAGTCGACACTGTCGATGCTCATCTCCCGGATCTACGACGTCAGCGACGGTCAGGTGCTCGTCGGCGGGGTGGACGTGCGCGACGCGACGCTCGCCTCCCTGCGCGACGAGATCGGCGTGGTCACTCAGGATTCGCACCTGTTCCACGAGACGATCGCCGAGAATCTTCGCTACGCCAAGCCGGACGCCACAGACGACGAGATCTGGGCCGCCCTGGCCGGGGCGCAGGTGGCCGATCTGGTTCGGGCGCTGCCCGACGGTCTGGACACCACAGTGGGGGAGCGCGGCTACCGGTTCTCCGGCGGCGAGAAGCAGCGCATCGCGATCGCGCGACTGCTGCTCAAGGCCCCGTCGATCGTGATCCTCGACGAGGCGACAGCACACCTGGATTCGGAGAGCGAGGCCGCGGTGCAGCGTGCGCTGTCGGTGGCGCTGGCCGGGCGTACCGCGCTGGTGATCGCGCACCGGCTCTCCACAGTGCGCGACGCCGACCAGATCCTGGTCCTGGACGGTGGGCGGATCGTCGAGCGGGGGCGCCACGAGGAGTTGGTGGCAGTCGGCGGGCTCTACGCCGAGCTGTACCGGACCCAGTTCGCTGTCGCCGACTCGCCCACCCCGTTCGTCGACGCGACCGGCCCCGAGCCGGTGGTCATGCCGCTGGGCACCTACCGTGCCGACGAGGTGCTGCCGCCCGCCGCCGCCAACTGACGTCTGCGCCGCGCTGATCAACTCCGGTTCCCGGAAGTCGGGGTGTCCTGGTCGCATTGACCACCCGACTTCCATGAAACCGAGTCGATCAGGGGGCCGGTAGCTCGGTGGCCGCCCGTAACTCGGCGAACGCCAGGCCCAGGGTGACCGGGGTGAAGTGCGCGTTCAGGCCGCTGGGGTTGGGCAGCACCCACAGCCGGGCGCCGGCCAGCGACTCCGGCTGCGGCCCGAAGGCGGCCTTCGGCCGCTGAAAACCGATTCGGTACGCCGTCACCCCCACCACGGCTACCCAGCGCGGCCGGTACCGGGTCACCTTGTCGGCCAGGATCGCCGCGCCGTCGAGGAGTTCCTCGGTGCTCAGCTCGTCCGCGCGGGCGCTGGCCCGGGCGGCCATGTTGGTGATGCCGAGCCCGAGCGCGGGCAGCTCGTCCTGCTCGCTGGGGTGCAGCAGCCGGGGGGTGAACCCGCCCGCGTGCAGGGCGGGCCAGAACCGGTTTCCGGGTCGGGCGAAGTGCCACCCGGTCGCGGCCGACCACAGGCCCGGGTTGATGCCGACGAAGAGCACCTCCAGCCCCGGCGCGAGCACGTCGGGAATGGTCCGATCGGCGGCCGCCGCCAGGTCCGCCCGGGTGGGCCGGGCTGTCCCGGCCGTCAGGTCCGTGCGGGTGGGCCGCGCGTTGATCGACTCAGGTTCCTGAAAGTCGGGGTGTCCTGGTCGCGTCAACCCCCCGGTTTCCTGAAGGCCGAGTCGATCAACGGTCGGGTCGCCGGACTGAGTGTTCTCGGGCGGCGTTGCCGAACGGGCACCTCGGGCCCGCTCGGCTGTCACAGCCCGCGCAGCGCGCCGCCGTCGACCGGCACTGTGATCCCGGTGAGGTAGCTCGCGGCGGGGGAGAGCACGAACGCGGCCACCCGGCCGAACTCGGCGGGGTCGCCGAGGCGGCGCAACGGGATGCTGGCCTCCGCGTCGGCGCGGGCGCGGTCCGGGTCGCCGGTCGCGGCGAAGAGTTCCCGGTTGCGGTCGGTCATGATCCGGCCGGGCAGCAGCCCGACCACCCGGACTCCACGTGGGCCGTAGTCGTCGGCGATGTCCTTGGCCGCGCCGACCAGGCCGGGCCGCAGACCGTTGGAGATGCCCAGGCCGGGCACCGGGCCGCGAGCCGAGGTGGAGAGCACCAGGCCGATCGCGCCGCCGTCGGGCAGTGCGGCGGCGATCGTGCGGACCGCGCGGATGGTGCCCAGGAAGACGGTTTCGAAGGAGAGCCGCCACTGTTCGTCGGTGATCGCCGCGGCGTTGCCCGCCGGTGGGCCGCCGACCGAGATCAGCGCCCCGTCGAGCCGGCCGAAGTGTTCCTGGGCGGCGGCGACAAGCTGCCCCGGGGTCTGGGGGTCGGTCAGGTCCGCGGTCAGCCCGACGGCGTGCTCCGGGCCGCCCAGCTGCTGCGCGGCGGCTGCCACCGCGTCCGGGTCGCGGGCCGAGAGCACCACTCGCGCACCGTCGGCGACCAGGCTTTGCGCGGTCGCGTAACCCAGACCGCGGGAGGCGCCGGTGAGGACGTACACGCGGTCGGTCAGTCCGAGATCCATAACTCCGATCCTGCCGCATCCGGTACACCGTCGCCAGCACGGGTGGACCCCCGTGGGGCGGGGCGCAGCAGGCGTACCCGGCCGGCGATCTGCACCGCGACGGCGCCGGCGGCGCGGCCCACCGCCGGCACCCGGCGCGGACGCGGGGCCCGAAGCCCGTCGTAGCGCAGGCGCGCCTCCCGGATTGCCAACTCCTCGGCGGCGGCCGGGGGGAGCGCCTGCTGGTCGTGCAGCGCCCGGGCCAGATCCCAACCGTCGCGCAACGATCCGGCGGTGGGTCGCCGGGCGGCCCAGTCGGCGAAGGTGGTCGCCCACCTGTCACCGAGGCCGGCGGCGAGCAGTGGCCAGTGCCGGGCCACCTCGCCGGCCCGTTTCCGCAGCAGGGCCGCGCGGGTGGCGGCCAGCGGCCCCGGCGCGAACCCCGGCGGGGGTGGCCCCGCGGCGACCAGCGCCGCGACCAGTTCGGCCTGCCGTTCGGCCAGCCCGGCGCGGGGTGTCGGCGCGCAGTCGCCGTCGGGTGCGCCCGTCATGTCACCGCCGGAAAGCCCGCAGCGGCGGCCAGGGCGTCCAGTTCGGCGCGGAGTTCGGCGGCCGGCGGGTAGTGACCGTCGCGCTCCAGCAGCAGAGCCGGCGGTCGCCGCCGGGCGCAGAGCGCGCCGACCAGCTCCAACACCGCCGTCGGCACCGGGTCGGTGTGGGTGTCATGGTAGAGACCGCCGTGCTCCGCGCCGCCGGCCACGTGGGCGTACGCGACCCGCTCCAGCGGCAGGCGGTCCAGCAACGCCAGCGGGTCGGTGCCCCGGTTGCGGGCGTTGGCGTGCACGTTGGCCACGTCCAGCAGCAGCAGTGCCCCGGTTCGGTCGAGGATCTCGGTGAGGAAGTCCGCCTCGGTCAACTCGTCGTCGGGCCAGTCGAGCAACGCGGCGATCGGCTCCAGCGCGATCGGCACCGGAAGCTCCGCCTGTGCCCGCGCCACGTTGGCGCAGACCGCGTCCACGGCTTCCCGGCTGCGCGGCAGCGGCAGCAGATGGCCGGCCTCCAGGCCGCCGGCCCGGACGAACGCGATGTGTTCGCTGACCAGTGGGGCGTCCAGGCGTTGCGCCACAGCGGCCAGGTGGGCGACCCGGGCCGGGTCGACCGGTTCGGCGCCGCCGAGGGAGAGCCGCACCCCGTGCGGTACGACGGTCACCGCGCGGTCCCGTAGCCGTGTCAGGCCGGGCGGGAGCGGCCCGGAGGCGGGCACCCCCTCGGCCACCACCTCGACGAAGCGCAGGCCGGGCAGTTCGGCCACGAAGCCGGCGATCTCCGGACGCCAGCCGATGCCGATGCCGGACGGGCCGGTCATCCGCCGCACCCGCCGCCGCCCCCGCACCCGCCGCCTCCACCGCCGCAGGAGCTGCCGCCGTCCCCACCGGAGCTGTCCCCGCCGCCGGAGGATCCGTCCGAGCCGCCCGTCCAGCCGCTGCCGGAGGCGGCCTGGCGCTGAATCTCGGCCTGCTCGGCGAAGCCCGGGTCGAGTGCCCAGAGCGTGGCGGTGCCGTACAGGGCCACGCCCATCGCCGCGCCGGCCGCTCCGTAGGTGGCGTAGGCGGGCGCGGAGGCCGGCGCGAGGTGGGTGTGCTCGCGGCGGACGCCGCGTAGCGCGGCTCGACCGGCGCGGGTGAGCATGGGCGCCCGGCGCAGCACCAGCGTGACGATCAGCAGCGTGACCACTGTCAGCAGCAGGTAGCCGACCGGGTGGTCGTTGAACAGGCCGGAGAACAGCCGGAGCACGCCGAGGCCCAGCAGGGCGATCAGGATCGTGGTCCAGAACCGGGCACGGGCGCGCTGCGCGTCGTCGGTGAGCAGCCCGCGCTGCTCCAGGCCGTTGCGGATCTGGTGCAGCGCGACGCGTACGCGCTCGTCCCGCGGCAGGTCCCCGACCCGCGAGTGCTGGTGCGCGGCCCAGTGGATGGCCTGCTCCAGCGGGGTGAGTCCGCTGGGTGCGGGGCCGCTGGTGGTCAGCCGGCGGTCCGGTCGTACGCCGATCGCCCCGCTGCCGCGCAGCCCGCCCAGGGCCGCGTGCACAGCGAGCTGAGGGCCACCGTTGAGGTAGGCGACCTGCTGCGGCCCGAGTGGCTCGGCGGTCATGGCAACCATCGACCCGGTTGCGAGACGGACCCGGTAGTAGACGGCGATCGCCACCACCAGGATGGCCGCCGCGATGTAGTAGCGGAGGAAGGTTGGGCCCGAGATGCCCCAGGTGTCGCCGGACGCTGCGTGGACGTTCATCGACTGCTCCTGTCACCGGAGGGATCGGCGGCCCCATTGTGGAGCAGCCTCGCCACGGGCTTCCGACCGGTGTGCGAGCGGTCAGTGGCGGCGGACCGCCTCCTCGACGAGGTCGAGCACCGGGCCCAGGTCACCGGCCGGTCGGCCCATGGCCAGGTGCAGCACCAGGCCGTCGTAGGCCAGCTCCAGGAACTGGGCCAGCACATCGATCGGTACGTCCTCGCGCAGCACCCCGGCGTCGCGCTGGCGGGCCAGTCGGTCCCGGGTCGCCTCCGCGATGGCGGCGGACCGCTCCGCCCACCGTCGGGCGAACGCCGGGTCGGTGCGCAGCCGCCGGGAGACCTCCAGTTGGCTGCCCAGCCAGCCGGTGGTGTCCGGCGAGACGGCGCGGGCGAGCAGATCGCGCATCACCTGCACCAGACCGTTGCGGGCCACCGTCTCGACCATCGCCGCGGCGTCGTCCTCGGCGACGGCGAGGAAGAGTGAGTCCTTGTCGCGGAAGTGGTGGAAGATCGCGCCACGGGACAGGCCGGTGGCCTCCTCAAGGCGGCGTACGGTCGCCCCCTCGTAGCCGAGCCGGGCGAAACACGCCCGGGCCGCGGCGAGGATCTCCTGCCGGCGAGCGTCGAGCTGGTCCTGGCTTACTCTGGGCACACGTCGATCGTTGCAGGTCAGCCCAGGGCATGCAAACCGTACGTACGGCTTGGGATGTGGCCGTTTACCATCGCCCGGTGACCCAGCCCCGCACCCTGCCCAGCTCCCCGCTGACAGTGGCCGCCATCCAGGCCACCCCCACGCCCGGCGACGTCGCTGGCAACGCGGTCGTCGCCGCCGACCTGGTCCGTCGAGCCGGCGAGCGGGGTGCCCGGCTGGCCGTCCTGCCGGAGCTGTTCCTCTGCGCGTACCACCCGCCGGTCCTCGCCGCCGACCCGGCCGGCACGGACGTCGCGGCCGATCCGGCCGGGATGGTCGGGGATCCCCGGCTCGACGCGCTACGGGCGGCGGCGCGCGAGGCCGGCGTCAGCGCGTTGGTCGGCGCCGCGGTCCGGCACCCGGACGGTCGGCGGACCATCGCGGCGCTGGTGGTCGACCGGACCGGCGAGGTGCGGGTCGGGTACGACAAGCAGCAGTTGTGGGGCGACGAACGGGAGCTGTTCACTCCCGGCGAGCGGGGTGCCACGCTGCTCGTCGACGACTGGCGGATGGGGCTGGGCATCTGCTACGACGGCTGTTTCCCCGAGCACGGCCGGGCCGCAGCCCTCGACGGCGCACACGCCTACCTGTGCCCCAGCGGATACCTTGCCGGCTCCGAGCACCGCCGGGATCTGTACTACGCGGCGCGTGCCCTGGACAACACGATGTTCGTGGTCTTCGCCAACGCGGTCGGCGGTGTCGACCCGTGGCGGTTCAACGGCGGTGCGGCCGTCTACGACCCCGAGGGGCGGGTACTGGCTCGCGGGGCGGACGACGGCACCGCGGTGCTCGTGGCGACGCTGGATCCCGTCGTGCTCGCGGCCACCCGGACGGCCCACTCGATGCTCGTCGATCGGCTGGCGGACCAGGGCGGCCCGCGGCTGTCGATGCCTGGCTGAGCCCTTCGTCAGGTCGATAGCCGCCGCATCTGTTGGCGGACACGTCGGTCCCGTAGGGTGCCCGAGTGCCACTGCTCCTGCTGGACCTGGACAACACCCTGCTGGATCGGGCCGGGCCGTTCCGCCGCTGGGGTGAGCGCTTCCTGGACAGCATCGGCGCGCCCCACACCGACATCGACTGGCTGATCTCGATCGACGCCGACGGTCTGACCGACCGCTGGGACCTCGCCGACGCCATCCGGGACCGTTACGAGCTGCGCATTCCCTCGATCGACCTGGTCGAGGAGCTGCACGACGGGGTGGTGGCGCAGACCCGGCTCGACCCGCTGACCGCCTGCGCGCTGCGGATCGCCGACGATGCCGGCTGGGTGCCGGTGGTGGTCTGCAACGGCACCGTGCGCGTCGAGGACGCCAAGATTCGCCAGACCGGGTTGGACCAGTACGTCGCGGACTGGGTGATCTCCGAAGAGGCCGGCGTCAGCAAACCCAACCCGAGAATCTTCGCGCTCGCCGCCCAGCGGGTCCGGATGCCGCTGCGGGGGGCCTGGGTGATCGGTGACAGCCCGGAGGCGGACATCGGCGGCGCCGCCGCCGTCGGGCTGCCCAGCGTCTGGCTGCACCGGGGGCGCACCTGGTCGGACGTCCGGTTCGCGCCGAGCCGCACGGTGGACGGGTTGATCGCCGCGGTCGCCACAGTCCTGGCCCGCTGAGGGTTTCCGCGCTGGCGATCGTGCGTCCGAGCGGCCGTTCGGGTGGCGCTCGGTAATTCGGTTGACCGGCGGACGTGGTGGTACGAGCATTGTCCGCGCATGGTGCATCCCGGGCGTGTGCCCGGTCGAGAAGAGGGGGTCGGTCATGGCCGTCTTTGCAGGTCGCTTCCAGCTGCCGATCTCAGTCTCGACCAAGGGAACTTCACCACAGTGCGCGATCATGACCTTCCGGCGCTTGAGCGCCGAAGCCGCGGCAAGAGCCGCTTCGACGACGACGAACCGCAGTTTCTGAAGCGCGGGCGGCCCACCGAGCCGCTCGCAGACCCGGACAGCGAGCCCGACCCGGACACCGGCGAACGCTGGTCGTCCTGGGACGACGCTGTGCACGGGCCACAGCCGCACCCCGCCTGGCTGGTCACCGAGTTGGCCGCGAAGGACACCGAGCTGGGTGTGCTGAAGACCGGTAAGGAGGCGGACGTCCACCTGGTCCGTCGGGCCGTGCCGGACACCGACCGGTCCTGCCTGCTCGCTGTGAAACGCTACCGCGATCCCGAGCACCGTTTGTTCCATCGGGATGCCGGCTACCTGGAGGGCCGTCGGGTGCGCCGGTCTCGGGAGAACCGGGCGATGGCCGGCCGGACGGCGTTCGGCCGGCAGATGATCGCCGGGCAGTGGGCGGCGGCCGAGTTCGCCGCGCTGAGCCGGCTCTGGGAGATCGGTGCCGGGCACGACCGGATCGCCGTGCCGTACCCGGTGCAGGTCCGGGGCACCGAGCTGATGCTGGAGTTCGTCGGTGACGCCGAGTCGGGCGAGGCGGCACCCCGGCTGGCCCAGTTGCGGCCCGGCCCGGCCGAGCTGCGTGACCTGTGGTCCCAACTGGTGGAGGCGCTACGGGTGCTGGCGCGGGCCGGCTACGCGCACGGAGACCTGTCGCCGTACAACCTGCTCGTGCACCAGGGTCGGCTGGTCGTGATCGACCTGCCGCAGGTGGTCGACGTGGTGGCGAACCCGCAGGGGCCGGAGTTCCTGGCCCGCGATGTGCGGGTGGTCGGCACCTGGTTCGCGGCCCGGGGTCTCCCCGCCGAACAGGTGGACCCCGGCATGTTGACCGGAGAGTTGCTGCACGAGGCGGGCCTGCGCTGATCGGAGCGGGTCGGGCGGCCACACCGCCCGACCCGCGACGTCGGCTATTGCAGGTAGCGCTCCACCTCGGGCTTGGGGCGTTCGCCCTGGGCGTCCGGGTCGCCGTGGGTCTCCCGGGCGGCCCGTCGGCGGCGCAGCAGATCCCAGCACTGGTCGAGGGACTCCTCCAGGGCGCGCAGTCGCTCGCTGGCCTCGCCCTCGGTGCCCGACTCGTGGGCCTGGGCGTCGGCACGCAGCTTGTGTTCCTCGTCGACCAGCTCGGAGATCCGGTTCAGGATGGTCTTGTCGTCCATGCCACAGAGCCTGGCACAGGGTGCCGGGCATCGCCCGGATTCGGGGGTACCGGTGCGTCCCGGGTCACCGACCCGCACCGGCCGGCCCGATGCCGCCCGTCGGTGCCGATGCCGCAGCCGGGTCGACGGCGTGCGGCCGATCCGGCGGTCGCGCTGGTTGGTCGGACTACCCGGCGTAGAGCTTCGCCTTCGCGTCCACTCAGGACGCGGCAGGAACGCAAACATCGATGAGTGTGCGTTCGCTTAGATGGAAATCGCGCCGTCCGCAAGTCTGGAGGTGCTCCTCGATTGGTGAGATGCTTCCGTCGGCCCAGAAGGTGAAAGTTTCATCAACCTGCCCGACCGAAGTGGATCGCTTCGGTCGCCGGGACGACGAGGAGACGTGGTTCGATGTCACAGGTGTCCGAGGCACGCCCCGCCACCGTCAGCACCGAGCCCCGGACAATCCCGTTACGACGCGCGCTGCCGGCGCTGGTCCGCGATCCGCTGGGCGCGCTCGTCGACTTCGCTCAGGACGCCGACGGCGAGGTCATTCGGCTCAACCTCGGCTCGTTCCGCCCCTATCTGGTCAGCCATCCGGAGCACCTGCAACGCGTGCTGCGGGACAACGTTGCCAACTACACCCGGGACGGCGACGGGTTGCTCTGGCGACCCGTTCGTCGGATCGTCGGTGACGCCATCCTGGTCGCCGAGGGTGAAGTGTGGGAGTCCAGCCGAGGCGCGCTGCAACCGTTGTTCACCGCGAAGCGGGCCGAGACGCTCGTCGACAAGATGGCCGAGGCGATCAACGAGGCGGTCGACGAGTGGCTCGAACCGGCCCGCACCGGTCGCCCCATCGACGGCGGCGCCGAGCTGACCCGGATCGTCCTGCGCACCACCATGCGGGTGCTCTTCGCCGACCGGATCTCGGTCCCCGACGCGCTGCGGATCAGCGCCGCGTTGGACACCGTCACCACCGCGATGCTCCCCCGACTGCTGATGCCCGCCGTGCCGTACGCGGTGCCGATGCCCGGCGACCGGCCCTTCCGCGAGGCGGTGCGCACCATCGACGAGGTGGTGCTGCCGATCATCCGTGAGGCCCGGGCCCGTCCCACCGACGGCGACGACATCATCTCCACCCTCTGCCGGCCGCGCGCCGACGGCAGCGAACCCGACGAGTACGCGATCCGCGGCGACGTCGTCGCGATGTTCTCCACCGCCACCGAGACCACCATCGCCCTGCTCTCCTGGCTCTGGCCGGTGCTGGCGTCCCGCCCCGACGTGGCCGAGCGGATGACCGACGAGATCGAGCAGGTGGTCGGCGCCGAACGGGTCGGCCGTGAGCACCTGCCCCAGCTGCGCTACGGCCGGATGGTGCTCGACGAGATGCTGCGGCTCTACCCGGCCGGCTGGATGATCCCGCGCACCGCCGTCGGCGACGACGTGCTGGGCGGGGTGCGGATCAAGGCCGGCGGCACAGTGCTGGTCAGCCCGTACGTGACCCAGCGGATGTCGACGTTCTGGGACGACCCGACGCTCTTCGACCCGGAGCGGTTCGCGCCGGAGCTGCCCCGGCGGCGCTACCGCTACTCCTACTTCCCGTTCGGCGGAGGCCCGCACCAGTGCCTCGGGCAGTACCTGTTCCTGCTGGAGGCCCAGCTCATCGTCAGCACCGTGCTGAGCCGCTACCGCTTCCGGCTGCGCGAACCGGTGAACCTCACTCCGCGGATGGGCGCCTCGCTGCAACCCAAGCAGCGCGCCCAGGTCATCCTCAGCCCGGTCGAGCGCCCGGCCGCATCGTGACGGCGACCCCGCGACCGGCGCGGGCCGGTCAGGACGCGGTCGCCGAGCAGGGCCGGGTGTGCGCACTCGCCGTGCGGGGCGTACGCGACCTGCAGGATGTCACCGCCGCGCACCCGGAGCTGTTCGACGCCGCGCCGTTCGACCCGGCGCTGCTCAGCTCGGTGGCCACCGCCATCGCCTTCACCGCGCCGTGGCACACCGCCGCGGAGCTGCGGATCACCACCCGTACCCTGCTCTGGGTCTTCGCCGCCGACTGGCAGGTCGACTACCTCGCGCGGTCCGTCGACGACGTCCGGACGGTGGTCACCGACTGCCTTGCGGTGGCCGACGGCGCCGCCCCGCCGCCGGGGCGCCACCTCGCCCGGCTGCTGGCCGACCTGCGCGACGAGCTGGCCACCGTGCCGGCGTTCGCCCGGCTGCGCCCGATCTGGCGCGACGAGTTGGCGCGGATGTTCGCCGCCGTGGCGCGGGAGTGGGACTGGAAGAACCTGCCGACCGACCCGACCACCGGGCGGCGCCTGCCGGACCTGGACCGCTACCTGGACAACGCGGACAACCTCGCCTGCTCATTCGTCAACGTCACCCACTGGATCGCCACCGGCGACGAGAAGACCCTCGCCCAGTTGACCGATCTGCTGGACGCCGGACGCGGCGTGCAGCGGGTGCTGCGGCTGGTCAACGACCTCGCCACCCAGGGGCGCGACGCCGAGTGGGGTGATCTGAACGCCCTGTCGCTGGTCGACGACCCGGCGCAGGTGCACGACCGGCTGGCCGAGCTGACCGCCCGGTCCCGGGGGGACCTGGCCGCCCTCGCCGAGCGGTGCCCCCGCCAGGCGGAGTACCTCAACCGGCAGATCTCGTTCACCGGCGGCTTCTACCAACTGTCGGACTTCTGGGGGGAGCGCGATGAGTGACGGCGGCACCCGGGTGTTCGCCGACGCGGGGACCGCCGCCGACCCGGTCGCGGACGCCGCCCGCGAGTTGATCGCCGGCCTGGCGCTGCGGCCGTGGGGGCAGGTCGCCCCCTCGGTGTACGAAAGCGGCCGGCTCGTCGCCGGTGCGGCCTGGCTGCCGGGACACCACCAGCGGATCGGGTTCCTGCTGCACGAGCAGCGCCCGGACGGCGCGTGGGGCCCACCCGAGGGGTACGCGGTGGTGCCCACGCTCAGCGCCACCGACGCTCTGCTCGCGGCGCTGGCCGACGGCGGATGGGTCGGTGGCGACCTGCTCGCCCCGGTGGCACGCGGACTGGACGCGCTCACCGGCCGGCTGCTCGCCACGCACGCGCGGGCGTTGCCGGACACCCCGGCGCTGGACCTCATCGTCCCCGCGCTTGTCGAGTCGATCAACGGCCGGTTGGCACTGTTGGACCGGGCGACCGCCGAGCGGCTGCCGCGCCCTCCGCTGGCGCTGCCCGTGGGCCTCGGGTCCGACCGGCTGCGCGCGGTCCGCGCCGCGGTTGCCGCCGGGGCGGCGCTGCCGACGAAGCTTGCCCACTTCTACGAGGTGCTGGACGCGACACCGGTCGCCGCCGGACCGACAGTGACCGCCGTCGGCGCGTCGCCCGCAGCGACAGCCGCCTGGCTGACTGCCGCCGGTCCGGACGCCAGTCCCCGCGCGCACGCCTTCCTGCGGGAGTTGATCCGCGAGGCTGACGGGCCGGTGCCCTGCCCGACCCCGATCACCGTGTTCGAGCGCGCCTGGGTGCTCAGTGGGCTGCGCCGCGCCGGTGTCCTGGTCAACCCGCCGGAGACCGTGCTGCGTACCCTGGCCGCCGCCACCGGCGCCGAGGGCATTGCCACCGGCGAGGGCCTGCCGACGGACGCCGACACCACCTCGGTCACGCTGGACGCGCTAGCCCGGCTCGGCCGCCGCCCCGACCCGGCCGGCCTGTGGGCGTACGAGACGGCGGACGGGTTCTGCACCTGGCCGGGGAGCGAGGACGGCTTCTCGGTCACCACCAACGCGCACGTGCTGGACGCGTTCGGTCAGCACGTGGCCGCACACCCCGACGCGGACGCCCGGTACCACCGGACGGTCGAGCGGCTCAGCGCCGTGCTGCCGGCACACCAGCTCGCCGACGGCCCCTGGCAGGACCGGTGGCACGCCTCGCCGTACTACGCCACCGCCTGCTGCGTGCTGGCGCTGGCCGAGTTCGGGCGGGGTGCGGCGGCCGCCGAGGCGGTGGATCGGGCGGCCGGCTGGGTGCTGAACAGCCAGCGCGCTGACGGTTCGTGGGGGCGGTGGGACGGCACCGCCGAGGAGACCGCGTACGCCCTCCAGGTGCTGCTGTCGGTGCCGACGACAGTGCCAAGGGTCGACGACGCGGTGGCCCGTGGGCACGCCTACCTACACGAATCCGCCGGCCGCAAGCACCCTCCACTGTGGTACGGCAAGGAGCTGTACTGTCCGACAGTCATCGTTCGCGCCGCAGTGCTCGCCGCCTGCCGGCTGGCAGGCATCCGTGCCTCCGGCGTGGACCGATCGGTGGTGGATTGCGGTTACCGGTCAACAAAAACAGCAACTTGAGGGGTTGTGTGGACACTGCTAGCGTACGCAGAGCCTCAGCCCCGGATGCCCCGCTGCGGTGGGACGTCGCCCCCTCTGATCACCCGTTGATGAGCTGAGTCAACGCCCTGCCTGGGACGGTTCAATGCGTTCTCGCGGTACGAGTATCCGCACCAAGGTTGTCGCCCTGCTGCTCTCCCTGGTCGCGCTCTGGATGTTCGCGGCGTGGGTGACCCTGCGGGACGGCTTCAACCTGCTCGGTGTCCAGTTGCTGAACAGTAAGGTCTACACGCCGAGCGAGCCGCTGTTGCAGGAGCTCCAGGTGGAGCGGCGGTTGACCCAGGCGTACCTGAGCAACCCCGAGGCCGCGCAGCGCACGGCGCTCGAGGCCGAACAGCGTAAGACCGCCGAGTTGGCCGCCGACTTCGCCGCCTCGGTACGCAACTGGCAGGTCGACATCGCCGGCAGTTCCGCACTGGACACCCAGCTCGGTATGACGATCGCCCAGGTCAACGCGTTGCAGCAGACCCGCGCGGAGGTGCTGGACCGCAAGATCGACCGGATCGCCGCCGCTGAGGCGTACACCGGCGCCATCGAGTCGATCTTCCAGATCTACGACGTGACGGGCAGTCTGGACGACAAGCAGATCGCCGGCGAGGCGGCGGCCCTGATCCAGCTCAACCGGATGAAGGAGCTGATCTCCCAGGAGGACGCGCTGCTCAGCGGCCTCTTCGGCAACGGTCGGATGAGCGGTGCCGAGTACGCCCGCTACGTCGCGCTGGTCGGCTCGGAGCGGTTCCTCGGTGAGGAGACCCGGGTCCGGCTCGCCGACGCCGATCAGCGCCGTTACCAGCAGCTCGTCGAGGGTGAGGCGTTCACCCGGCTGCGTGCCGTGCAGGACAGCATCATCCGCGAGGGGCGGCCGTCGACCCAACTGCCGGTCGGCGCCGAGCAGTGGCGGGGCACCGTCGAGCCGGTACTGGCCGAGGTGAACGGCGCCGTGACCGCCGGCGGTGAGGGCATCGTGGATCGGGCCACCGGCGTGGCCGTGATGGTCGTCGTCCGACTGGTGCTCGCCACCGGTCTGGGCCTGCTCGCCGTCATCGCCTCCGTCGTGGTGTCGATCACCACCGCGCGGAACCTGCTGCGCCAGCTGGACCGGCTGCGCGAGGCCGCCTGGCAGCTCGCCGACGAGCGGCTGCCCCGGGTGGTGGAGCGGCTCGGGCGCGGCGAGGAGGTCGACGTGGCCACCGAGGCGCCCCCGCTGGAGTTCGGCACCGACGAGATCGGCCAGGTCGGCAAGGCGTTCAACGCCGTCCAGGAGACCGCGCTGCGGACCGCCGTCGAGCAGGCCGACCTGCGTCGCAACGTCCGCGAGGTCTTCCTGAGCCTGGCCCGGCGCACGCAGGCGCTCGTCCACCGCCAGCTCACCCTGCTCGACGCCATGGAGCGCCGCGAACACGACGCCGAGGAGCTGGAGGACCTGTTCCGGGTCGACCACCTGGCCACCCGGATGCGGCGCAACGCGGAGAACCTGATCGTGCTCTCCGGCTCCACCCCCGGTCGGGCCTGGCGACGCAACGTCCCCATGGTCGACGTGGTGCGCGGCGCCGTGGCCGAGGTGGAGGACTACACCAGGGTCAACGTGCTGCCGCTCGGGCCGGTCTCGCTCGCCGGCCGCGCGGTCGGCGACGTCATCCACCTGCTGGCCGAGCTGATCGAGAACGGCCTGTCGTTCTCCCCACCGCACACGACCGTCGAGGTCCGCGGCCAACTGGTCTCCAACGGGTTCGCCATCGAGATCGAGGACCGGGGCCTCGGCATGAGCGAGGAGGACCTGGCCGCCGCGAACCACCGCATCGTCGACCAGTCCGAGCTGAACCTCGCCAACGCCGCCCGCCTCGGGCTCTACGTGGTGAGCCGGCTGACCGAACGGCACGGCGTGCGGGTGCGGCTCAAGGAGTCCGCGTACGGCGGCACCACAGCTGTCGTGCTGATCCCGCTGGACCTGGTCACCGAGGCCGACGCCTCCCCGGAGGACTCCGGCTCGTTCCGGGCCGGCTCGGCCATCCCGATGCCATCGGCGCCCGCCACTGACAGCGGCCGTCCGGCGTCCCTCGCACCGGTCGCGCTCGCGGCACCGACGACCACCGCGCCGGAGGTGGCGGTGACCTCGCCGGTGGCGGTGCCGGCCGAGACCACCGCACCGACGACGGACGAGGAGGCCGAGGCGGACACCGTTCTCCCCACCCGACAGCGGACCACCCCGGCAACCGGCACCCCCGACCTGCCCACCCGCGCCCGGCGCGGCCCGGCCCAGCCAGCCCTGGAAGCCCCGACCGTGCCCGCCGGCCTGCCCGCCGTCGACCGCCCCCGCGCGCAGGCCCCCGACGGCGAGCCGACCCCGGCCGGCGACGGTGGTCCGATGCCCGCCCGCGCCGAGGCGGAGCGCACCGACTCCGGCCTGCCCGTCCGGATCCGACAGGCGAACATCGTTCCCGAGTTGCGAGACGACCCGGCGGTATCCGAAACCGACGACGAGGATGTGGTGCGCCCACCGGAGCAGGTTCGCCGGATGATGAGCTCCT
Organism: Micromonospora sp. NPDC048947; assembly: GCF_040649495.1. Classification (NCBI taxonomy): domain Bacteria; kingdom Bacillati; phylum Actinomycetota; class Actinomycetes; order Micromonosporales; family Micromonosporaceae; genus Micromonospora; species Micromonospora sp. NPDC048947. Next base: position 23,791 of record NZ_JBEZFO010000004.1, read on the forward strand.
ACCAGACCGGCACCCGGCGTGGGCGGACCGACGCGGCTCGGCTGCTCGGCGGCGCCTCCGGCGCCCCGGCGGCGACGCCGTCCGAGCCGACCGACGAGGATCCACAAGCGACCTGACCGAGCACCGACGACGCGGGTTTCCGCGCGGTGTGACGGTCAAGCCCCAGACGAACACGGCGCACAGCCGGGCGAGAAGAGGACGACGAAGTGACCCAGAAGACGGCTTCGAGCGCCGACCTGACGTGGTTGCTGGATGACCTGGTGGGCCGGGTGAAGCAGGCCGAACACGCGGTCGCGCTCTCCACCGACGGCCTCTTGATGGCCTCCTCCCAGGGGTTGAGCCGGGACGACGGCGAGCACCTCGCAGCCATGGCGGCCGGCATCCAGAGCCTCGCCCGAGGCGCCGGCAAGCGTTTCGGTGGCGGGCAGGTGCAGCAGACCATCATCGAGATGCAGTCGTCGTTCCTGTTCGTCACCGCGGCCGGCCGCAACGCCTGCCTGGCGGTACTGGCCAGCGAGGACGCCGACGTCGGCCTGATCGCCTACGAGATGGCGATGCTGGTCACCCGTGTCGGCAAGTACGTCGCATCGCCCTCGCGCGGCACTGATCAGCAGGTCGGCGAGAGGTAGCGGCGATGACGGTCCAGGGGGAGTCCGCAGACCATCAGTGGGTGGATGACCACGCGGGTCCGGTGGTGCGTCCGTACGCGATGACGCGTGGTCGGGCCCGCCCGGTCACCGGAACATTCGACCTGATCTCCCTGGTCACAGCGACCCGAGCCGAGGTCATACCCGAGGTCGGTCTCGGTCCCGAGCATTTGGCGATCGTCGGGCTGTGCCAACGCATACAGTCCGTCGCCGAGATCGCCGCCCATCTCGACCTGCCGGTGGGCACCATTCGGGTGCTTCTCGGTGATCTGGCGGCCCGCAGCCTGGTGCAGGTCCGCGAGCCGCAGACCACGGCCGGTCTTCCCGACAACAGCATCTTCGAGGCGGTAATCAATGGACTACGGGCACTCTGACCGGCCGGCGGGAGCGACGCCACTGCCCACCGCGATCAAGATCCTGGTCGCGGGCGGCTTCGGCGTGGGCAAGACGACGATGGTTGGCGCGGTCAGCGAAACCCGGCCGTTGCGCACCGAAGAGGTGCTGACGGAGTCGGGCGTCGGCATCGACGACCTGTCCGGGGTGGAAGGCAAGACCACCACCACCGTGGCCATGGACTTCGGCCGGATCACCATCAGCGACGACCTGGTGCTGTACCTGTTCGGTACGCCGGGGCAGGACCGGTTCTGGTTCGTCTGGGACGAGCTGGCGTTGGGCGCGATCGGCGCTGTGGTGCTGGCCGACACCCGTCGGCTCGCCGACTGCTTCCCCTCGATCGACTACTTCGAGGGTCGGGGCACGCCCTTCGTGGTGGCGGTGAACTGCTTCCAGGGCGCTCGGTCGTACCGCCTGGACGAGGTGCAGGCCGCGCTGAACCTGGACCCGGGTGTGCCGGTGCTGCTCTGCGACGCCCGGCAGCGTGAGTCCAGCAAGGAGGTGCTCGTCACGCTGATGGAGCACGCCATGAAGACCCGCGAGGCCCGCCGCCGCGCCGCCAGCGGAGACTGACCAAAGTTTTTTGGGGGAGGGTGTCCGGAACGCTGTCGGCCGATCGTCATGCTGGTGATACCCCGAGAGACCAGGGAGCGACCAGATGAAGTACATGATGTTCGTGTGCAACGACGCTGAGCCGGACACCGACCCCACCGAGCTGCCCGACATCCACAAGTGGGTGGCGGAGAACGACTCTCGTGGCCGCCGCCTGACCGGCGACGCGCTGGCGCCGACCAGCGCGGCCACCACCGTTCGTGTTCGCGGCGGTGAACTGCTCGTCTCCGAGGGCCCGTTCGCGGAGACCGCCGAGGTGATCGTGGGCTTCGACCTGCTCGACTGCGCCGACCTGGACGAGGCGATCGAGGTGGCCCGCACCCACCCGATGGCCCGCGAGGGGCGACTGGAGTTGCGTCCGTTCGCGGCCCTGTCCGACTGACCGAGTTGTCGACGTCGCAGCGCCGGCCGGTGCGCACTCCGGCACCGGCCGGCGCGGTGGCGGCGGAGGCCGTCGCGGTCGCCAGCGTCGAGGCGTACCCCCGGATCGTCGCGACACTGATCCGGGTGACCGGGGACTGGGCGTTGGCCGAGGACTGCGCCCAGGAGTCGTTGACCGTCGCGTTGGAGCGTTGGCCCACCGACGGTGTGCCGGCCAACCCGGGCGGCTGGCTCATGACGGTGGCGCGCAACCGGGCGATCGACGTGCTGCGCCGGGCCACTGTGGAGCGGCGAAAGCTGCACGACCTGGCGTTGCTCACGCCGGACGAGGCGCATCCCGAGCCCGAGGTGGGGCAGGACGTGGTGGACGACCGGCTGCGTCTCATCTTCACCTGCTGCCATCCGGCGCTCGCGATCGAAGCCCGGGTGGCGTTGACGTTGCGAACGGTCTGCGGCGTGCCGACCTCCGACATCGCGCGCCTGCTGCTGGTCAGCGAGTCGACGATGACCCGCCGGTTGACCCGAGCGCGCACCCGCATCGCCCAGGCCGGCATCCCGTACCGGGTGCCGAGCGGGCCGGCGCTGACCGAGCGGCTGCCCGGCGTCCTCGCTGTGCTGTACCTGCTGTTCACCCGGGGTTACGTCGCCGACGGCGAACCGGCCTTCGCCGACGAGGCGGTCCGGCTGGCCCGGCTGCTCGACCGGCTGATGCCCGACCAGTCCGAAGTCGCCGCGTTGCTCGCACTGGTGCTGTTCCAACACTCCCGTCGGGACGCCCGCCGCGACACTGCCGGCAACCTGCTCACCCTGGAGCGGCAGGACCGCGACAGGTGGGACGGCGCCGCCATCGCCGAGGCCCTGGTCGCCCTCGATCGGGTACGCCACGACGGGCCGTACGCGTGGCAGGCCCGGATCGCCGCCTGCCACGCCACCGCCGCCTCGGCCGACGAGACCGACTGGCCGAGGATCGCGCGGGCCTACGACGCGCTCGCCGACCTCCGCCCCTCACCGGTGATCGCGCTCAACCGTGCTGTCGCGCACGGGTACGCGTACGGGCCGGACGCCGGGTTGGTGGTGCTCGACGCGGCGCGCGCCGACGGCGGACTGGACGGCCATCCGCTGGCCGTGGCGGTGCAGGCCGATCTGGTGGCCCGGCAGGGCGACCGGCTGCGCGCGGCAGGACTGTTCCGGGAGGCGGCGGCAGCGGTGGGCTCAACCGCCGAGCGCCGTGCGCTGCTCGACCGGGCCGACGAACTCGCACCCTAGACGCTCGGGTTGGCTCTCGTGCGTCATGGTCCGGCCATGCCGACGACGGCGGTCGGGCCAGGAAAGAGCGGGCAGGGTGAATCTTGGACAGTTTCCGTTATCAGTTAACGGAAACTGTCCAAGATCTCTGCTTTCGAGGGTGACGCGGCTGGGTCGTGCCGGGACCTCGCAGAGGTTCAGCCGCGCTTGGCCAACACCAGGAACCGGGCCCAGGCCGCCGGGTCGAAGGCGAGCGCCGGACCGGCCGGGTCCTTGGAGTCGCGTACGCCGATGACGCCGGGGAGGTTGGCGGCCACCTCGACGCAGTCGCCGCCGTTGTTGCCACTCCTGCTGCTCTTGCGCCACCGAGCGCCGGTCAGATCCATGATGCTGCCGCTTCTCTGATGAGATTGAGGGACTGCGCACGGGACAGTGCTCCGTCGCGAATGCGTTCCCACCGTCGATCCAGGGTAGCAACGTCGGCTGCCTTGTCGATGAGCTGTGCCTGCGCCTGGCTGTCGACGTGCGCGACCCGCGCCCCGTCCGGCATCTCGGCCACTGTGAACGGCCCACCCAGGCCCGGGTACATGCCGACGTCGGCGGGCACGACGAAGAGCGACACGTTCGGCAGCGTGGCCTGCTCGGCAAGCCGCTCGCACTGCTCCCGCATCATGGCCCGGTCACTGTCGATGGTCCGCCGGAGGATTGCCTCGTCGAGGACCGCGACGAGCAGCGGCGGACGCTCCCGCCGCAGGACGGCCTGCCGGCTCAGCCGCGCCTCGGCGAGATCGTCGGCCTCGGCCGGCGTCAGCGCCTCGCCGCCCAGCGTCGCCAGCGCGTACGCCTTCGTCTGAAGAAGCCCCGGTATCCACGCGAGCTGGAACGATCGCAGTGACAGCGCCTCACGCTCGATCTCGGCCCAGGGGCGGAACCAGGCCGGCGTCCGGCGCTTGAGCGCGTCCGGCCACAGCTCGTCGACGTTTCGTCCGAGCAGCTCGGCGACCCGGGCGCGATGACGCGTCTGCGGAATTCGTCCCGTGCTCGCCCACTTGGCTGCCGTCTTCGGATCGACGCCGATCTGAGCAGCGAGACTGTCCGCCGTGTGGCCCTTCTCGACCATGGCCGCCTGCACGGCTCGATTCATCTCCGGCCCCTCCAGAACGTTCCAGACGTCAGAAGGAGATACTTCTACGCGGTGTGATCGCTTGGCAACCCTCGGCAGGGTGCTGTGTAGACAGCGTCGAAGAGGGAGCACCGGATGCCCGAGGACAGGTCCTGCAACCGCCCACATCGGCCGGGCAATCGACCGGCTCGGCCCGCCTCACCCCGGATGGTCAACACCGGCCCGACCGGGCCACCACACCCTCCGTACCGTGGCCCCGGTCGCGCACCGGACGTCGTACCCGAATCACGCTGGCGGCCCCGGTGCGGCCCGCCGGTCGCGCACACCGCCGACGGCCCGCTCTGGATGTGCAACGCCTGCGGTCGCGACTGGCCCTGCCCGGCACTGCGAGCTACCCCGACGGACGCCGCCCGCCGCGCGACCCTGATCCCCGAGTTCTCCCGGATCACCCGCCGGGCGATCCGCGACCTGCGTGGTCAGCCGGGCGGACCCGATCCGGTCGCCATCGTCCGCCGTTTCCTCTGGTTCCTGCCGCTGACCGACGAGGAGGCCCGCGCTGTCGCGCTACGGCTGCGCTGAGCGCTCACCCCTGTCGGCGCAGGCGGCGATCGATATGGTGGCCACATGGCACTGCCGTTCGTGGTTACTCTGCGCGGTTACGACATGCGTCAGGTCGAGAGTCTCTTCGCCGAGTTCGATGAGGCTGTGGCCGCCGACAGTGCAGTGTTGCGGACTGCCGCGCGAGACGCGCTTCGGGCGACCATCCTGCGACGGCGGTTACGGGGTTACGCGTGCCGCGCCGTGGATGACGCGGTAGCCGAGCGACTACGGACGCTCTGACAGCGAGCCTTCCGCGGCTGGAACGGTGAAGGCCGCCCCCGCCGGAGCGGGAGCGGCCTTCACCAGCCGTACGCGATCAGTTGGCGATCATGCGGCGCAGCACGTACTGGAGGATGCCGCCGTGCCGGTAGTAGTCCGCCTCACCGGGGGTGTCGATCCGCACCACGGCGTCGAACTCCACGCCGGTGTCGGTGCTGACCTGCACAGTGCGGGGGACCTCACCGTCGTTCAGGGCGGTCACCCCGGTGATGGTGAACGTCTCCGTGCCGGTCAAACCGAGCGACTCGGCGGTGACGTCCACCGGGAACTGGAGCGGCAGCACGCCCATCCCGATCAGGTTGGAACGGTGGATCCGCTCGTACGACTCGGCGATGACCGCCCGGACGCCCAGCAGCATGGTGCCCTTGGCCGCCCAGTCCCGCGACGAGCCCGAGCCGTACTCCTTGCCGGCCAGCACGACCAGCGGGATGCCGGCCTCCTGGTAGGCGACGGAGGCGTCGAAGATCGAGGTCTGCTCGCCGGTGAGGTGGTTGACGGTGAAGCCGCCCTCCACCCCCGGGACCAACTGGTTGCGCAGCCGGATGTTGGCGAAGGTGCCCCGGATCATCACCTCGTGGTTACCCCGGCGGGAACCGTACGAGTTGAACTCGTGGCGCGGCACGCCATGCTCGGCCAGGTACGTGCCGGCCGGGGAGTCCGCCTTGATCGCGCCGGCCGGCGAGATGTGGTCGGTGGTCACCGAGTCACCCAGCTTGGCCAGCACCCGGGCAGCCGAGATGTCGACGACCGGGCTCGGCTCCTGCTGCATGCCCTCGAAGTACGGGGGCTTGCGCACGTAGGTGGAGTCGTTCTCCCAGGCGAAGGTGTCGCCGGTCGGGGTCGGCAGCGACTGCCACCGCTCGTCGCCGGCGAAGACATCGGCGTACGCGGCGCTGAACCCGGTGGCGCCGATCGCCTGGGCGATGACGTCCTGGATCTCGGCGCTGTTCGGCCAGATCTCGCGCAGGTAGACCGGGTTGCCCTCGGAGTCCTCACCGATCGGCTCGTTGGCCAGGTCGATGTCCATGGTGCCGGCCAGGGCGTAGGCGACCACCAGCGGCGGCGACGCCAGGTAGTTCATCTTGACGTCCGGGTTGATCCGGCCCTCGAAGTTCCGGTTGCCGGAGAGCACCGAAACCACCGACAGGTCGTGCTCGTTGACTGCGGCGGACACCTCCTCGGGCAGCGGGCCCGAGTTGCCGATGCAGGTGGTGCAGCCGTAGCCGACCAGGTTGAAGCCGAGCTTGTCCAGGTACGGCGTGAGGCCGGCCCGCTCGTAGTAGTCCATGACGACCTTCGACCCGGGCGCCAGTGTGGTCTTCACCCACGGCTTGCGGGTCAGGCCCTTCTCCACAGCGTTGCGGGCCAGCAGCGCGGCACCGATCATCACCTGCGGGTTGGACGTGTTGGTGCAGGAGGTGATCGCGGCGATCACCACGGCACCGTGGTCCAGCTCGTACTCGACGCCGTCCGCGCCGGTGACCCGGACCGGGTTGCTGGCCCGGCCGCCCGCGCCGACAGCAGCGGTCTCCAGGTCACGCGGCTCGTCGGCCGGGTCGCTGAACTCGTTGGCCGGCGGGTCGCTGGCCGGGAACGACTCGGCGCTGGCCTCGTCGGCCGGGCCGTTCGCGCCACGCGGCAGCTCCTCGCGAGGAACACCCGGCTTGAGGTCGCGCTCGCCGACGGAGTCATCGGCCACGTAGTCGGTCAACGCGGAGCGGAACAGCGTCTTCGCAGCACCCAGCGGCACCCGGTCCTGCGGGCGCTTCGGCCCAGCGAGCGACGGCTCGATGGAGCCGAGGTCCAGCTCCAGGCGTTCGGAGTAGTCCGGCTCGGCATCCGGGTCGTGCCAGAGGCCCTGCTCCTTGGCGTACGCCTCGACGAGCGCGACCTGCGCCGCGTCACGGCCGGTCAGCTCCAGGTAGCGAATCGTCTCCGCGTCGATCGGGAAGATCGCCACGGTGGAGCCGTACTCCGGCGACATGTTGCCGATGGTGGCCCGGTTGGCCAGCGGCACGGCGCCAACGCCGGGGCCGTAGAACTCGACGAACTTGCCGACCACACCGTGCTTGCGCAGCATCTCGGTGATGGTCAGCACCAGGTCGGTGGCGGTGGTGCCGGCCGGCATCTCACCGGAGAGCTTGAAGCCCACCACCCGGGGGATCAGCATGCTGACCGGCTGGCCGAGCATCGCGGCCTCGGCCTCGATGCCGCCGACGCCCCAGCCCAGCACGCCCAGGCCGTTGACCATTGTGGTGTGCGAGTCGGTGCCGACCACCGTGTCCGGGTACGCCTGGCCACCCCGCTCCATGATGGTGCGGGCCAGGTACTCGATGTTGACCTGGTGCACGATGCCGGTGCCCGGCGGGACGACCTTGAACTCGTTGAACGCGGTCTGACCCCAGCGCAGGAACTGGTAACGCTCCTTGTTGCGCTCGTACTCCAGCTCGACGTTGCGGGCGAACGCGTCCTCGCGGCCGAACAGGTCGGCGATGACCGAGTGGTCGATGACCAGCTCGGCCGGGGCGAGGGGGTTGACCTTGCTGGCGTCGCCGCCCAGGTCACGTACGGCCTCGCGCATGGTGGCCAGGTCGACCACGCAGGGCACGCCGGTGAAGTCCTGCATCAGGACCCGCGCCGGGGTGAACTGGATCTCCACGCTCGGGGCGGCGGTGGAGTCCCACCCGCCGAGCTGGCGGATGTGGTCGGCGGTGATGTTCGCGCCGTCCTCGGTCCGCAGCAGGTTCTCCAGCAGGATCTTCAGGCTGTACGGCAACCGCGCGTGGCCGTCCACCTTGTCGATCTTGAAAATCTCGTAGCTCGCGTCTCCGACGCGTAGCTGGGTCTTCGCACCGAAGGTGTCGAGGCTCGCCACGTCGTACTCCTTCACACCAGCGACCGTGAGTAGTCCTGAGCAGTCTGTCGCACCGGTCGGGGTGCCGCCGAGGTTAGGTGACACTTACCGCCGATTCCGCTTCCAACAAAACCGTACGTCCGTCTTGCTATCTGTGCAACCTGGCGTCACGGGTTGGGTGGCCAACGACCGCGCCGCGTCGTCGCGGTCGGCGGGGTAGGGTCGGGGCCGATTCGGAAGGGGTGCCGAGTGATCGACGTTCAGCACTGGCTCTCGGCGCTGCCTCCGGGCGTGGTCTACCTGCTCGTCGCCGGCGTGATCGGCGTGGAGAGCATGGGCGTCCCGCTGCCCGGCGAGATCGTCCTGGTCAGCTCCGCCCTGCTCGCCGCCACCGGAGTGGTGGAGCCGGAGTGGGTGGCCAGCGCCGCGGCGTTCGGCGCCATCGTCGGCGATTCCGTCGGGTACGCCGTCGGCCGACGCGGCGGCCGTCCGCTGCTCGCCCGGCTGGGCAGACGGTTCCCCAAGCACCTGGGCCCGGCGCAGCTCGCCCGCGCCGAACAGAGCTTCGCGCGGCACGGCGTCTGGGCGGTCTTCTTCGGCCGATTCGTGGCACTGCTGAGGATCCTGGCCGGGCCGCTCGCCGGGGCGCTGCACGTGCCGTACCGCCGCTTCCTGCTGGCGAACGCGGCCGGCGGGTTGGTCTGGGCCTTCGGCACGACGTACCTGCTCTACTCCGTTGGCCGGGCGGCCGAACACTGGCTGAAGGACATCTCCTGGGCCGGGTTGGTCCTCGCGGTGCTCGCCGGGCTCGGCAGCACCTGGTGGCTGCGCCGACGCGCCCACCGCGTCGAGTCGGCCGACGGTGCCTCCAGCGCGGCTGCGGTCGAGGTGGCTTCCCCGTCTGCCGTGGTGGCTTCCGGCGGTCAGTCTGTTGCGGTGGCCCCGGACGGTCAGTCTGCTGCGGTGGCTTCGGGCGATCAGTCGACCGACGTGGCCCCGGACGGTCAGTCCGCTGCGGTGACCCCCGGCGTTGGGCCGATTCGCGCTGGCGAGCACTGACCTGGACATGCCGAAGGGCCGGACCCCGTGGTGGGGGTCCGGCCCTTCGCTGTGCTGAGGGTGTGGGTGGTGTCAGCTGGTGGCGTAGCCGCGGGTGGCGATCCAGTCGGCGAGGTGTTCGACGCTGATCCAGTAGGCGGCGGTGTTCGGGTCGGCGGAGTCGGCGATCTTCACCGTGTCTCCGTTGTCGCGGTACCCGACGACGCTGATGTAGTGCCCGCCCTCGTAGGAGTGGGTGACACCGTCGGTGTCGGTGCTGGTGCCGGCGATGTTGGCGACCACGGCCCGGCCGTCGTCGACGGTCTTGACGATGTCGGCGCGCAGGGTGTCGGTCTGCTTGGCGTCGGCGTCGGGGGTGCTGATCTCCACCGACCGGTAGGCGTTGGTCTTACCGGTTTCCTTGTTCAGCACGGGGGTGATGTCGTTGATGGAGTTGGTGCCGGCCTCGGTGGTGCCCATTTCCTTGGCCATGTCGTCGACGTTGATGTTCTTGCCCTGCACACTCAGGGCGTTACGGGTCGCGGCGGGGCCGCAGTAGTAGAAGTTCGGCTGGGCCTCGTAGCGCACACCCAACTCACGCTCACCGTGACCCTTGCGGTCGGTCTGGGTCTGCGTGGTGGGCTTGGCATCCGACATCGCGTAGGCGGCGGTCACCGGGCCGGCGATCGCTCCACCGGTGAACGCGAGGCCGGCGGCGGTCAGAGCGGTCTTACGGATCAGATCGGTACGCATGATGGCGTGCTCCTCTGCATCGGGGGTGCCCGCACCACCTCGGGGGGTGGGTTGGGTGGCGCGGGGAAAGTTCGAGGGGTTCAGCCCGGCGACCCGTAACGAGGGGTCGGCGTCGGGACAGGGTGTAACCGTTCGCGGCGGCGAATCGTTCCGCCTCCCCGCGGGGGTCGGCCGTTGTGGTGCTCGGCCGTGCGGGGGATGTAACCGAGGCGGCCGGCCGGGTGTTCCCGGCGGCTGCCATGCCCGGCCGCTGTGGTGCTCAGCCGTTGGGGTGCTCGGCCGTTTGTGGTGCTCGGCCGTGCGGGGATGTAACCGAGGCGGCCGGCCGGGTGTTCCCGGCGCGGCCGGCGGACCTTGAGCCGGGCTGTTGCGGTGGTCTGCCAGGTATAACGACCCGGCCCGGCCCACGATTCCGCCACCGGGGTGCCCCCGACCACCCGACACCAACGATCAAACCCGACAAACCACCCACCTGCCGGCCCTGGCGGACCCCGACACGGCGACCAAACGACGTGATCGACTCGGGTTCACGGAAATCGCGGCGTCCGGGCGCCGGGGACACCCCGACATCATGAAAACCGAGTCGATCACGCCCGTTTGCGGGGTCCGCGGGCGAGAACGGTCAGGTCGCGTCGAGTAGTTCCAGGACGGCGTCGCGGGCGGCCAGGACGGCTGCCTCGGATTGCGGGCCGTGGTTGAGGATCTCGAAGGAGTGCTGGCCGTCCGGCACCTCGATCACCTGCATCGGCCAGCCCTGAGCGGTCGCTGCGGGGAGGAACGCGGCGATGCCGGCCAGGACCGGCGGGATGTCCTGGCCGGCGCGGGTCAGCACCAGAGGCACACCCGTGCCGGAGCTGAGGGCTTCGACCGGCAGGAACCGATCGTCGACCTCCCAGCCGGGGAACGGGACGAGCAGCGGGTACGTCAGTGCGATCCCGCGTAGCCACGGCGGCGGGACGCGCAGCCAGTCGGCAGCGAAGAGGCCGCCGCCGGAGAAGAACCACAGCACCACCCGCTCGGGGTCGACCTGCGGATCGACGCGGACCTGCTCGACCATCGCGGCGATGTCGTCGGCTGCGACCGGCAGCGCCGACAGGTCGGACACCTGGTAGCTGACCAGCGCGGTGACCACTCCGCTCGCGGCGAGCAGCGCACCGTAGCCGCGGTACAGCAACCAGTCGCGGGGATCGGCCGCGTCGGGTGGCAGCGGAGCGCCGTGCACCACCACGACGGCGGGCGCGGGACCGTTGTGGGTGGGCAGGTGCAGGTCGACGTTGCCGTGTCGTTCGACCGGCGCGGTCGGGATGGACAGGACGAAGGGCCGTTGTGCGACGGGCGTCGTCATGGCCTGGTCGTACCGATCATCGACCTGCCCGGCTGCCCCGCCATGATCTACAAAGGACTGCGGGTCAGGTCTGGTCGCCGGGTTTCGCGGCATCGCTGGCCTGGGCATGCCGCTCCAGCAGCCGCTGCCGGATCTCCTCTGGGGTGTACGCGCGCCGACGCCGTTCGGCCCGCGCGATGACCACACCGGAGGCCGCGACGCCGGCGAGCCCGGCCAGCCCGAGAACCTTCCACCACCGCATTCGTTGCCGCATCGGCCTAGGCTAGACCCTCATGAGCATCAGCCTGGATGAGGCCGTCGAGTTGACCCGCACCGGTGACGTGTGGGTGTTCCGAGGTCGCAGCGTGCCGGACCGGGCGATCCAGTTCACCACCAACAGCCCGGTGAACCACGTCGGGATGGCGGTGGTGCTGGACGACATGCCCCCGCTGATGTGGCACGCGGAGTTGGGCAGGTCGTTGCCGGACCTGTGGTCGGGCAGCCACCAACGCGGTGTCCAGCTGCACGACCTGCGGGACGCGGTCTGCGTCTGGGCCAACCGGTACGGCCAACGGGCCTGGCTGCGGCAGCTCGACCCGCCGGCCGACGCCGAGATGGAGCGGGCCGTGCTGCGGACGATCGCGCGGTTGGACGGCACGCCGTTCCCGTCGACCGCCCAGTTGGCGTGGCGCTGGGTGCGGGGTCGGGTGCCGGCGCTGCCGCGCCCGGACCGGCTTTCCGCGCTGCCGCACCTCGGCCGGCTGTCGGCGCTGTCACGCCTCGGCCAGCCGACACCCCGCCCCAACCCGGCCGACCGTGCCAACCCGGCCGACCGTGCCAACCCGGCCGACCGTGCCCGGTCGGCGGGGGAGCGGGACCGGGCGCTGGAGACGGCGTACTGCGCCGAGGTGGTGGCGGTGACCTATGAGGCAATGGGGTTGCTGCCGGCGGGTCGGCGTCCGAATTGGTATGACCCGGGGCGGTTCTGGAGCGGGGACGACCTGGGTCTGGCCGCCGACGCCCGGTTGGGTTCCGAGATCGAGGTGCGGGTACCGCCGCGCTGAGGTTTGACCTGGGCGGTGACCGGCAATTGCTGTGACCGTGAACGCCTCCACGGATCTTGCCACGTTGGCCGACTTCTTCGACCGGTACGGCGTGGCGTTGACCTCAGGTGACCTGCCGGCCATCGCCGGCTGCTACGCCCTGCCGGGGCTGGTGGTGGCCGACACCTACAGCTTCTCGTTCACGTCCGCCGCGGCGGTGGCGCTGTCCTTCGTGGGCGCCGCACCCGACTATCAGGACCGGGAGTTGATAGCGGCCCACGCCCGGATAGAGGACGTGCAGCCGGTGTCCGCGCTGTTGACGATGGTGGCGGTGGAGTGGGAGTTCCTGGACAGTCGGGGGCAGGCGGTGCCGGGGGAACGGTACCGCTACCTGTTGCGAATCTCGGATGACGGACCACTGATCTGCACTGTCGTCCGGACGGGCTGACCGACGGGGGCCGGTCGGCCCGATCCGTACCCGCCTGGTTTCCGGTCCGTGCGGCGCTAGCTACGCTGTCGCGTCGGTGGGGGACGAGGGGAGACCTGATGGCGGTGCGGCCGGACGGTGCGGCAGATTCGCGTGCGGCGCGGGTGTTGGTGTCGGTGCCGTGGATCGTGGTGCTGCTCGGTGTGTGCGCGCTTGTGGTGCTCCTGGTGATCGCGCTGCTGTCGTTTCGGACCAGGGAGCGGGACGCGCCGCCGCAGGCAGCGCCTCCGGCGTTCCTGCCGACCATGCCGGCCGCCGCGTCGGCCACCGGTGGGCCGACTCCGGCCGCTGTGGAGCGACGCTCGGTGTCGCCGCGACCGTCACGCAGCAGTCGGACGCCGTCACCGCGAGCCTCAGTCACCGGCTCGCCGACTCCGAGGCGGACGAGCGTCCTGTTGGCGCCGTCGGCGGACCAGACGGTCAGCGCCCAGTACGAGGTCGGTTCGAACGGCTGGGACGGGGACGCGGCGGTGCTGGCGATCGCCAACGAGTCGAGTCGGTCGGCGGATTGGCAGGTGGAGTTGGTGTTCGACGACGACACCTGGACGCTGCGAGTGGGTGATGACTCGGGCGTCTCGGTGCAGGGCAGCGGGCACGGAAAGTTTGTGTTGCGCGGCACCCGTTCGCTGGACGCGGGTGACTCCCGGAGGCTGCGGCTGCGCGTCGGCTGGGGTGACTCGGGGCAGCGACCGGCCAAGTGCACGATCAACGGGGTCGACTGCCGGATCGGCTGAGCCAGCGCCGCCGCACCCCAGCACCGCCGCACCGCCGCACCGCCGCACCGCCAAGGCTTTCCGGGCCGGGCCGCCGATCGCTACGCTGCGCGGACGGTCCGCTGAAGGAGGTACATGTCCGGCATGCGCCGTGTTCCGCGCCCGCCACACGGTCCGGTGGCGATCGCCACGTCACCCTGGATCGTGGTCGGCGCCGGTGTCGTCGTGATGGTGGTCCTGCTCATCGTGGCCCTGGGCGCGTACCGGGGACGTAGCCCCGCGCCGGACGGCGCGCAACCGCCGGCACTGCCGGTGCCGTCTGCGGTGGTGGTGGCTCCGAGCGTGCCCACCTCGGTGCCGTCTCCGGCGCCGGTGCTGCCGGGAATATCCGGCCGTGCGAGCGGGTTGCCGCCGAGCGCCGCAGCCGGGTCCGGTTCACCGACGGCCGATCCGACGGCCGGTCCGATCGGAAAGCCGTCGGCGACGCGGTCGCCGAGCCGGGCCGCGCCGGGGCAGCCGGCGATGACCGGGCGGTACCGGGTGGTGCAGAGCTTCGACGGGGGTTTCATCGGCGAGGTGGCGATGGTCAACACGTCCACCCGGAGCCGTGGTTGGACGGTGCGGTTGGAGTTCTCCGGTGGGCGGCTGGTGACCGCCTGGGTGGAGGGCGTACCACAGGGGACGATCCGCCAGTCCGACGACGGCTTCACCTACGTCAGCGGCGTCGACGTGTCGCCCGGCGGTTCGGTGTCGTTGCGGTTCCACATCGAGCGGGCGTCGCAGACGCCCCGCGCGTGCACGGTGGACGGGGTCCGCTGTAACGGGCTCTGAGCGGCACTTCCGCAAGGATGCTGCTTTGTTGCGACCATGTTTGCAAGGTATTGCAGAATGTTTCGGCAAGGGTTAGCGTGCGGCCAATCAGCGACCAGAGGAAGGCGTCGATGAAACCCCCGCCGATACCGCGCACCGCCCTGCTGGCCCTTGCCTCCCTGCTCACCGTCACGCTCGTCGGCGCTCCGGTCGCCGTGCACCCCGCCGCCGCAGGCCCCCGGCCGTCCGACGGCGCCCCACTCACGCTCGGCGGCGCGACCCAGTGGCGTGACGAACCCACCGCCGAGGCGCTGCTGAAGGCTGGCGGCAACTCCGCCCGAGCCGAGCAGTTCTACTTCGTCCTGCCGGATCGGTTCGCCAACGGAGACCCCCGCAACGACCGGGGCGGCCTCACCGGCGACCGGCTGCGGACCGGCCTCGACCCGACCGACAAGGGCTTCTACCACGGCGGCGACCTCGCTGGCGTCATCGACAAGTTGGACTACATCCAGGGGATGGGCACCACAGCCATCTGGCTCGCCCCGATCTTCAAGAACCGGCCGGTGCAGGGCGCCGGCGACGACATCTCGGCCGGCTACCACGGCTACTGGATCACCGACTTCACCCAGGTGGACCCGCACTTCGGCACGATGGAGGAGATGAAGCGGCTGGTCAGGCTCGCCCACCAGCGCGGCATCAAGATCTACCTCGACGTGATCGTCAACCACACCGCCGACGTCATCAAGTACGCCGAGGACAAGTACGCGTACGTGGACAAGGCGACCTCGCCGTACACCGACGCGCAGGGCCGGGCCTTCGAGGACCGCAACTACGCCGACGGCAGCCGGGCGTTCCCGCCGGTCGACAAGGAGTCCTTCCCGTACACGCCGACGTTCGCCGAACCGAAGGACGCGAGCGTCAAGGTCCCGGCCTGGCTGAACGACGCCACCATGTACCACAACCGGGGTGACTCCACGTTTGCCGGGGAGAACAGCGAGTACGGCGACTTCTTCGGTCTCGACGACCTGTGGACCGAGCGTCCCGAGGTGGTCCGGGGCCTGACCAAGGCGTACGGGGACTGGATCGGCGCGACCGGCGTCGACGGCTTCCGGCTGGACACCGTGAAGCACGTCAACATGGACTTCTGGCCGCAGTTCAGCCAGGGCATCGAGCGGGCCGCGCAGAAGGCCGGCAAGAAGAACTTCTTCATGTTCGGTGAGGTGTACAGCGCCGATCCGGAGATCAGCTCCAGCTACGTCCGCCAGGGTGGCCTTCCGGCCACCCTCGACTTCGCCTTCCAGGAGGCCGCGCGGGGCTTCACCGCCGGTGCCGGCTCCGCGAAGGCGCTCGCCGACGTGTACGCCCGCGACGACCTCTACGCGGCCCGGGACACCGACGCGGGCCGGTTGACCACCTTCCTCGGCAACCATGACATGGGCCGGATCGGATCGTTCATCGCCGGTGGTGGCAGCGACCCGGCCAGCCACCTGCGTCGCGACCAGCTCGCGCACCAGTTGATGTTCCTGACCCGGGGCCAGCCGGTGGTCTACTCCGGCGACGAGCAGGGCTTCACCGGCCCTGGCGGGGACAAGGACGCCCGCCAGGACATGTTCGCCTCGTCGGTTCCCGACTACCTCGACGACGACCTGCTCGGCACCGACCGCACCCACGCCGCCGACCAGTTCGACCCGACCCACCCGCTGTACCGGACCATCGCCGACCTGGGCCGGCTGCGCCAGGCCCACCCGGCGTTGCGCGACGGCGTGCAGGTCACCAGGTACGCGGCCGACGGTCCGGGCGTCTTCGCCGCGTCCCGGATCGCCCCGGCAGACCGCACCGAGTACGTGGTGGCAGTGAACAACGCCGACACCGCGCAAACTGTCACGGTGGACACCTGGTCGGCCGGCGCCACCTTCACCGGCATCTACGGCGGCGCCGGCACCGGACCGGCCTCCGGCGCATGTTGTGCCGCAGCGCGGGCCGGGGACGACGGTGAACTGACCCTCACCGTGCCGCCGCTGTCGGCCGCCGTGTACCGGGCCGGTCGACCCATCGCACCGGCGGCCAACAAGCCGACCATCACCATCACCAGCCCGGTTCCGGACGCGCCGGTCGCCACCAGGGCGGCGGTCACCGCCCGGGTGACAGGCGATCCCCTGGCCACAGTCACCGTCGCGGCCCGGGTGGCCGGCGGTCGGTGGACGCTGCTGGGCAGCGCCGACCACGCCCCGTACACGGTGCAGCACGACCTGACCGGCCTGGCCGGCGGCACCCGGGTCGAGTACAAGGCGGTGGTCCGCGATGGCCGGGGCCGTACCGCCACCGCCAGGTCCACGGCCGTCGTGGGGACCCCGCCGCAGGGCAGCTCCCGGGAGTGGGCGGTGGTGCACTACCAACGCCCGGCCGGAGGGTACGACGACTGGGGGCTGTACGCCTGGGGGGACATCGACCCGGCGTACGTCACCGAGTGGCCGAAGGGGCAGCCGTTCGCCGGGGAGGACTCCTACGGCCGGTTCGCCTGGGTGAAACTCAAGCCGGGCGCGACGTCGGTCAACTTCCTGGTTGTCGACAAGGCTGGTACCAAGGACGTCGCCCAGGACCGCAGCATCGACGTCACCCGGACCGGCGAGATCTGGCTCAAGCAGGGCGACCCGGCGATCTACCCGAGCAGGCAGGCGGCCGCCGGTGAACCGGAGCCGCCGGTCGAGGAGGGCACCGCGGTGCTCCACTATCGGCGGGCCGACGGCAACTACGACGGTTGGGGCCTGCACCTGTGGGACGGCGCGGCCAACCCGACCGAGTGGTCCGCCCCGCTGCGGCCGAGCGCCGTCGACGCGTTCGGGGCGGTGTTCCGGGTGCCGCTGGCGGCCGGCGCCACCGGCCTGAACTACATCATCCACAACGGCGACACCAAGGACCTGCCCGACGACCAGCGGCTCGACTTCGCCAGCGCCGGTCGGGAGGCGTGGCTGCTCGCCGCCACGCCGGGCCGCCTGCTGCCGTCGACGGCCACCACCGCCAGCGGAGACACCGACATCAGCAAGCAGAAGGCGCACTGGATCGACAGGTCCACAGTGGCCTGGCAGACCCCGCCGACCGACGGTAGGACGTACGCGCTGGTCACCGCACCTACCGGCGGGGTCAGCGTGGTCGACGGCGAGCTGACCGGCACGTACACCACGGTGCCGCTGCGGGCGCAGCGCAACGGGCTCACCGAGGCCCAACGCGACAGGTTCCCGCACCTGTGGTCGTACCGTAGCTTCGACCTGGACCGGGCGGACCTGGCCAAGGTCCCGGCGGCGCTGCGGGGGCAACTGCTGGTCACCGAACGCGACGCCGAGGGTGCGCTGCTCGCCGCGACCGGCGTGCAGATCCCCGGCGTGCTCGACGACGTGTACTCCCGGGCGACCGACGCCACCCTCGGGCCCACCTTCGCGGGCCGGACGCCGAGCCTCGCGCTGTGGGCGCCGACCGCCCACAGCGTGCGCCTGCAACTGTTCGACTCGCCCACCGCCACACCCAGGACGGTGCCGATGCGCCGCGACGACCGTACCGGCGTCTGGTCGGTGCGCGGCGACCACACCTGGACCGGCAGGTTCTACCGGTACGAGGTGCGGGCGTGGCAGCCGGCGGCGCAGCGGATGGTCACCGCGTCGGTGACCGACCCGTACGCGGTGGCCCTCGCCGCGGACTCCACGCACAGCCAACTGATCGACCTGAACGACCCGGCGCTGGCCCCGACTGGCTGGCGCACGCTGCGCAAACCGGCGCCGGTGCCGGCCGCGAAGGCGCAGATCACCGAACTGTCGGTGCGGGACTTCTCCATCGCCGACGACACAGTGCCGACCGAGCGGCGGGGGACCTTCCTCGCGTTCACCGACCCGGGAACCGCCGGCATGACCCACCTGCGGGCGCTCGGCGACGCCGGGGTCACCCACCTGCACCTGCTGCCGGCGTTCGACTTCGCGACGATCCTCGAGAAGCGGGCCGACCAGCGCGAGCCGGCCTGCGACCTGGCGGCGCTGCCGCCGGACTCCGCTGAGCAGCAGAAGTGCGTGGCGGCGGTCGCCGAAACCGACGGCTACAACTGGGGGTACGACCCGCTGCACTACACGGTGCCCGAGGGTGGCTACGCCGTCGACCCGGTGGGCGCGGCGCGGACCACCGAGTTCCGGCGGATGGTCGCCGGGGTGAACGACGCCGGGCTGCGGGTGGTGATGGACGTGGTCTACAACCACACGTCGGCGGACGGCACCGACGCGAAGTCGGTGCTCGACCAGATCGTGCCCGGCTACTACCACCGGCTGCTGGAGGACGGCAGTGTGGCCAACTCCACCTGCTGCGCCAACACCGCCCCCGAGCACGCCATGATGGGCAAGCTGGTGGTCGACTCGCTGGTCACCTGGGCCCGGCAGTACAAGGTGGACGGTTTCCGCTTCGACCTGATGGGTCACCACCCGAAGGCGAACATCCTCGCCGTCCGGGCGGCACTGGACCGGCTCACCGTCGCCCGCGACGGCGTGGACGGCAGGGCGATCATGCTCTACGGCGAGGGCTGGAACTTCGGCGAGGTCGCCAACGACGCCCGTTTCGTCCAGGCCACCCAGGCCAACATGGCCGGCACCGGCATCGGCACCTTCAACGACCGGCTGCGCGACGCGGTGCGTGGCGGCGGGCCGTTCGACGCCAACCCCCGGGTGCAGGGTTTCGCCTCCGGGCTCTACACCGACCCGAACGGCGACGCGGCCAACGGGTCACCGGCCGAGCAGAAGGCCCGGCTGCTGCACGCCCACGACCTGATCAAGGTGGGGCTCACCGGCAACCTGCGCGGCTACCGGTTCACCGACACCGCCGGGCGTGAGGTCACCGGGGCGCAGGTGGACTACAACGGCTCCCCGGCCGGCTACACCGCCGCGCCGGGGGAGGCCGTCACCTACGCCGACGCGCACGACAACGAGATCCTGTACGACGCGTTGGCGTACAAGCTCCCGCAGGCCACGACAGCGGCGGACCGCTCACGGATGCAGGTGCTGGCGCTCGGCACAGTGGTGCTGGGACAGGGCACCGGGTTCGTCACCACCGGCACCGAGCGGCTGCGGTCGAAGTCGTTGGACCGCAACTCGTACAACTCCGGTGACTGGTTCAACCAGATCCGGTGGGGCTGCGAGCGGGGCAACGGGTTCGGTGCCGGTCTGCCGCCCGCACCCGACAACGAGGACAAGTGGTCGTACGCGAAGCCGCTGCTGGCCGACCCGACGCTGGTGCCGGACTGCGCGGCGATCAACACCACCGACGCCAGGTACGCCGAGTTGCTGCGCATCCGGGCGTCGTCGCCGGTGTTCGGGCTGGCCACCGCCGAGCAGGTGCAGCGGCGGGTGGCGTTCCCGCTGTCCGGCGCGCAGGAGACACCGGGGGTGCTGACCATGACCCTGGACGCCGGTGGGCTGGGCGGGCCGTGGAAGTCGCTGACCGTCGTCTTCAACAGCACCCCGTCGGCGGTCGACCAGACGGTGACCGGACTGCGCGGAGCGGACGTGGCACTGCACCCGGTGCTTGTCGACTCGGCCGACCCGGTGCTGCGTACCGCCTCGTTCGACAGGGCGGCCGGCACGTTCACCGTACCGGCGCGCAGCGTGGCGGTCTTCGTCCAGAAGTGACGCGAACCGGCCCCCTTCCGCGTCTCGCGGAAGGGGGCCGGTCCATTGTGTTGGCGCTACGCCGTCGTCACCCGAGGGTGCTGAGTCGTCGTCACCCGAGGGCGATCGATCAGGCGAAGCAGTTCTCGATGGTGCCGCCCGGGATGGCCAGGCAGTTGGTCGGACGGTTCGCGGTGATGGCGGACTTGTCGTCCACGTTCACGTCTCCGAAGAAGCTGAAGACACCGCCCGGCTCGAAGGTGGAGAAGTTGTGGGCGACCTTCGTCTTCGACAGGTTGACCTCGCCGAAGATGTTGAAGATGCCGCCGCCGACCCCGATCGGGCCCACGGCCCGGTTGCCGGCGACCTCGCTGTCGCGCAGCGTGGTGACGCTGCCGGCGTTGAAGAGCCCGCCGCCGAAGAAGCCGGCGGTGTTGTCCTTGATGCTGCTCTTCTCGAAGGTGGCCACGCTGTCGAAGGCGATGGCCGCACCGCCACCGACACCGGCGGTGCTGTTCTTCTCGATGGTGACGTTGTGCAGGTTCAGCTGGCTGTCCGCAGCGGCGAGACCGCCACCGGCGAGGACCGCCGTGTTCGAGACGAACTTGGTCTCGTACGCAGTGGTGTTGCCCTCGATGTCGAGGTAGCCACCGCCGAAGCCGAGCGTCTCGTTGTCGGTGATCTCGGTCTTCTTGAGCTCGACAGTTCCGCCGTCGACGTCCTCGGTGAAGATCTCCGCGGCGCCGTTGGAGATACCGCCACCACCGATGACCGCCGTGTTGTCCTTGATCTTCGACTCCTCGACCTTGAGCAGCCCGGCGTTGAAGACGCCACCACCGAAGAAGAAGGCGGTGTTACGGGTGACGGTGCTGTGCCAGATCTTCGTGGTGCCGAAGTTGGCCACACCACCACCGTTGCCGCCCGACTGGTTCAGGACGACCTCGGACTCCAGGATCTCGGCGGTGCCACCCGGCTGAACCAGGATGCCGGCGCCGTCGGTGGACTCCGGGTATTCGACGAGCGGCGTCACGACGCCCCCCTGAGCGGTCGGCGCGGCCTTGGCCGTGACCTTCGGTGCCGCCGTCAGGCCCGCCTTCGGGTTGGCCTGCCGGGAGGTGAGCGCCTGGTTCAGCGGAACGCCTGCCTTGACCTGCGCCGCGATCGCCTCGGAGTCCGAGTAGGACGCCCAGACGGCCGCCGGCTCGACGCCGTTGTACCGTTCGAGGGTCTGGCCACCCTTGATGGTCAGGCCCTTGATGGTGAGGTGACCGCCGGCACCGACGTTGAGGATGCGGAAGTAGTCCGCGGTGGCTTCCCGAGAGATCGTGGTGTGCTCGCCCTTGAGCGTGATCCGCTCGGTGATCACCGGCAGGCCGTTGCCCTCGTAGTCGTTGCGGCTCAGGTTGTAGGTGCAGCCCTTGGCCAGCTCCAGCACACCGCCGTGCTTGTTGTTGGCGAACACGATCGCCTGAATCAGCTTGTCGGTGTCGCAGGGCACCTCCTTCCCGCGCTCGTGGTCCTTGTCCCGGTCCTTGTCCTTGTCCCGGTCCTTGTTGCGGTCCTCGTCCTTGTCCCAGTCGCGCGCCTCGTCACCCCGCTGGTCGCCGTCCTTGCTGACCTGCGCGGTGTTCCAGTTCAAGCCGACCGCTCCGGCGCTGCCCGCGACGCCAACCGCCGCGAGACTGATCACGCCCGTCAAACCGGCCACGCCACTGGCGAGCCAGAGCTTGCGGCGGCTCTTGGCCGTCGCCCGCCCGGAGGCTTCGTTGTTCGTTAGGTAGTTGGACATCGGAGCTCTCTGCCCTCTCCTCGTACCAGACAGGGTCGCCGCCGTCAGACGGGCGTCCCCTGCTACAAATCGGTTGTAGCTCCCAAAACCACCGTATGAGAAGGTTCCTCGCCTCGCGGGCTTATCCGAGAGAAGCCCACATTCGGTTCATGTTGCCCCCAGCGGGGTCCGGACCGACACACCGCCACCCAAGCCGGCCTGCAAGCGCCTGACCTGCCCAAATGGGTACGCCCCTCCGAGCCGGTCACGGCTCGAAGGGGCGCGCCCTCTATGTGTTTCGGCCCCACCCAATCAGGCGAAGCAGTCCAAAACGTTGAAGCAGTTGGTCGGGCGGTTGGCAGTGACAGCGGACTCGTCGTCCAGCGTCACGGTGCCACCGAGGCTGTTGAAGATGCCCCCCGGCTCAAGGGTGGAGAAGTTGTGCGCCACCTTCGTCCGGTGGAGCGTGACCTCGCCGCCCTCGGTGTTGAGGATGCCGCCGCCACGGGCGAACGGACCGACGGCCCGGTTGCCCGACACCTCGCTGTCGCGCAGCGTGGTGACGCTCTCCTCGTTGAAGAGGCCGGCGCCGGAGAAGCCCGCCGTGTTGTCGTTGATCCTGCTGTTCTCGATGGTCGCAACGCTGTCGAAGGCGGCCACACCGCCACCCGAGCGAGCGGCGCTGTTCCTGACCACCGTGGCGTCCTTGAGGGTGAGCTGGCTGTCGGCCACCGCGACGCCACCACCGTCGAGCACCGCTGTGTTGTCACTGACCGTCGTCTGGTGCAACGTCGTGGTGCCCCCGACGTCCAGGACGCCGCCGCCGAAGCCGAGCGTCTCGTTGTCGGTGATCTCGCTCTTGTAGACCCAGACCGAGCCGCCGTCGACGTCCTCGGTGAAGATGTCGGCAGCGCCGTTGGAGATGCCGCCGCCGCCGATGATCCCGGTGTTGTCAGTGATCTTCGACTCGTCGACCTGAAGTACGCCGGCGTTGAAAATGCCGCCGCCGAAGAAGAAGGCGGTGTTGTGCGCCACAGTCGTCTTGCTGAGCCTGGCGCTGCCGAAGTTGGCCAGCCCGCCGCCGTTGCCGCCGGACTGGTTGTAGAGCAACTCGCTGTCCAGGATCTCCGCGCGACCACCGGGCTGCACCAGCACCCCGGCCCCGTCGGTGAACCCGGGCTGCTCGACCAGCGGCACCACCGCCGTACCGGCACCCACCGGCTTCGCCGCAGCGGCTACCGGCTTGGCCGGGGTGGCCTTGCTGGCAGTCGGAGCGGCCTTGGCTGCTGCGGCTGCGGGCTTGGCTGGCGCTGCTTTCGCCGCCGGCTTGGCGGTGGCCTTGGCGGTGGCCTTCGCGGGCGCTGCCTTGGCGGTGGCCTTGGCAGGCGCTGCCTTGGCTGTGGCCTTCGCGGGCGCTGCCTTCGTGGCCAGCTTGCCGGCGGTTGCTGCCGGCTTCGCTGCCGCTGCCTTGGCGCCCGGCGCGGCCGTGGTCGTCGGCTTCGCGGCGGGCGTCGCTGCTGCCGCCGGCTCGGCAACAGTCGAGCGGACCTGGGCCGAGTACGGCGCCCAGACCGTCGCCGGGTCGAAGGCCATCGGGGGCTGAAGGGTCTGGCCACCCCTGATGCTCAGGCCCTTGAGAGTGAGGTGCCCGCCAGCGCCGACGTTGAGGATGCGGAAGTAGTCGGCTGTGGCCTCGCGGCCGATGGTGGTGTGCTCACCCTTGAGGGTGATGCGCTCGGTGATCACCGGGAGGCCGTTGCCGTCCTGGTTGCGGGTCAGGGTGTAGGTGCAGCCCCTGGCCAGCTCCAGTACGCCGCCGTCCTCGTTGTTGGCGAACGTGATCGCCTGGATCAGCTTGTCGGAGTCGCACGGGACCTGCCTGGTCCGGTCCTTCTCGTCGTCCTTGCCGTCCTTGCCGTCCTTGCGCTCCTTGCCATCCTTGCCGGACTGGTCGTCGAAGCCGCTCCAGTCGCCGCTCCACTCGTCGTCCTGACCGCCGTCGTCCTTGGCGCCGCCCTTGTTCGCGCCGCCGTCGTCGCTGACGTTCTGCCGGTTGGTCGACGGCTGCGCGTCGGACACCTGGTCGGCCTTTGGCTTGTCGTTTCGAGCGGCGACGCCGCCGAGGGCCGCCAGCCCGACCACGCCGGTCAGCCCGGCCACGCCGGCGACCCAGAGCGCCCGCCTTCGCCGTGTCGGCGGAGCTGCTGAGGCCCCGCCGTCGGTACTCGTTACGTCGTTGGACATCAGAGCCTTCCGCCCTTTCCTGCTACCAGACGGGATCGCACCGCCCGAGGCGCCACGACCAGCTACAAATGGGTTGTAGCCTCTGATCCTCACCGTATGAGAACCATCTTCGCGATGCGGACGTATCCGAGATAACCACGCATTGGGCGCAGGTCGGGTGAGGGCGGCCAACCGGTCCGGGGTCGGCGGAAAGGACCCGAGCGGCACGAACAGCGACCGTTGCTGGCCCTCGGGGATGATCCACTCGGTCTTCTTGAAAGCGCGGCATCCGAGCGGCCGGGACAGCGCGACGTCAAGGAAGCCGAGTGGATCACGGCCGAAGCCCCTGGCCGCCAGCCCTCAAGAAGGGGCAGGCGGCCAGGGGCTGGCGGCGAAGGGGCGAGGGGCGGTCAGGCCAGGGGCGGGCTTGATCCGCCAGCCTCGGCCGCCAGCAGGCTCAGCTGGGCAGGCGGGGGCCGGCTTCGCGCTGCTCGGCCAGCCAGGTCTCCACCTCGTCGGAGGTGCGGGGCAGCCCGGCCGACAGGTTGACCGCGCCGGTCGCGGTGACCAGCACGTCGTCCTCGATCCGAATGCCCATACCGCGCAGCTCGGCGGGGACCAGCTCGTCCTCCGGCTGGAAGTACAGACCGGGCTCGACGGTGAGCACGTACCCCTCGCCCAGCGTGCCGTCGCGGTAGGTCTCCTTGCGGGCGTTGGAGCAGTCGTGCACGTCGATGCCGAGCATGTGACCGAAGCCGTGCAGCGTCCACCGCCGGTAGACCGTCGACTTCTCGTCCATCGCCTCGTCCACGCTCACCGGCAGCAGACCCAGCTCGGACAGGCCCTCGGCGAGCACCCGCATGCAGGTCAGGTGGACGTCCTTGAACTTCACCCCCGGGCGGATCGCCTCGATGCCGGCCTGCTGCGAGGCGTACACGATGTCGTAGACCTGGCGCTGTAGCGCGGTGAACCGGCCGTTCACCGGCAGCACCCGGGTGACGTCGGCGGTGTAGAGGTTGCGGCCCTCGACACCCATGTCCATCAGCAGCAGGTCACCCGGTCGGGTGGCACCGTGGTTGTGCACCCAGTGCAGGATCGTGGCGTGCTCGCCGGCACCGACGATCGAGCCGTACCCGACGTCGTTGCCGTCGTGGCGGGCCCGCAGCGCGAAGACGCCCTCCAGCAGCCGCTCGGAGACCGCCCGGTCGGCCGGCAGGATCCGGGCGACGTCCTCGAAGCCGCGGACGGTGGCGTCGATCGCGTCCTGGAGTTGGCCGATCTCCCACTCGTCCTTGACCAGCTTCATCTCCGAGATGGCGATGGCCAGCTCACGGTCGCGGGCCGGCTGGCCCTCCGTGCGAGGCCCGTCGTAGGGCCGGACGGCCGCGTCCACCTGGGCGTCGAAACCGCGCAGCACCCGGGTACGCCCCGGAGCCAGGTCGGCGAGGGTCGCCTCCAGGCCGGTCAGGTCGGCGGTGGGCAGGCCCAGCTCGGTCGACTTCTCGCCGAGGGTGTGCCGCCGGCCCACCCACAGCTCGCCGTTGCGGCTGCGGAAGAACTCGTCGGTCTCCCGGGAGGATCGGGGACGCATGTACAGCGTCGCGTCGTGCCCCGAGCCGTTCGGGCGCAGCACCAGGACGCTGTCGGCGTCGTGGTCGCCGGTCAGGTAGGCGAAGTCGCTGCCCGGCCGGAACGGGTAGTCGGTGTCGTTGGCCCGGACCTTCTCGGTGCCGGTGGGGATCACCAGCGTCTCGCCGGGGAAGGCCGCCGAGAGCGCTGCCCGTCGCTTGGCGTAGTTGGGCGTCTCCGGGCGGGGCGTCACGGGGAGCGCGGTGTCGCTCCAGCCCTGCCGCATGAAGGACAGGAACGCCTCCGGGAAGTCCGGATCGTGCGATTCCGTACCGTCCGTCGGCGTACCGTCGGTCTGTCCCTCGGTCATTGCGCCGCTCCCTCCGCTTCGTTGCTGGTCCCGACGGTACCGCGCGTCCGGTTGGCGGTAACGCCCCCTGGGAGTCGGGTGGATCGACGGACGGCTGCAAGGGCCGACAGCGCGCGTGGAAAGATGGCCACCATGTGCGGACTTCTGGCCTTCTTCAGCGCGAACGGCAACGCCGCCGCGCATCGCGACCACATCGCCGGAGCGTTGGAATGCCTGCACCACCGCGGCCCCGACGAGACAGGGGTCGAGGTGGTCGGCGACGCCTCCGGCCGGTACGCGGACGGCGTGTTCGCCCACAAGCGGCTGGCCATCATCGACGTCGCGTCGAGCCACGAGCCACTGCCCTACGCGAACGGCCGTTACCTGCTGACCTTCAACGGCGAGATCTACAACTACATCGAGCTGCGCGAGGAGTTGATCCGAAACTTCGGTGCCCAGTTCGCCACCGCCGGTGACGGCGAGGTGATCGTCGCGGGCTACCACTTCTGGGGTGAGCAGGTGCTCACCCGGCTGCGGGGCATGTTCGCCTTCGTCATCTGGGACCGGCAGGAACGCCGGGCGTTCGGTGCCCGCGACTATTTCGGCATCAAGCCGATGCACTACCTGGAGACCGCCGACGGCCTCTACCTGGCCTCGGAGAAGAAGGCGCTGCTGCCGTTCGCGCACAGCAACTACCAGGGCGACGCTGGCGTCGACACGGCGAACCTGAGCCACTACCTGACCCTGCAGTACGTCCCCGAGCCCGGCACCCTGCACAAGGGCATCAGCCGGATCGGCTCCGGGGAGTACCTGAACTGGACCCCGGGCGGCCGGATCGACGTACGCCGGTGGTACCGGCCGGTGTTCCGGCCGGCGCCGGTCGACGACGAGCAGAGGCTCTACCACGAGATCCGCGAGACGCTGCGGGAGAGCGTGCGCATGCACATGCGCTCCGACGTGCCGGTCGGCTCGTTCCTGTCCAGTGGCATCGACTCCACAGCGGTGGTGGCGCTGGCGCGGGAGTTCAACCCGAACATCCTCACCTTCACCGTCGGCTACGACGTGCCGGGTTACTCGGAGATCGACGTCGCGCAGGATTCGGCCCGGCACCTCGACGTCACCACGATCCCCACCAAGATCGGTCCGCAGGACATGATCGACGCGCTGCCGAAGATCGTCTGGCACCTTGACGACCCGGTGGCCGACCCGGCGCTGGTACCGCTCTACTTCGTGGCGAAGAAGGCCGCCGAGCACGTCACAGTGGTGCTCTCCGGTGAGGGCGCGGACGAGTTCTTCGGCGGTTACACGATCTACCGGGAGCCGCTGTCGCTGGGCACCGTCAACGGTCTGCCCGGCGGTGTGCAGAAGGGGCTGCGCGCGGTCTCCAAGGCGATCCCGCAGGGGGTCAAGGGCAAGAGCTTCCTGGAGCGCGGCACCACCCCGATCGAGGAGCGTTACTACGGCAACGCCCGGATGTTCACCGAGGAGGAGAAGCAGCACCTGATGCGCCGCTACGACCCCTCGGTGCGCTACACGGACGTCACCGCCCCGATCTACGCCGAGTGCACGGAGCTCGACGACGTCACCAAGATGCAGTACGTCGACCTCTACACCTGGCTGCGCGGCGACATCCTGGTCAAGGCCGACCGGATCTCGATGTCGCACTCGCTGGAGGTGCGGGTGCCGTTCCTCGACCGTGAGGTCTTCGACGTCGCGGCGAAGATCCCGGTCGACCTGAAGTTGCCGCCGCGCTCCGACGCCACCAAGTACGCGATGCGTCAGGCGTTGCAGGGTGTCGTGCCGCCGGCCATCGTCAACCGCAAGAAGTTGGGCTTCCCGACCCCCACCCGGGTGTGGCTGCGCGGCGAGATGTACGAGTGGGCCCGGCACGTGCTCAGCACCTCGGGCGCGGGTGACCTGCTCGACCTGTCGTACGCGCTGCGGCTGCTCGACGAGCACAAGCGGGAGGAGGCCGACCACTCCCGCAAGGTGTGGACGGTGCTGATCTTCTGCATCTGGCACGCGATCTTCGTGGCCAAGACCCTCGACCCGGGTATCCAGCGCAACCAGTCCGCCCTGCTCACGAAGCCGGTGGTCGGCTCCATGGTCCGCTGACCCACGCCCCACCCTGTTGATCAAGAGGTTTGCGTCATCCGGAGCGGTTCCGGTGACGCAAACCTCTTGATCATTTCATTGTGGTGGTGGTTAGCGGCGGGCGCAGGTGACCGTGGGGAGCCCGTTCGTGCCTGTGGAGCTGGCCAGGAAGCCGAACGTGGTGGTGCCCTCCGGTGCGACTGTGCCGTTGTAGGCGACGTTCGTCGCCGTCACCGTCGAGCCGGACGATGTCTGGGTGGCACCCCAGATCTGACTGATCGACTGTCCGTTGGGCCAGGCCCAGCTAGCCGTCCAACCGGCGAACGGCGTACTGCCGTGGTTCATGATCGTGACCTCGCCCTGGAAGCCACCCTGCCAGGCGCTGCTCACCTTGTAGGTGGCCATGCAGTCACCGCCGGACGGCGGCGGGGTGGTCGGGTCGGTCGGCGGGTCCGTCGGGTCGGTCGGCGGATCCGTCGGGTCGGTCGGCGGGTCGGTCGGGTCGGTCGGCGTCCCACCCGGACCCACGCCGGTGACCTGGCCGCTGCCGCCGTCGAAGGTCACGTCGGAGCAGCCGAAGAAGTTCTCCTGCGAATCCGAGCGGACCCAGCGGGAGTAGATGATGTGCCGGCCACTCTTACCCGACGGCAGGTTGCCGCTGAAGTAGTAGTGCCCGTCGTTGCTGCCGACCGAGCCGCGCTGCGGCGGGTTGGTCACCGTCAGGAACGGCTCCTCCAGGTCACTCCAGGCCAGGGCCCGGGTCGGGCTCCAGCTGTTCTTGGTGACGTAGAAGTAGAACGTGCCCGGGTGGTGCGCCCAGTTGCTGTACTTGAAGTCCAACCGTGCCCCGGAGGTCAGGTGAGTCAGCGGCCAGTCGGTGCGGGGCAGGTCGTAGCCGCGGAAACCGGTGTTGCCGCCGCTGCACAGTTGCCCGTCCGGGATGAAGCCGGTGGTCCGGCCGCCAGCGTCGGAGCGCAGCACGCTGAACCAGTTGTACAGCGAGTTCGCCCCGCTCTGCGCCACGGCGGCGGAGCACGCGGGGTTGTTCGGCTTGATCTCACCGGTCTGGCTGCGGCCGTCCTGCCAGCACAGGTAGGTGCGGCTGCCCGGCGTCATCGCCGCGCCGTGCGCGGCGGCCGGCTGAGGAGTGGACGCCAGGGCGACAGCGCCCAGCGCGAGAGTCATGGCCGCGGTGAGCAAGGCGGCCATACGGGAACGGTTCACGGGTTCTCCTGACTCGCGAGGGGCGCTTGTCCGAGCCGCCCCGCCGCAATCGGGTGGGATGTGGCGTGATCGCCCCGCTGTCGTGAGCGGTGCGACGATCACGGCGACGTGCCCCGGCGGAAAACAGCCGGTGGACGTGCGCCGTCGACGGTCCTGTCCTGGACCGGTGCCCTCGCGTCTAACCAACCCGGCAACCGGCGGCGCCGCAGCCCTCGCACCGCCCGGTACGCGTCATCCCACCACGCCACGGCGGCCGAGCGCAATAGTCGTTCCTCGATGCATGAGAAGTCCCGTCGGTCGCCGCTGGACGCCATATCCTGCGTACGGGGAGCGGGAACGGAGAGGCGGCAGCCGGTGCCGGACGTGTTCGACGAGGTGCACCGCCGGTGCCGCGACGGCGAGCCGGTCGCGCTGGCCACGGTGGTGGCCACCTGGCACTCCGCCCCGCAGCCGCCCGGCGCCGCCATGGTGGTCGCGACCGACGGCACGGTCACCGGCAGCGTCTCCGGCGGCTGCGTCGAGGCCGATCTCTACGAACGCGCCCGCCTGGTGCTCGACACCGGCCGACCCGAGCTGTGCCGCTACGGGATCAGCGACGACGACGCGTACACAGTGGGCCTGACCTGCGGCGGCATCCTCGACGTGTTTGTGGAGCGCGTCGACACGAGCGCCCTGCCGGTGCTGGAGGCGGTCGCCGCCGCCCGCCGAAGCGGCCACCCGGCGGCGATCGTCACCTGCGTGGCCGCCGACGCCGGCAGTTCTCCGGGCGGCGGCGGATCGATCGACCCGGCCCGGCGGCTCGGCCGGCGGCTGGTGCTGACCGGCCAGGGGTCCGTCGGCTCGCTCGGTGACGACCGCCTCGACGACGCGGCCAGCGCCGACGCCCTCGGGCTGCTCGCCGCCGGACGCAGCGCAATGCTCCGGTACGGGTACCACGGGCAGCGCCGAGGCGGCGGCATCAGCCTCTTCGTGACCGCGTACGCCAACCCGCCCCGGATGATCGTCTTCGGTGCGATCGACTTCGCCGCCGCGGTGGCCCGGATCGGCGCGTTCCTCGGCTACCGGGTCACCGTCTGCGACGCCCGGCCGGTCTTCGCCACCGCGCGGCGCTTTCCCGAAGCGGACGAGGTGGTGGTGCAGTGGCCGCACCGCTACCTGCGTACCGAGTTGGCGGCCGATCGGCTCGACGAGCGGACAGTGCTGTGCGTGCTCACCCACGACCCCAAGTTCGACGTGCCGTTGCTGGAGCTGGCACTGCGCCACCCGCTGGCGTACGTCGGCGCGATGGGCTCACGGCGCACCCACGACGAGCGACACAAGCTGCTGAGTGAGGCGGGGCTCAGCCCGGCGCAGCTCGCCCGGCTCGCCTCCCCGATCGGGTTGGACCTCGGCGGTCGTACCCCGGAGGAGACCGCGGTGAGTGTGGCCGCGCAGATCGTCGCGGCCCGGTGGGGCGGCACCGGCCGCCCCCTGGCGGCTGTCGACGGGCCGATCCACCGGCCGGGGTAGCGCGCACGTCGGTGCACGGCCTTCGGCGCCCATCGGGCCGTGCGTTGTGCCAGCCTGGTGCCACGGAGATCGGCTCGGCGAGCGGCAGCCGGTGGCGACGACGAGAGGATCGGCATGGGGTACGCGGTGGTGCTCGGCGAAGCGCTCGTCGACCTGCTCGACAGCGAAATCGACGGGGAACGGGTCTATCGGCAGGCCATCGGCGGCGGGCCACTCAACGTCGCCGTCGGCGTGGCCCGACTCGGCGGTGCGGCACAGTTCGTCGGCTCGCTCGGTGACGACGCGCTGGGCGGCAGGATCCGCGACTTCCTCACCGCGGCCGACGTCGGGCTGGCCGGTGCGATCATGGTCCCGGCACCGACCACGCTCGCCGTGGTCACGTACGCCGGGCCGGAGCCGGACTTCCGTTTCTACGGCGAGCCGGCCTCCTACGGACTGCTCGGCCCCGACGACCTGGACCTGGCGCTGCTGGAGGGCGCCGACGTGCTCTACTGCGGCTCGATCGTGCTGCTCCAACCCGACACGCTGGCCGCCGCCCGCCGTGCCTGGTCGCTCGCCGCCGGCCTGCGGGTCTTCGACCCGAACGTACGTCCCCGGCTGCTGAACGGGCCGGCCGCGCTGGAAGGGCTGCGCGAGGTGGTCGCCGAGTTCGCCGCCGGCGCGCACCTGGTCAAGCTGAGCGCCGCCGACGCGGTGCTGCTCTATCCCGGTGAGCCGGTCGAGGGGGTGGCGGCGTACCTGCGTGAGTTGGGGGCGGCCACTGTGGTGGTGACGCTCGGCGCGGCCGGTGCGGTGCTGGCCGCCGCCGAAGCCGACCCGGTCCGGGTGCCGGCCCCCACTGTCGACGCCATCGACGCCACCGGCGCGGGTGACTCCGTGATGGCCGCGCTGATCGCCGACCTGCTCGTCGACGGCGAACCGGAGAGCCCGTCAGGCTGGGTCGACCGGGTCGCCTTCGCGTTGCGGGTTGCCGGCCTGGTCTGCGAATCCCCGGGCGGCGCCACCGCCATGCCCACCCGCACCGCCGTCCAAAACCGCTTCAACCCCTAACCCCACCCCGCGCTGCCCTCGCCCCGCACTGCCCCGCCCAGTCGATCATGGACTTGTGGTGCCCGAATGCCGAATATTTGCGGCTTTTACGACCCGCCACAACTCCATGATCGACGGGGGCGGGGGTGGGGCAACGCGGGCAACGCGGGGCGGGCGGGGCGGGGGGAGGGGGTGGGCGGGGTGGCGTCGGGGGGTGCTGGCGGGGGTGGGGGAGGGGGTTGACCTCGGGAATTTGTGAGCGTTAACATCGACGTCGCACGATGGAAACGTGGGCGTCGTCGGGGAGGTTCTGATGCGGGTGGTTTTGGTGCCTCTGTTGTTTCGCCGCGTCGCGGCCCTGCTGGTCATGCTGCTCGTGGCTGCCGGGATGGTCGTCGCCGACCCGCCCGAGCGGGCGAAGGCGTGGGACAACGGGGTGGCCGACACCCCGCCGATGGGGTGGAACAGCTACGACTCGTTCAACTGGAGTGTCACCGAGGCCGACGTCCGGGCCAACGCCGACTACATGGGCGCCAACCTGCGGCAGTTCGGCTGGGAGTACGTGGTGATCGACTGGGCCTGGTACTACCCCGGTCGGCACAACAACAGCCCCAACCAGGACGCGAACCTGCAACCCCGGCTCCGGATGGACGCCAACGGACGGCTGCTGCCGGACACCACCCGGTTCCCCTCAGCCGCCGGTGAGAACGGGTTCAAGCCGCTCGCCGACTACGTCCACGCGCAGGGGCTGAAGTTCGGCGTCCACCTGATGCGAGGCATTCCCCGCCAGGCGGTCGCCGACAACGTTCCGATCCTCGGGACCACCTGCCGCGCCAACCAGATCAACAACACCACCACAGCGGCCTGGCTCAACCTGATGTGGGGCCTGAACATGTCCAACCCCTGCGCGCAGACCTACCTGGACTCGATGTTCCAGTTGCTGGCGTCCTGGGGGGTCGACTACGTGAAGGTGGACGACATCGCCGCCCCGACGTACCGGCAGTCGGAGGTCGAGGGGTACCGACTGGCCATCCAGCGCAGCGGCCGTCCGATGGTGTTGAGCCTGTCACCCGGCCCGACCTCGTTGGCCAGCGGCGCACACGTCCAGGCCAACGCGCACATGTGGCGGATCGTCAACGATCTGTGGGACAACTGGTCGTCAGTGGACGCGCTCTTCGACCAACTGCGCAACTGGACCCCGTACCGCACCACCGGCGCGTGGCCCGACGCCGACATGATCCCGATCGGCCGGCTCTCCAAGTACGGGCCGGTTGGCTCGCCGCGATACTCCAATCTGACAGCCGACGAGCAGCGCACCCTGATGTCACTCTGGGCGATCAACCGGGCGCCGTTGATGTGGGGCGGCAACCTTGTCGAGAACCGCGCCGCGGAGCTGGCGCTGATGACCAACGCCGCTGTTCTGGGAGTCAACCAGAACAGCACGAACAACCGTCAGCTCTACGGTGGCAGCCGGCAGGTGTGGGTCGCCGACGTGCCGGGCAGCACCGATCGGTACGTCGCCCTGTTCAACCGGGACAGCAGCGCGGCGCAGGTGTCGGTGAACCTCGCCGACCTCGGGATCGGGTCGGCCGCAGTGACCGACCTGTGGTCCGGCGCGGCCCTCGGCACGGTGACCGGCACCCTCACCCGGTCGCTACCGGCCCACGGAGCCGGGCTGTACCGGCTGACCCCGGACACCTCGGTGCCGGTGCCGACCACGTACACCCTCAGCGCGCGACACAGCGGCAAGCTGCTGGACGTCTACAACAACGCGACCACCGACGGTGCGGAGATCGTGCAGTGGGCCGCGAACGGTCAGCCGAACCAGCGGTGGCGCTTCCAGGACGCGGGTGGCGGTTACCAGGCGGTGGTCAGCGTGCACAGCGGCAAGTGCCTCGACGTGTCCGGCGGCGCGACAGCAACCACCGACGGGGTCCGCGTGATCCAGTGGAGCTGCAACGGCGGCACGAACCAGCAGTGGCGCGTGCAGGATCTCGGCTCGGGGTACGTGCAGCTCGTCGCCCGGCACAGTGGCAAGTGCCTGGAGGTGCTCAACGCCGCCACCACCGACGGTGCCCGCCTCGCCCAGTGGACGTGTGGCACCGGCACCCACCAGCAGTGGCGACGTGCCTCGGCGTAGGCGGGTCAGGCGTCGCCGTTCAGCTGGAGGTAGCCCCGGTGTGCGGCGACCAGGGCCGGGCGGGCCCCGAAAGGGGCCTCGGCCGCCACCCGCTCCGGCGGGGCGCTGCCGGTGTGCGCGGCCCGGATCAGCCAGGCCAGTTTCGCCAGCTCCGCGTGCTGCGCCCGGACGAAGTCGACGTCCACCGGGTCGCCGTGGCCCGGGATCACCACAGTGCGCGCGGTGGTGAGTCGCAGCAGGTCCGCGACCGCGTCCGGCCACTGCAACGGGTACGAGTCCTCGAAGGCGGGCGGGCCGCTCTGCTCCACCAGGTCCCCGGCCACCAACACGTCGGCGTCCGGCACGTGCACCACAAGGTCGGCCTCGGTGTGCCCCCGCCCCGGGTGGCGTAGCAGCACCCGTCGACCGCCGAGGTCGAGGACCGTCTCGACGTGCACTGTGTGCGTGGGGGCGAACAGCGGGGTGTCGGCCAGTTCGGCGGCGAGCGCCGGGTGCTCCGTGCGCAACTCCTCGTACGCCTCCCGGCGTAGCCGCTCCGGCTCCTCGCGCAGGGCGGTGGCGGCCAGTTCGTGCGCGTACACCGGGCGGGGTGGGTCGCCGGCCAGGACGGCGTTGCCGAAGCAGTGGTCGTAGTGGTGGTGGGTGTTGACAAGCGTCAACGGACGGTCGGTGACCGCCCGGACTGCCTCGGCCAGCTCGGTGGCCTGGGCGGCCGAGGAGAGCGTGTCCACCAGTAGCGCCTCGTCGTCGCCGACGACCAGCGTGACGTTGACCCGCAGCAGCGGTTCGGCCAGCACGTGCACCCGGTCGGCGACCTCGACGAAAGCGGCGTTCACGACGTCCGCCCGGCCCGTTCGACGAAGCGTCCCCGGTCGACCAGGATCCGGTCCACCCGGCCCCGGGCCACCGTCTGGTCGCCGTCACTGACAGTGACCTCGAACGACAGTCGGCGACCGTCGACGGTCGCCAGCAGCGCCTGCGCGCGGACCGTCCGGCCGACCACTGTCGGTGCCAGGTGCTCCAACTCGACACGGGTGCCCACTGTCGTCGAACCCTGTGGCATCCCGGTCGCCGTCGCCGCGACGGTGGCCGCCTCGGCCAGCGCCAGCACCCGGGGAGTGCCCAGCACCGGTACGTCCCCGGAACCGACCGCCTGGGCGGTGTCCGCGTCGGTGACCGTCAACTCGACCTGGGCGGTCAGACCCGGCGCGAAGGCCGGCTCGGGCTGCTCCTGCATGGTCGTCAGCCTAGGTGCTCGCCGGACGCGTCGAGCACGCGCCCGACGATCCGGGCGCGACCACCCCGACGTGCAACGGGTGGTCCCCGTCGGTCGATGCCGTACCCGTCGTTAACCTTGACCCCGATGGCCGTCGTGACTGACCCCCAGCCCCCCGCCCGGACCGACCCGCCCGCGTCCCCGGACGGGGGTCGTCGGCGCGTCGTCGCGATGACCGTCTGGGCGGTCGCCTTCGTCGCCGCGTGGCTGGCCATCGGGCTGCCCACCGACCCGGCGTACGCCTTCGTCTGGATCTGGCTCGCGACCATCGCCTGGAACAGCGAACGGCCGTGGCGTAGCCACCTGCGCTTCGCCCGGGACTGGGTGCCGGTGGTGCTGCTGTTCGTGATCTACAACCTCTCGCGCGGGTTCGCCGACAACGGGGCCACGCCGCACGCGATGGAGTTGATCGTCGCCGACCGGTTCATGTTCGGCTGGGCCACCGGCGGTGAGGTGCCCACCGTCTGGTTGCAGCAGCACCTCTACCACCCGCAGGTGCACTGGTGGGATGTCGCCGCGAGCTGGGTGTACTTCTCCCACTTCGTGGTGGCGCTGGCCGCCGCCGCGGTGCTCTGGCTGCGCGACCGGCACCGCTGGGCCGCGTACATGCGGCGCTGGGGCTTCCTCTGCGCGGCCGGTCTGGTCACCTACTTCATCTACCCGGCCGCGCCGCCCTGGTGGGCGGCGCAGAACGGCCTGCTCACCGAGGTCGCCCGGATCTCGACCCGGGGTTGGAAGGCGTTCGGCATGCACGGCGCCGGCAACGTCCTCAACGCCGGTCAGATCGCCTCCAACCCGGTCGCCGCGATGCCCTCGCTGCACACCGCGTGGGCGTTGTTCGTGGTGCTGTTCTTCCTGACCGCCACCCGTCGTCGTTGGTGGCCGCTGCTGCTCGCGTATCCGCTGGCGATGACCTTCACCCTGGTCTACTCGGGTGAGCACTACGTGATCGACGTGTTGGTCGGCTGGGCCTACGTGGGGCTGACCTTCCTGGTGGTCGGTCTGGCGGAGCGCGGCTGGGCGGCCTGGCGGGCCCGCCACCCGAGCGCCAAGGCGGCACTGCCCACGGAGCAGCCCACCGACCCTCCGCCCGGCGAGCCCGAGCCGCCCGCTCCACGGGAACCGGACACCACCACCCACCCCGCGATCCCCGCCGACCGTTAGGTCCCATCAGGGTCGGTCGTTCCGAGCCGAAGCTGGTGTTCAGGGCAGCACTGGTTCATCGGGTGGTAGCGCTCGCGCCTCGGGCTTGAGGCGACGGGTGAGGCGACTGATGCCGCCCACGGTGGCGGCGATCACCATGATGAGGATCGCCAGTGGCAGCGGTTGACCGTCGAAGTGGCGCATCGCCGTGTTGGAGAGCAGCGGGTCGGGGATGAGCCATCCGGCGACGAATCCGGTGAGCCCGACGCCGACGATGACGGCGGGCCGGTGGCGGCGGAGCGCGAAGGCGGCTCCGACAGCGACTGTGGCGGCGGTGAGGACCCCGATGACCGTCGGCACGGCGTCGGGAACGTAGACGCCGTGGCGTCCCCACTCTCCGGTGCCCTTCCAGGCGAGGATCCCGAGCGGGACGAGGGCCCACCAGAACGGGCGCGGCCGGGGCGCGGCCCACCGTTCGCGGGCGGCGACCGCGAGCAGTGCGAGGGTCAGGGCCGGTGGGGCGTACGCGAAGAGTTGTTGGCCGGGGTTGATCCCCAGGCCGGCGCCGCCGAGCACGTCGATGACGAACCAACCTACGGTGACCGTCAGGAATATCGCCTGCAGGGTGAGGGCGGTCCGGGTCGCGCCGCACAGCCAGGCGATCAGTGGCGCGAGGGGCAGCAGGCCGAGAGCGGCCAGTTGCGGCCAGCTGGCGATGATGGCCGCCATGTCGGTGGCGAGGACGGCGCCGGTGAACAGGTCCACTGTGTGACCGGCGGGCTGGGTGCCGGCGGCGACGAGCAGGGCGGTGAGCCCGGTGGTCAGGGCCGTGGTGGTGACGGGCGTGGTGAGTCGCAGTCGGATCGCCAGGGCGACGATGTTCAGTGTCTCGTGCCAGCTGGGGTGTCGGCGGCCGTCGTCGAGGTCGAGCAGCAGTCCGAGCAGTTCCTCGCCGCGGGCGCTGCGGTGCGTGGCTGGCAGCAGACGCAGCAGCCGCCGATATCGTCGTTCCAGGGGGCTCGTGTCCGGGCTCATCCGATGGTCCCGAGGCGCGGGGCGTTGCGGGCGGCACGCTTGTTGAGGCGTTCCTCGGCGAGCCGGACCGCTGTGGCCATCCGCTGGCTCTCAGCGCGGATGGCGTCTGCCCCGGCGTCGGTCAATGTGTAGAAACGACGCAGCCGGCCCTTCTCCACCTCGTCGTGGTCGGGGGCGATGAGCCCCTGGGTGACGAGGCGGTCGAGGGCCCCGTAGAGGGTGCCGGCGCGTAGCCGGATCCTGCCGCTGGTCATCTCGTCGACCTCTGTCACCAACGCGTAGCCGTGGCGGGGTTGGTCGGCGAGGGCGGAGAGGATCAGGAACGTCTGCTCACTGATGTCCATGGTCTATATATATCGTGCGGCGATATATATAGCAACGGGGTGGGCCGTCGCGGGGTCAGAGTCGGGTGCGGGCCTGGTGTGCTCTCGCGGTCAGGTCCGCTGCCAGGGCCCAGGCCTCGGCCAGGTCGCGGTCCTGGGCTGTGGCGCCGGAGCCGCCCGCGGTGTCGGCGTGGACGGTGGCCAACCCGAGACGGCGCTGGATGGGCCCCTGGACCACTCGCACGCTCTGGATCCGGGCGTACGGCACGATCACCAACTGCCTGGTGAGCCGCCCGGACCGGGTGGCGAACACCCGCTCGAACAGCCCCGCGCCGAACGCGGTGCGGCCCAGCGGGTGCAGCCAACGGGTCCGCCGCGGCGGCGGGCTCAGGTTGAGCGCGTCGAGGCGTACCCCGGGAAGCACCTCGGCGACGATCATCGTCGCCGTCGGCAGGTCGCCGACCGGCAGCAGCCGGTCGGGCCGGTTGCGGTCGTCGGCCTCCGCGACGGAGTAACCGGCCACCTCCAGCCGCAGCCGCAGCCAGCCCTTCATCCGCCACAGCAACGGCCAGGTGGCCCGCACGGTCTGCACCCGCTCCAGCGGCACGGT
Source organism: Micromonospora sp. NPDC048947 (assembly GCF_040649495.1). Classification (NCBI taxonomy): domain Bacteria; kingdom Bacillati; phylum Actinomycetota; class Actinomycetes; order Micromonosporales; family Micromonosporaceae; genus Micromonospora; species Micromonospora sp. NPDC048947. Next base: position 62,021 of record NZ_JBEZFO010000004.1, read on the forward strand.
CTGCGCCCGCGTCTCCAGCAGGCCGTTGTGCACCCGCAGCGTGCCGCCGTCGCGGGCCAGCCGGAAGTTCCAGTCGTCGAGGACCCGGCGGATCGGCTGCAGCAGGACACCCGCCATCGCGGTCAGTGTGCTCGCCACCGCGACGAACGACCACGAACCGGCGGTGAGGAACTGCACCACGACGAAGGCCACACCGAACGGGAGCAGGAACGCCTGCGGGGTGAGCAGTTGGCTGATCAGCAGGTTCTGGTTGCGTACCGCGTGCAGTGGCCGGCCCGGTACGGCCGTCGGTGGCGCCGTCGCACCCGGGGCAACCGGGGCCGCGGCGTCGCTGGGCGCGGGCCGCTGCGCCACCCGCCCGGCCAGCGCCAGCAGACGCTCGCGCAGCACCGCCGCGTCGGCGACGCCGAGGTACGCCAGCGGCGCCTCGGTCTTGCCTCCGCCGACCACTTCCAGGCGCAGCTCGGCCAGGCCGGTGAGCTGGGCGAGCAGCGGCCGGACCACCTCCACGGCCTGCAACCGTTCCAACGGGATGGCCCGGGTACGCCGCCAGAGCAGCCCCTCGTACACCCGTAGTTCCCGGCCGACGACGTGGTAGCCGGTGTTGTACCAGCTGATCACCGACAGCACTGTCGCGCCGAGCGCCAGCACCGCCACCATGGCGGCGAACCAGCCGAAGCCCACCCGGGACAGCGTCGACCAGGACAGCCCGGCGATCACCACGACCAGGGACTTGGCGCCGTGCAGCACCGGGCTGAGCGGGTGCAGTCGCTGCCGGGGCTCGCCCTCGCCGCCAACCGGTGGTGCCGGCCACGACGCGGGCGTGCCGGGCGGCACCGGCCCATGAGGTGACGAGCCAGTCGGCACCGGCCCAGGCGATGCCGTGCCAGTCGGCACCGGCCCAGACGATGTCGCGCCAGCGGGCAGCACCGGCCCCGGTGGCGTCGGGCCGGTGGGTGGCACGGTGCTCGGCTCGGGGGCCCCGTCGCTCATCGGCGCGGCCCTCGGCGCGGTCGGCGGCCACCCACGCGGGTGTTCACAGCCCCTCCGCCCGGTCCTCGCCGAGCGCGGTGAGTCGATCGCGCAGCCGCGACGCCTCCGCCGGACGCAGCCCGGGCACCCGGGCGTCGCTCGCCGCCGCCGCGGTGTGCAACTGCACAGTGGCCAGGTCGAAGGCGCGCTCCAACGGCCCGGCGCTCACGTCGACGAACTGCATCCGCGAGTAGGGCACGATGGAGAGCCGGCGGACCAGCAGCCCGTGCCGCACCAGCAGGTCGTTCTCCCGCTCGGCGTACCCCCAGGCCCGGACCGCGCGGACGATCGCGACGGCCCGCCACGCACCGAGCACCAGCACGACGGCGACGGCGAGCCCGAACAACCAGTGACCGCTGAACGCCCAGCCGACCCCGGTCACCGCCAGCCCGATGGCCACCACGATCGCCAGCCGGATCAGCTCCACCCAGATCAGGTCGGTGGAGATCGGCTGCCAGTTGACAGTGTCCGGCCAGGGCTCCAGTGGACCCCGACCACCCGGCGCGGCCGTCAGCAGCGCGCCGGGCTCGGGCGGCAGGAGACCCGGGGGCGGCAGGTCGGGCGCGCGCTGATCGGCGGCGGGTGCCGGCCGGTGACCGGGCGGCAGCGCGCCCGGTGGCAGCGGGGCAGGCGTCGAGGCATCCGGCGCTGTGGGCTCCGGGCCGAGCGTGCCGGGTGCCGGGAACGCGCCGGGCGGCGGGTCGACGCCGGGTGGTGCGGTGGCCGGGGTGGGCGGCCAGGACGGGGAGGTGGGGCCGGGGGAAGCCGGAGGGTCGCCGCTCACAGGTCGAGCGTAGGCGATCCGGGCACCGGAGTGACGGCACGCAGGAAGCCTCGAGCGTCGAGGAAGTCACCGAGGCTGCCCCGGTGCTCGGCGCAGGCCAACCAGGTCTTGCGCCGATCGGCGTCGTGCAGACGGGGATTGTTCCACTCCAGCGCCCAGACGGCGGCGGACCGGCAGCCCCGGGCCGAACAGACCAGGGCCTCATCGGCGGGGGAGGGGATGCTCATCCCGGCCAGTCTAGGGCGGCGGGACGGAGAAGTTGAGCGCCGGGCGACCACGGGGGGAGCCGCCCGGCGACGGGGTGAATCGTACACGCGGTGGGCCGGTCCGTGCACACCCTCGATGCGCGATTCGGCCGCTGGGGACGGCGCGGCCAAAATCGGCTTCTCCCCACCTCGACACTCAGCAAGGCGTGCGAGTCTTGATACCGCACGAGCCGCGACGACCGACAAACGCTGTGGAGGACCGGTGGCCCAGCCGACCATGCCCGACGCCCCGACGCCGAACGGAGCGGCACCCGCCCCGGTGACCACACCCGCGCAGGACGCCACCCTGCTGGAGAAGGGCCTGTTCGAGATCAAACGTGTGATCGTCGGGCAGGACCGGATGGTGGAGCGGATGTTCGTCGCGTTGCTCGCCCGCGGTCACTGCCTGCTCGAAGGCGTGCCCGGGGTGGCCAAGACCCTGGCCGTGGAGACCCTCGCCAAGGTCGTCGGTGGGTCCTTCGCCCGGGTCCAGTTCACCCCGGACCTGGTGCCCGCCGACATCATGGGCACCCGGATCTACCGGCAGTCGAGCGAGAAGTTCGACGTCGAGTTGGGCCCGGTCTTCGTCAACTTCCTGCTCGCCGACGAGATCAACCGGGCACCGGCGAAGGTGCAGTCCGCGCTGCTGGAGGTCATGAGTGAGCGGCAGGTGTCCATCGGTGGGGAGAGCCACCGGGTGCCGGACCCGTTCCTGGTGATGGCCACCCAGAACCCGATCGAGCAGGAGGGCGTCTACCCGCTGCCGGAGGCGCAGCGGGACCGGTTCCTCATGAAGATCGTGGTGGGCTACCCGACCGACGCGGAGGAACGGGAGATCGTCTACCGGATGGGCGTGGCCGCGCCCGAGCCGACAGCGGTGTTCGACACCCCGGAGCTGATCGCCCTGCAACGCAAGGCGGACCAGGTGTTCGTCCACAACGCCCTTGTCGACTACGCGGTCCGGTTGGTGCTGGCCACCCGGGCCCCGGCCGAGCACGGCATGCCCGACGTCGCGCAACTGATCCAGTACGGGGCCAGCCCGCGCGCCTCGCTCGGCCTGGTCCGGGCCACCCGCGCCCTGGCGCTGCTGCGCGGGCGTGACTACGCGCTGCCACAGGACGTGCAGGACATCGCGCCGGACATCCTGCGGCACCGGTTGGTGCTCAGCTACGACGCGCTCGCCGACGACGTACCCGCCGACCACATCGTGCAGCGGGTGATGTCGACGATCCCGCTCCCGGCTGTCGCTCCCCGGCAGCAGGCCACCCCGCCGACGATCGCGCCGCCGCCGGGCGCTGGCTGGCCCGGGCAGCGCCCGTGACCTCACCCACCCCTCGTCCGGCACCCCTCGCCGACCGTAGCGAGGCCGTGCTGTCCCGGCTTCAGCTGCTCGTCACCCGCAAGCTCGACGGTCTGCTCCAGGGCGACTACGCCGGCCTGCTGCCCGGACCGGGCAGTGAGGCGGGAGAGTCCCGGGAGTACCGCCCCGGCGACGACGTGCGCCGGATGGACTGGCCGGTCACGGCCCGGACCACCACACCGCACGTGCGGCGTACGGTCGCCGACCGGGAACTGGAGACCTGGCTCGCGCTCGACCTCTCCGCCAGCCTGGACTTCGGGACCGGGCAGTGGCTCAAACGGGAGGTGGTGGTGGCCGCCGCGGCCGCCATCACCCACCTGACAGTGCGCGGGGGTAACCGGATCGGCGCCGTGATCGGCACCGGTGGCGGGGTGTCCGCCCCGGCCCGACGCTGGCGCGGCGGACCACCGCCGGCCGGGCCCGGGGTGCTCACCCGGCTGCCGGCGCGCTCCGGACGCAAGGAGGCGCAGGGCCTGCTGCGTGCCGTCGCCGGCACCGCCATCCAACCCGGCCGTGGTGATCTCGGCGCCCTGATCGAGATGCTCAACCGTCCGCCGCGCCGTCGTGGTGTGGCAGTGGTGGTCTCGGACTTCCTCGCGCCGGCCGAGCAGTGGGCGCGGCCGATGCGCAAGCTGCGCGTCCGCCACGACGTGCTGGCGATCGAGGTGGTCGACCCGCGTGAGCTGGAACTGCCCGACGTGGGCGTGTTGCCGGTGGTCGACCCGGAGAGCGGCGAGCTGCACGAGGTGCAGACCGCCGACCCGCGGTTGCGGCAGCGCTACGCCGAGGCGGCCACCGCCCAACGGGCCACGATCGCCGCCGCCCTGCGCGGCGCCGGCGCGGCCCACCTGCGTCTGCGTACCGACCGAGACTGGCTGCTGGACATGGTGCGATTCGTGGCCGCGCAGCGGCACGCGCGTACCCGGGGGACGACACGATGATCCGTTTTCTGCAACCGTGGTGGCTGCTGGCTGTGCTGCCGGTCTTCGCCCTCGCCGCGTTCTACGTCTGGCGGCAGTTGCACCGCCGGGCGTACGCGATGCGGTTCACCAATGTGGACCTGCTGCGTACTGTCGCGCCGAAGGGCCTGGGCTGGCGTCGGCACGTCCCGGCGACCGCGTTCCTGCTCTGCCTGCTGGTGCTGGCCACCGCGCTGGCCCGTCCCGCTGTGGACACCAAGGAGCCGCTGGAGCGGGCCACCGTGATGCTCGCCATCGACGTGTCGTTGTCGATGCAGGCCGACGACGTGGCGCCGAACCGGCTGGAGGCGGCCCAGGAGGCGGCCAAGCAGTTCGTCAGTGAGCTGCCGGAGAGCTACAACCTGGGCCTCGTGTCGTTCGCCAAGGCGGCCAACGTGCTGGTGCCGCCGGGCAAGGACCGGGACGCGGTGACCAGCGCCATCGACGGGCTGGTGCTGGCCGAGGCGACAGCCACTGGCGAGGCGGTGTTCACCTGCCTGGAGGCGATCCGGTCGGTGCCGACCGACGGCGCGGAGGGCATCCCGCCGGCACGGATCGTGCTGCTCTCCGACGGCTTCCGGACCTCCGGTCGGGCGGTGGAGGAGGCGGCGGCGGCCGCGCAGGCCGCGAACGTTCCGGTCTCCACCATCGCCTTCGGCACCGACACCGGCCAGGTCGACATCGGCGGGCAGTTGCAGCGGGTGCCGGTGGACCGGATGGCCCTCGCCGAGCTGGCCGAGACCACCGAGGGTTACTTCTACGAGGCAGCCTCGGTGAGCGAGCTGAAGCAGGTCTATCAGGACATGGGCAGCTCGATCGGGTTCCGCACCGAGCCGCGTGAGGTGACCCAGTGGTACGCCGGGCTGGCGTTGCTGCTGGCGCTCTGCGCGGGCGCGTTCAGTCTGCTCTGGTCGTCCCGGATGTTGTAGCCGGTGCGCCGGCGGCGGTCAGGGACCGCCGCCGGCACCAGCACGGGCGGCGCCGGCCAGCGGTCAGCGACACTGCCGATCCGGAGCGGTCAGTGACCGCCACCGGCGAGCACGAAGACGATGGCCACCCAGACGGCGGCGAGGGTGAAGCCCAGCGGGGCGACGTAACGGCTCATGACGGCTCCGGGTGGCGGCTGGACGGTCCGCGTGCGGGGGCGGACCGCAGGGGGTGGGGACGCGCACACGAAGTCGTGACCGGGCGGCTCCCGGCGACCGCCCGGGACCGGGCGGCGCGGCACACTCACCTCGGCGGTTGCCGACGTGGTGGGGAGCGGAGCGGGGTCAGTTCACCAGACTGAGTCGTGGCTCAGCGGGACTGACCATCGGCCCGGCCACGACTGGGAGGATCGCTATCTCGCACAGCGATCACCTCCTGCAAGTCGGGCGGGCCGGAACGTCGATGATCGTACACCTGAGGTACCGACGGAACGCACTCGGCCGACCGGCCGGCGGCCCCTCCACCGCCCGGTTGGCGACGCCGCTCGCCACCAGCGCGTACGCCTCGGTGGCGCGATCTCGGCCGCCCCACCCGCACCACAGTGACCAGCACCACGGTGAGCAACGGCAGCCAGCAGCAGCGCGCCAGCACCCATCCCGGGCCGTCCGGGGCGGTGTGCAGACCGGGCATCGCCAGCCCGCCGCGCGCGGTGAGCGCGGTCACCGCCACCAGTACCGGCTGGTGCCACAGGTAGATCCGGACCGCGGACCGGTTCACAGCGGTCACCGCCCGGCCCGGCAGCGGCCGGGTCAGCAGCCGGTGCAGGGCCGGCCGGGCCAACAGCCCCAGCCCGACCTGGGTCACCGCCAGCGCCACGACCAGCAGCGACGGCGGGTTCAGGTTGGACACCCCGGCCCCGGGCACGCCGACAGCGCTCACCGGGTAGCCCAGCGCCAGCAGCGCCGCCAGCGCGACCGCCCCACCGGCCGCCAACGTGCCGCCCGCCCGCCGGCCGTCCAGCCGCCCGTCGGCGTGCGCCACACCCAGCAGGTACGGCACCGACCAGGCCGCCAGCACGGTGACCGGGGGCAGGTCGGTGCCGGCCGGCAGCAGCCGGACGGCCAGGTCGGCAGCAGCCACCACGGCCACCGCCGGGGCCCCGCACCGAGCCACCCCCCACCGGCGTACGGCGACGCGCAGCGGGCCGGTCACCGCGACCAGGATCACCAGCGGTAGCAGGAACCACAGCGGGCTGACCGCCAGCCGCAGCGCGACGGAGAGCGTGTCGTCCGAGGTGCCGACGACGGTGGCGGCGAGCAGCACCGCGGCACCCACACCGAGCAGCGCCACGGTGGGCAGCAGCAGCCGGCGCAGCCGCCCCGCCAGCCAACCACCCGCGCCGCCCGGGTGGCGGGCAAGCGACCGGGTCGAGCCGAACCCGGCGGTGAAGAAGAACAGCCCGAGCGTCTGCAACACCCAGGTCGCCGGGGCCAGGTCGGGCAGGGCGGTCAGCGGACTGGCCTGGTGCAGCCCGCCGTCGCCGCCAAGCACCAGACCGGTGACCAGCCAGTGCCCGAGCACCACCCCGCCGATGGCGTACGCCCGCAGCGCGTCGACGGCACGGTCCCGGCTCACCGGGCGTCCCCGATCCGGTCGACGTCGCCCAGCACTACCGCCGCCACCGCGCCCAGCGCGGCGCTGCCCGACGCGAGGTAGCCGTCGTGCCCCGCCACCCCACCCACCGGCAGGGGTCGGGCACCGAATGCCGGGTCGCCGGGTCGCCGGCCGAAACCCAGGCCGGGCAGGCGCACCGGCGGTACCCGTCGGATCCAGTCGGTCGGCGCCTCGGCCGCCCAGAATCGCCGCCCGCCGGGCAGGTCGTCGGCGCGCTGCACCCCAGCGCCGACACCGCCGAGGCTGACCACGTCGGTGACCTGGGCCGGGGCGTCCGCCGCCGCCAGCGCCACCACCAGCGCCCCGTAGCTGTGCCCGACCAGCGTGATCGTCGCCGCCGGACGCCGCCCGGCCAGTTCCCGCAGCAGTGCTGCCAACCCGGCCGCGCCGCGCCGCGCGCTGACGCCACCGGCGGCGGTCAACACCCCGTCGGGCGGGTCGTAGCCGAGCCAGGCCAGCACCGCTACCCGCGCCGTCGGGTCGGTCGCCCGCAGCTCCCGGTAGAGCTGCCCGGCCTGCACCGCCGGCGCCCGCCGGGCCACCCCGCCCAACCCGGTGTCGAAGTCGGCGAGGGTGCTGCCGACCCCCGGCACCAGCACCGCGATCCGGTCCGCGTCGGCGAGGTCGCCGAACACCTCGACCGCGCGACCGTCACCGCGCTCGTCGAACAGCAGGAACCGGCGTCCGTCGGCAGCCCAGTCCGCGTACGGAGGGCCGGCCGCGCGCATCGCCGCCGCCGTCACCGGGTACGCCTCGACGAACCCCACCGCCGTGGCCGGCTCGGGTCGGGTCGGCAGGACCAGGTTCACACCGAGCAGCGCGGCCATCGCCACCCCGCTGGCACCTCGTCGTCGCATCACGTTCTCCCTCCGGAATGTCGTCCGAAGGGGAGAGTGCGCCCAGGGGCGGGGCCCGGTCGTCGTCCCGCAGAGCCGTTCCCGGGCTGGCTCCACAGGGCTACTCGCCGGCGGCCACCAGACCCGTCTCGTACGCCAGCACCACGGCCTGGGCCCGGTCGCGCAGCCCCAGCTTGGCCAGGATCCGCCCGACGTGCGTCTTCACCGTCTGCTCGGCCACCACCAGGTCACCCGCGATCTCCGCGTTGTTGCGGCCCCGGGCGATCAACCGCAGCACCTCGGTCTCGCGGGGCGTGAGCCCGGCCAGGTCGGTGGGGCGGGGGCGGCGGCGGTCCGGGCGGGCCGCGAACTCGGCGATCAACCGGCGGGTCACCCCCGGGGCGAGCAGCGCGTCGCCGGCCGCCACCACCCGCACCGCCTGCACCAGGTCGGCCGCCGGGGCGTCCTTGAGCAGGAACCCGCTGGCCCCGGCGCGCAGCGCCTCGTACACGTAGTCGTCAAGGTCGAAGGTGGTGAGGATGAGCACCCGCGGTCGCTGCGTCGACCGGTCACCGAGCAGCTTGCGGGTGGCCTCCAGCCCGTCCATGACCGGCATCCGCACGTCCATCAGCACCACGTCCGGGTCGAGGTGGCGGGCGGCGGCCACCGCCTGCGCGCCGTCGGCGGCGTCCCCCACGACCAGCAGGTCCGGTTGGGCGGCGAGCAGCGCGCCGAAACCCTGCCGGACCATCGCCTGGTCGTCGGCGATCAGCACCCGGATCATCGGTCCCCGCCCTCCACGTCGTACGGCAACTCGGCCGCCACCGCGTAACCACCGTCGGGCAGCGGCCCGGCGGTGAACGTACCGCCCAGCGAGGTGGCCCGCTCCCGCATGCCGGTCAGCCCGTGCCCGGAGCCGCCGTCGGCTGTCGGTCGAACGTCGGCCGGGGAGTTTTCGACGCGTACCCCCAGACCGGACCGGCCGACGCGGACGGTGACGCGCACCGCGGCGCCGGCCGCGTGGCGGGCCGCGTTGGCCAGGCCCTCCTGGACGATGCGGTACGCGGCCAACCCGACCGGGGCGGGCACCCGGTCGTCGTCCACCGGCGGGGCGTCCAGGGTCACCGGCAGCCCGGCCCGGCGTGCCGCGTCCACCATCGCGCCCAGGTCGGTGAGGTCCGGCTGCGGTGCGGTCTGCGGTCCGGTCGTCTCGCTGCGCAGCACCCCCAACAGCCGCCGCATGTCGGTCAGCGCGTCGCGGGCCGACGCGGCGATGGCGACGAACTCCGCGGCTGCCGGGGCCGGCACGTCCGTCAGCCGGTACGGGGCGGTCTCCGCCTGCACCGCGATCAACGACATATGGTGGGCCACCACGTCGTGCAGTTCCCGGGCGATCCGGGTGCGTTCCTCCAGCACCGCGCGGCGCTCCTGCTCCCGTTCGCTCAGCTCGGCCTGCGCCGCCAGCGCGTGCCGGGACAGTCGGTTGCGGCGGATCAGGTCGCCCACGATCGCCAGCGCGCCGAGCAGCAGCAGGACGGGGACCCGGTTGTCGGGATGGACCAGGGTGAGCACCGGCACCGTGCTGATCGCCACCACCCAGGCCAGCACCGGCCGGTCGACCCGTGCGAAGACCACCGCCGCCACAGCGATCGACCCGAGCGCCAGCGGTGGGGTCCACGGCCAGGCCTGGTCGGCCGGGGCGTTGAAGGTGCAGACCAGCAGGGCCAGCACCGTCAGCCGCCAGGCCAGCAGCGGACGCCGGGGCAGCGCCAGCAGCGGCGCCACCGTCATCGCCGCGAACAGGAGCGCGATCGGCGGCGGCAGACCCCAGTCGCTCTCCACGGTCAACGTGATCAGGAAGAGGCCGAGCGCGGCGAGCAGACCGACCGGCGCTGCGTAGCGGGCCGGTCCGGGCCAACGGGCCAGCAGCGGCCGTTCGGGCCGGGCGTCCGGGCCGAGCACTGTCTGTCGCAGAGCCCGCAGGGCCACCACGATCGGATGCCGGTTCACCACCCGGAGGCTACGGGCCGACCCCGCCACGAGGCGTGCCACCAGGGGTTGATCCCCGTGTCGTACCCCAGTGTGACGCGACTCCCGTTAGCGCTTACCTGCCGGTAACGCCTAGGCTCCGACGCGTCCGTGCTGACCATTCGCAAGGGGGAACAGTGGCCCGTACCGTGCTGGTGACCGGGGGCAACCGGGGAATCGGCCTGGCCATCGCGCAGGCCTTCGCCAAGCAGGGCGACCGGGTGGCGGTCACCCACCGGGGTGGGGGAGTGCCCGGCGCCGGTGCAGCCGAGCCGGGGTTGGGCGCAGGTGGAGCCGGCCATCAGGGCAGCCTGTTCGGCGTCCGCGCCGACGTCACCGACGCCGCCTCGATCGACGCCGCGTTCGCCGCCGTCGAGGCCGAGCTGGGGCCGGTCGAGGTGCTGGTCGCCAACGCCGGCATGACCGCCGACACGCTGTTGCTGCGGATGACCGAGGAGCAGTTCACCGACGTGGTGGACACCAACCTCACCGGCGCGTTCCGGGTCGCGAAGCGGGCCTCCGGCAAGATGCTCCGCGCCAAGTGGGGCCGCATGATCTTCATCTCCTCGGTGGTCGGCCTCGCCGGCGGCGCCGGGCAGGTCAACTACGCCGCCAGCAAGGCCGGCCTCGTCGGCGTCGCCCGCTCGATCACCCGGGAGCTGGGCAGCCGCAACATCACCGCGAACGTGGTGGCACCCGGCTTCATCGACACCGACATGACCGCCGGCCTCTCCGGCGACCGTAAGGCGGAGATCCTCAAGTCCATCCCGGCCGGCCGGATGGCCAGCCCGGACGAGGTCGCCGCCGTGGTCACCTGGCTGGCCTCCGACAGCGCCGGGTACGTCTCCGGCGCCGTCATCCCGGTCGACGGCGGCCTCGGCATGGGCCACTAACCCTTTTGACTACGGAGGAAATCAGCGATGTCCGGACTGCTCGCCGGTAAGCGACTGCTCGTCACCGGTGTCATCACCGACGCCTCGATCGCCTTCTCGGTGGCGAAGCTCGCTCAGGAGAACGGCGCGCAGGTCGTGCTCACCGGCTACGGCCGGCTCTCCCTGGTCGAGCGGATCGCCAAGCGGCTGCCCGAGCCGGCGCCGGTCATCGAGGTGGACGTCACCAACACCGAACACCTGGCCGGCCTCGCCGACCGGGTCCGCGAACACGTCGACGGCCTCGACGGTGTCGTGCACTCGATCGGCTTCGCCCCACAGAGCTGCCTGGGCGGCGGTTTCCTCGACGCGCCCTGGGAGGACGTGGCGACCGCCCTGCACGTGTCCACCTTCTCGTACAAGTCCCTGGCCATGGCGGCGCTGCCGCTGATGTCGCCCGGCGGCGCGGTCGTCGGCCTGACCTTCGACGCGACGAAGGCGTGGCCGGTCTACGACTGGATGGGCGTGGCCAAGGCCGGCCTGGAGTCCGCGTCCCGCTACCTGGCGCTGCACCTGGGCAAGCAGGGCATCCGCAGCAACCTGGTCGCCGCCGGGCCGCTGCGCACCATCGCCGCGAAGTCGATCCCTGGCTTCGACCAGTTCGAGGAAGCCTGGGCCGAGCGCGCCCCGCTGGGCTGGAGCCTCACCGACCAGGAGCCCGCCGCGCGGGCCTGCCTGGCGCTGCTCTCCGACTGGTTCCCGGCCACCACCGGCGAGATCGTCCACGTCGACGGCGGCTACCACGCCATCGGTTCCTGACGCCGCACCGTGACGCCCCCTGGTCACCGTCCGCGTGATCTACGCGTCCGGACCAGGGGGCGTCGCCGGGACGTCCCGGCCGAGGGGCGAGAATGACCCCATGTCGTACGACGCGGTGGTGCTGGTGTCCTTCGGCGGGCCCGAACGGCCCGAGGACGTGATGCCGTTTCTCCAGAACGTGACCCGGGGTCGGGGTGTGCCTCCCGAACGACTGGTCGAGGTCGCCGAGCACTACCAGCACTTCGGTGGGGTGTCCCCGATCAACCAGCAGTGCCGGGACCTGCTGTCCGCCGTCCGCGCCGACTTCGCCGCGCACGGTCTCGACCTGCCCATCTACTGGGGCAACCGCAACTGGGACCCGATGCTCGCCGACACCGTGACCCAGATGCGCGACGACGGGGTCACCCGGGCGTTGGCCTTCGTCACCAGCGCCTACGGCGGCTACTCGTCCTGCCGGCAGTACCAGGAGGACATCGCCGCCGCCCGTGCCGCCGTCGGCCCGGACGCCCCGGTGATCGAGAAGCTGCGTCAGTTCTGGGACCACCCCGGCTTCGTCGAGCCGCACGTCGACGCGGTCCGGGCGGCACTGGGCCAGCTCGACCCGGCGAAGCGGGACACCACCCGGCTGGTCTTCACCGCCCACTCCATCCCCAACTCGATGGCTGCCAACGCCGGCCCGCACGGCGGCCGGTACGAGGCGCAGCTGCACGAGACCGCCCGGCTCGTCGCCGCTGCCGCCGCACCCGACCTGGGGTACGACCTGGTCTGGCAGAGCCGCTCCGGCCCGCCGCAGGTGCCGTGGCTGGAACCGGACATCAACGACCACCTGGCCGCCCTCGCGCACCGCGGCACCACCGGCGTGGTGGTCAGCCCGATCGGGTTCGTCTCCGATCACCTGGAGGTCGTGTGGGACCTGGACACCGAAGCGCTGGAGACGGCCAAGCAGCTCGGCCTGGACTTCGTCCGGGCCGGTACGCCGGGCACCGACCCGCGTTTCGTGACCATGGTGCGTGAGCTGGTCACCGAGCGGACCGACCCGGACGGCGCGCAGCTGCGCCGCCGCCTGGGCGAGCTGCCCATGTGGGACACCTGCCCCACCGTCTGTTGCGTGTCGACCCGTCGCCCCTGACCTCTGAGGATCATCATGCATGACCGTAAGCCCGTGCAGAGTTGGCTGACCGACATGGACGGCGTGCTGGTGCACGAGGGCCAGCCGGTGCCCGGCGCGCCGGAGTTCATCAACCGGATGCGCGCCTCCGGCAAGCCGTTCCTGGTGCTGACCAACAACTCGATCTACACCCCGCGGGACCTGACGGCCCGGCTCAGCCGGATGGGGCTGGACGTGCCGGAGGAGTCGATCTGGTCCTCAGCCCTGGCCACCGGCCAGTTCCTCGCCGACCAGCGGCCGGGTGGCACCGCGTACGTCATCGGTGAGGCCGGGCTGACCACGGCGCTGCACGCCGTCGGCTACGTGCTGACCGACTTCGCCCCCGACTACGTGGTGCTCGGCGAGACCCGCACCTACAGCTTCGAGGCGATCACCAAGGCCGTCCGCCTGATCAACGACGGCGCCCGGTTCATCTGCACCAACCCCGACGTGACCGGCCCGTCAGTGGAAGGCGCGCTACCCGCCGCCGGCTCGGTCGCCGCCATGATCTCCAAGGCGACCGGGGTCGAGCCGTACTTCGTGGGCAAGCCCAACCCGATGATGATGCGCTCGGCGCTGAACACCATCAACGCGCACTCGGAGAGCACCGCGATGATCGGTGACCGGATGGACACCGACATCCTGTGCGGCCTGGAGGCTGGGCTGGAGACCATCCTGGTGCTCACCGGGATCAGCAGCCGCACCGAGGCGGAGCGCTACCCGTACCGCCCGTCGCGGATCATCAACTCGGTCGCGGACCTGCTCGACGAGATCTGACCAGCCCCGGTCCTCCTCGCCCGCGCGGTGCGCTAGCGCTGATGATCGTGCTTGAACCAGGATTTAGTGGTGACCCTGCGGCGGGAGGCCACTACATCCTGGATCGAGCACGATCATGGGTGTGGTGGGGCGGGCGCGCGTCGCGGTTGGTCGTCGCGGTCCGGGCGGCGGTGTTGCGGTGCTCGTGACGGCGTTGCTCGTGGCGGCGTTGCTCGTGACGGCGGCGCTCGTGACGGCGGTGCTGGTCAGGGGCGCAGGGGGGCGTTGCAGGCGGCCACCAGCGCCTGCCGGCAGGCAGCGGTCAGGGGGCGAAGTGCCGCGTCCCGTTGCTGCGCCTCGTAGTTGTTGATCGCACCGCCCGGGGCGGCGTGCCCGGCCAACGCCAGCACCCGGTCGAGCACCGCGGCCCTGGCGAAGAGCCGGCGGGCCCGCGGGTCGAAGCCCGGTGGGAGGTCGGTGGTGCCGTCCGGGCGGCGGAGCGCAGCCAGCGCACCGGCCAGCTCGGGCCGCCACTGGGCGACGTCGAGGCGGGTCAGGACGGCGGTCGTCTCGGCCAGCGCGGCGGCCAACTCGGCCTCCGCCTCGGCGGCGCCAGGCAACGAGAGCGACGCGGCGTGGGCGTTGGCCGGCAGCGGGTAGACCCGCCAGAGCACCGTCTCGAAGCAGTCTCCGGAGCCGGAGGTGTGCAGCCGCACCTGGGGGATCAGCCCGAGCCCACCGGCGACCACCGCCTCGCCCGTGACCAGCGCCGCACCTGCGAAGTCGCCGGGGCCGGGCAGACCCCTCGGGTCGCCCGGCGCGGGCAGCACCAGGCGGATCTCGTCCGGGGAGAGCTTGGCCAGGGTGGGCAGCGCGGCACCCAGCGGGACGTCGGTCCAGGTGCCCGGGGCGTCCGCAACGAGGTGTTCCTCGTCGCCGGCGATGGCGTCGGCGACCTCGTCATAGGGCACCAACCCGGCGCGCCACGCGCGCACCCAGGCAACGAACCGGCTGGACCGGCGCGGCGCGAGAGTGGCCGCGCCCGTTGCGGGGGTGGACATGCCGAAAGGGTACGTGGTCGCGACCGGCCCTGTCTCGGCTGCCGCTCCGGTCGCCCGGCCTGCCCCCAACTGCCCTGTTCGCCCCACCGTGCGTGACCAGCGCCCACCCGCCGCCACCGCCGCCCACCCACCCCGTCACCCACCCGCCGCCCCACCCCGCCACCCACCCCGCCGCCCACCCGCCACCCTCCCGCCGCTCTCCCGCCGCCCACCCGCCACCCTCCCCGCCACCCCTCCCGCCGCTCAGGTCGATCATGGAGTTGTGGTGGGGGACAACTCCCGATTGCGAGTGTTTTGTGAGGCACCACAAGTCCATGATCGGCGGAGGGGATGGGGCGGCGGGGGCGGCTGTGGGCGTGGCGCGGTGTGTCGGGGAGCGAGGTGGGCGCGGACTGGGTTTAGCGTGATCGACATGGCGGGGCGATACGGCGAGGACGTGTTGGCGGGCGACTGGCGACGGCGCAAGGTCACCCCCGAGGTGGACGCCGAACCGGATCTCGTGGTCGAGGATGCCGACTCCGGGTTCTGCGGAGCGGTGGTGGGCTTCGAGGCCGGAGCTGTGGTGTTGGAGGACCGGCACGGTAGGCGGCGCAACTTCCCGCTGCTGCCGGCGGCGTTCCTGCTCGACGGCCGTCCGGTGACGCTGCGCCGCCCGACCCGCGCCGCGGTGCCGGCGGCCCGTCGGCGGACCGCGTCCGGCTCGGTCGCCGTGGACAACGTCCGGGCCCAGGTGGCGAAGGCCAGCCGAATCTGGGTGGAGGGCATCCACGACGCCGCGCTGGTCGAGCGGATCTGGGGCGACGACCTACGGATCGAGGGCGTGGTGGTCGAGCCGTTGGACGGCATCGACGCACTCGACGCCGAGGTACGCGACTTCGGCCCCGGCCCGACCCGACGACTCGGCGTGCTCGTCGACCACCTGGTGCCGGGCAGCAAGGAGAGCCGGATCGTCGCCCGGGTGAACTCGCCGCACGTGCTGGTGACGGGGCATCCCTACGTGGACGTGTGGCAGGCGGTCAAGCCGGCCGCGTTGGGCATCGCGGCCTGGCCTGTGGTGCCGCCGGGGCGGCCGTGGAAGGAAGGTGTCTGCGCGGCCCTCGGGGTGGCCGAGCCGGCCGACATGTGGCGGCACATCCTGTCCCGGGTGAATAGCTTCGCCGACGTGGAGACCCCTCTGATCAACGCCATGGAACGCCTCATCGACTTCGTCACCGAGCCGGCCTGACCGCCTGGTCCGCCGAATCCGCCCAGCGGCGGTTCAGGGAACCTCGTCCGGGCTGCGGGTGAAGACGAACGTGGCGATGTCGACAGCCCGCGCCATTCCGTTGTCGTCGCGCAGCACCGACAGGATCTCGCCGTTCTCCGGGCCGGAACGTCCCCGCCAGCGGTCCGTCCCCTCGGCGGTGAACCGGCTCACCCGCTCACCGCGTACGTGGGCCAGCAGGTCACCAGCGTCCCAGCTCAGGTCCAGCGAAGTGCCCATCCACCACCAGCGGCCGGTCAGCTCGGCCAACTCGGCAGCCGGCGCGGCGGTGGCCGGTCGCCACGGCTGCGTGAACGCCGGTTCGGCGTCCAGCACCGTGGTCAGCAGCTGGCGGCCGAGCCCGGTGATCGGGAAGCCGTACGAGTTGGCGAAGCCGACCACCGCGGTGCGGCTGGCCCGGTGCACCACGAGGGCGGCCACGTACCCGGGCATCGAGCCGCCGTGCCCGACATACACACGCTCGCCGTCACGGTAGAGCTCCAGCCCCAGGCCGTGCCCGCCGGTCCAGGAGTCGAGATCGCTGATCACCACGGGGGCACACATCTCGGTCAGCGTCTCGCCGGCCAGCACCGACGGGTCGGGGTCGGCCAGGAACGCGGCCCAGCGCCCCAGGTCCTCGATCGTCGACCAGAGCTGCCCGGCGGGGGCCATGGCGCCGGTGTCGGTGCGGGGTTCCTCGCGCAACGTGCCGTGCCAGGGGTGGACGACGTAGCCGCGGGCGTACGGCTCGGTGGCCGCGTAGGTGGTGCGGCGCAGGCCCAGCGGGGTGAGGATCCGTTCGTCGAGCAGGTCGGCCCACGGTTTCCCGGTGAGCCGTTCGAGCAACCCGCCGAGTAGCCCGTACGCCAGGTTGGAGTAGTGGTACGCGCGGTGTGGCGGATAAGCGATCTTGTCGGCGTCGACCCCGGCGAGCAGTGTGGTGAGGTCGACGCCCGCCGCCCGCTCCCACCAGTCGCCCTCGGGTTCGCGTTGGATGCCGCTGGCGTGGCCGAGCAGTTGGCGCACTGTGAGCGCGCCTACACCGGTGTCCGGCAGGTGCTGCTCCAGCCGGTCGTCCAGGGCCAGTCGGCCGGCGTCGCGCAACTGCATGATCAGGGTGGCGGTCATCGTCTTGCTGATCGAGCCCACCCGGTACTGCAGGTCGACATCCGGGCAGGGGTGAACGCCTGCGACGGCCACATGCGCCAGCGTTCCGTCGCGGACCACGCCCAGCACCAGCGACGGGGTGTGACCGTCGGCCTGTGCCTGGGCGACCCGGGTGTCGATCTGTCGGGCGGTCTCGGGGAGCAGGGTCAACGGGATCTCCTCGGGTCGGGCCGCCGGTTCGTGGTGTTCTGACGGGCCGGAAAAGGTCTCGCCGAGCCTACTGATCTTCACGGGTGGGCTGCTCGTGCATTCGCGTGTCACGATCGGGGGGTGGACGCCGTGGTGTGGATCGTTTTGGGTGTGCTGCTGGCCGTCGCCGAGATTTTCACGACGACGCTATTTCTGATCATGTTCGGGGCCGGTGCGTTCGCCGCCGCCGGTGCTGCCGCCCTGGGCGCGCCGGTCGCCGTGCAGGCGCTGGTCTTCGCTGTGGTGTCGGCGTTGAGCCTGGTGGTGGTCCGACCGGTTATCCGGCGGCACAGCCGCTCCGCGCTGGAGAGTGGCGAGCAGCCGTTCGGCGTGGAGGCGATCGAGGGCTCCACGGCGCTGGTGCTGGAACGGGTGGACGCCGAGCAGGGTCTCGTCAAAATCGACGGTGAGTTGTGGAGCGCCCGGTCGTACGACACGACACAGGTCTACGACCCCGGTCAACGGGTTCGGGTGATAAAGGTCCGGGGCGCGACAGCCCTGGTGTGGCAGGACGATGTTTCTTCCGCCGGCGAGCTGCCGGAATCGAGAGGGTGAACGGGATGACCTTAATCGGGGTGGTGGTGATCGCGGTGGCGTTGATCGCCGTGATAACGCTGGCCAAGGCGGTACGGATCGTGCCGCAGCAACGCCAGGACGTGGTGGAACGGCTCGGCAAGTACAAGCGCACCCTCAGCCCCGGCCTCAACCTGCTGGTGCCGTTCATCGACGCGGTCCGTACCAAGGTCGACATGCGGGAGCAGGTGGTCAGCTTCCCGCCGCAGCCGGTGATCACCTCGGACAACCTGGTGGTCTCGATCGACACTGTCCTCTACTTCAAGGTGGTCGACTCGGTCCGGGCGACCTACGAGATCTCCAGCTTCCTCCAGGCCATCGAGCAGTTGACCGTCACCACGTTGCGTAACGTGATCGGTTCGCTCGATCTGGAGCGGGCGCTGACCAGCCGGGACGAGATCAACCGGCACCTCTCGGGTGTGCTTGACGAGACCACCGGCCGCTGGGGCATCAAGGTGACCCGGGTCGAGATCAAGGCGATCGAGCCGCCGGCCAGCATCCGCGACTCGATGGAGAAGCAGATGCGCGCCGAGCGGGACCGCCGCGCGGCGATCCTGACCGCCGAGGGGCACAAGCAGTCGGTGATCCTCACCGCCGAGGGTGACAAGCAGTCGGCGGTGCTGCGCGCCGACGGTGACCGCCAGGCCCGGATCCTGCAGGCCGAGGGTCAGGCGAAGGCGATCCGTACGGTCTTCGACGCGATCCACCAGGCCAACCCGAGCCAGAAGGTGCTCGCCTACCAGTACCTGCAGGCTCTGCCGCAGATCGCCCAGGGCAGCGCCAACAAGGTCTGGATCGTCCCGGCCGAGCTGACCAAGGCCCTGGAGGGGATGGGTGGCGCGCTCGGTGGGCTGAGCCAGATGGTCGGGGACCTGCCCGCACCGGAGGCCGCGGACCAGGCGAGCCAGGTCGAGCGCGAGGCCGCCGAGGCGGCGCAGGCCGCGGCGGACGCGGCCCAGCAGATCCACGACGAGGTACGCGTCGCCGAGGCGCAGGCCACCGGCGGCAAGGGGCGGCAGGGGCTGCCCGCACCGGAACCGGTGTCGCCGACCAGCCTCGTCGAGGACCCGGCCGACCAGCGTGAGCGCGGCTGATCACGGCTTAATACGAGAAAGACTCATGGGGCGCTCCGACGCCTGCCACGATCGGTCCTAGGACGGGTGGTGACCAGGCAATCGGGGCGCCCCGGCGCGTCGGTGCACCGCTCGACGACGAGCGAGGTGACGCATGAAGGATCCGGCGAATCGGATGTGGTCCTCGGCCCCGGTGCCCGGCGCACATGACCCGGTCGCCCCGCTGGGCTCCCGGCGCAGCGGTGGCGGGTTCGGCGTACTGCCCTTCGTCGGTGAGCCGACCCCGGGCGCCCCCGCCACGAACGCCAGTTGGGCCTGGTCGGTGCGCCGGTTCGCGCGGGCGGCGGTCTGGCTGCTGCCCGCGTACGCCATCCTCTACGGCGCGGTGGCGATGGCCAGCGACGGAGGGGTGGGCAACGACCCCTATCCGGCCAACGGCCGGGCGGTGTACCTGATCGGCTGGGTGGCCGCGGTCTGGCTCGGTCTGCTCGCGCTGCTGGCCCTCACCGGGCTGCTGGCCGCGACCCGCAGCCGCCGGGTGGCCGCCGCCGGGCTACTGGTCAGCATCGCCGGCACCGTGCTGATGCTGCCGTTCGCCGGGTTCGAGGAGCAGACGCCGGTCTTCGGCACCACCGCGCGGTCGCTGGTCCTGCTCGGGGCCACGTTCTACAGCGCGGGCTGGTTCCTCACCGGGTGGGCGGTGGCCCGCTCGGGCACCTTCAGCCTCGGCGACGGCGTCATGTTGATCATCGCTGCGCCGCTGCTCGGCCTCGGCGGTGCCCTGATCGGCTCGTTGCAGACCTTCGGCGCGATCTTCGTACTGATCGCCGGCATCGGCATCGGCTACCGCTCCGGCCGCCTGATGCCCCGCGAAACCGCCAGAGACGCCGCCACCGCCAGCCTGAGTACCCCAAACCCCTAACCTACCCACCCCGCCCCACCCCGCCCCACCCCACCCACCCACCCACCCCACCCACCCCACCCACCCACCCCACCCGGCCTCAGGCCCACCCCTCGCCTGTTGATCATGAAGTTATTGCGCTCGGCTACGGCGTGTCGTGGCAATAACTTCATGATCAACGCGGGGCCGGGGCCGGGGCCGGGGCCCGGCCTTCGGTCGACTCTGAACCTTTTGGCGAGCCCGTGATCACTGGGGTGGGGGTCGGAGGGGGTGGGGTGGGAGTTGGCTGGTGGGTGGGCGTGAAGTTGCTGACAATCGCCGGGTGGGGGTGGTCGGTTGGCGCTTTTTGTGGCAATCCTGGGTTGCATGGCCGCCCCCCGCTCGCCGCTGTCGCGGCTGTTCACAGTGCTGCTCGCCGGCGTGTTGGCCGGGCTCGTCCTGGCAGTCGCCGCCCTGCCGGGCAACCTGCTCCTCGGGCTCACGGCCCGCTCCGCGCTCGGGTCGTACGCCGCGTTGCCGGCCTCGCTGAAGACCCCGGCCACGCCGCAGCGTTCGTACCTCTACGCCAACGACGGCAAGACGCTGATCACCACGTTCTACGACGTGAACCGCACCGACGTCCCCCTGTCGGAGATCGCCCCGGTCATGCGGCAGGCGATCGTGGCGGCAGAGGACCGGCGCTTCTACGACCACGGTGGCGCGGACCTACGCGGCCTGGCCCGGGCGTTGGTGGCCAACGTCAAGGGTGGCGGCACCGAGCAGGGCGGCTCGACGCTGACCATGCAGTACGTCCGTAACGTGCTCAAGACCGATCCCACCCGCACCGCCGAGGAACGCGCCGCCGCCACCGATCCCACGGTGGGCCGCAAGATCCAGGAGATCCGGTACGCGAGTGCGCTCGACAAGAGCCTCGGCAAGGACGAGATCCTCGACAGGTACCTGAACATCGCCTACTTCGGCTCCGGGGCGTACGGGATCGCGGCGGCCAGCCAGCGGTACTTCGGCAAGCCTCCGGCGCAGCTGACCCTCGGTGAGTCGGCCCTGCTGGCCGGTCTGGTGCAGTCCCCGGACGCGTACAGCCCGATCAGTGGCGACAAGGACGAGGCGCTGGCCCGCCGGTCGTACGTGCTGGACTCGATGGTCGCCACCAACGCGATCACCGCCGCGCAGGCCGCCCAGGCCAAGGCCGAGCCGCTGGCCCTGCACCCCACCGCCCAGCCCAACGGCTGCACCGCCGTCTCCCAGGGTCACGACGACTGGGGCTACTTCTGTGACTACCTGCGCCAGTGGTGGCTGACCCAGCCGGCCTTCGGGGCCACCGTCGCGGAGCGCGAGCAGGCACTGCGGTCGGGCGGCTACACGGTGGTCACCTCGCTGGACCCGAAGATCCAGGCCACAGCGCAGCAGCAGGCCACCAAGGTCTACTCCTACGACAACAAGCGGGCCCTGCCGATCGCGGCGGTCCAGCCGGGCACCGGGCGGGTGTTGGCGATGGCCGTCAACAGGCACTACAGCCTCGCCGACAACCCGGCCGGGCAGGCGAACTACCCGAACACCGTCAACCCGCTGATCTCCGGCGGAGCCAGCGTCGACGGGTACCAGGCGGGTTCCACGTTCAAGCTGTTCACCATGCTCGCCGCGCTGGAGTCGGGCCGTACCCTCTCCACCGGTTTCGACGCGCCCGCCAAGCTGCCCACCCGGTACGCCGCCGAGGGGCCGGGCAGCTGTGACGGCCGCTGGTGCCCGGCGAACGCCAACCCGGACTGGATGGACGGGTACCGGATGATGTGGGACGGCTTCGGCCGCTCGGTGAACACCTACTTCGTCTGGCTGGCCGAGCAGGTCGGCCAGGACAAGGTGGTCGAGATGGCGCAACGGCTCGGCATCACGTTCCGCGCCGACTCGGACGCCGCCTTCGCCAAGAACAACGCCGCGAACTGGGGTTCGTTCACCCTGGGCGTGGCGGCCACCACCCCGCTGGACCTGGCCAACGCGTACGCCACGGTGGCCGCCGACGGCACCTACTGCACGCCGGTGCCGGTGGTTTCGGTGACCGGCGCGGACGGCGCGAAGGTGCCGGTGGGGCAGCCCTCCTGCAAGCGGGTGCTCGACGCCGACGTCGCCCGTGCCGCGACCGACGCGGCGCGCTGCCCGGTGGGTCAGCAGTCGGCGTTCGGGCAGTGCAACGGTGGCACCGCCACCGGTGTGAACGACATCCTCGACGGCCGACCGGTGGCTGGTAAGACGGGTAGCTCGGAGCAGAACTCCACCGAGACGTTCGTCGGCTTCACCCCGCAGGTCGCGGTGGCCGGTATCGCCGCCAACCCGGACGACCCGGCCGACTCGGTGGGCTCGGCGGTGCAGACCAAGGTGATCGACGCGGTCGCCCGGGTCATCGCCACCGCAGTGAAGGGCCAACCGGAGAAGGCGTTCGCCGCACCGAGCCACGAGCTGGCCGGCGACCCGCACCGCCCGGTGGAGCGCCCGACGGTCCCGAACCGTCGACAGGACCCCACCACCGACGACCCCCGCTCGGCCCTCCAACGCTGGCTCGACCGCCGAGGCTGACGGTCTCAGCGGTCTCGGCGGCGGGGGCGGTAGCTGGCCACTGTGGCGGGGATGCCGCGGCGGATGATTCCGGCCCAGTCGGTGTCGCCGCGTAGCACCGCGGCGGCGGTCTTGCGGGCCTGCTCGACTGTGAAGTGCGGTGGCAGCATCAGCTCCGCCGGGTCGACCAGGGCGTTGATCACCACCGGTCGGTCGGCGGTGAGCGCCCGGTCCCAGACGTCCCGTACCTGATCCGGTGAGTCGATCAACTCGCCGTGCAGCCCGAGCACCTCCGCCCACTGGTGGTAGGCGATGTCCGGCAACTGCTGGCTGTCCGGGAACATCGGTGTCCCCTCGGTGGAGCGCTGTTCCCAGCTGACGAACGCCAGATCCCGGTTGTTGAGCACCAGCACCACGAAGCGCGGGTCGGCCCAGCTGCGCCAGTACTTCGCCACGGTGATCAGCTCGTTGACGCCGTTCATCTGCATGGCGCCGTCGCCGATCAACGCGACCAGCGGCCGGTCCGGGTGGGCGAACTTGGCGCTCAGCGCGTACGGCATGGCGCCGCCCATGGACAGCAGCGTGCCGGAGAGGCTGGCCAGCATGCTGGGGCGTACCTGGATGTGTCGGGCGTACCAGGCGGTGGTGGTGCCGCAGTCGACAGCGAGCAGCACGTCGTCGGGCAGCCGTTCGTTCAGCGTGTGGAACAGCAACTGCGGGTTGACCGGGTCGGCGGTCTGCTCGGCCAGGTCGTGTTGCACCCGACGCCACGCCGAGGTGGCCTCGGTGACCTCCGCCCGCCAGGCGGTCGGCCCGGGGCCGGGGCCCAGCTCGTTCAGCAACGCCCGCAGGGTGGGGCGGGCGTCGCCGGTCAGGTTCACCTCGGTCGGGTAGCGCAGCCCGAGCTGGGTGCCGTCCAGGTCGATCTGCACCGCGCGGGCCTGCCCGGGCTGCGGGTAGAACTCCGAGTACGGCATGTTGCTGCCCACGATCAGCAGCCTGTCGCAACCGCTCATCAACTGCCAGCTCGGTCGGGTGCCGAGCAGTCCGATCGCGCCGGTCACCCACGGCTCGCGGTGGTCGACGGCGGTGAAGCCGAGCAGCGCGGTGGCCACGCCGGCCCCGAGCCGATCAGCGATCTCGCGGACCTCGTCGCGCGCGCCGAGGGCGCCCTGCCCGACCAGCATGGCCACCCGCTGCCCGCCGCGCAGGACCTCGGCCGCCCGGCGTACGTCGGCCTCCGGTGGCACTGTCGGTGTGCTGCTCGGCGCGTTGCTGGTCTGGTAGTAGCCGTGCGCGTGCGGCGGGTTCGGTACGGCCGGCTCGTCCTGGATGTCCAGGGGTAGGACCAGGGCGGTGACGGTACGCCGGGCCAACGCCGTCCGGCACGCCCTGTCGACCAGGTGGCGGACCTGCGCCGGATTGTCGAGCTGGGCCAGGAACGCCGCGGCCACGTCTTTGTAGAGGGCGAGCAGGTCCACCTCCTGGTAGTAGCCGCCGCCCTCGGCGGTGGTCGCTGTGTGCCCGACCAGGGCGATCACCGGTTGGTGGTCGAGCTTCGCGTCGTACAGGCCGTTGAGCAGGTGGATCGCGCCCGGCCCGCTGGTGACCAGGGCGCAGCCCAGCGGCCCGCCGCCGTACTTGACGTGCGCGGAGGCGGCGAACCCGGCGGTCTCCTCGTGGCGGACCTGGATGAACTGGGCCCGCCCGTTGGTGCGTTGCAGGGCGGAGGTCATGCCGTTGATGCCGTCGCCGGGGTAGCCGAAGTAGCGGTGCACACCCCAGCTGAACAGCCGCGACACGATGTGGTCGGCGACGGTCGGACGCCGGGGCAGAGCGCCCGCCTCGTCCGGCGTGGTGTCGTCTGCGCTCACCTGGCTGGTCCTTCCCGTCGCGTCCGATGCTACGCCGGTCATTCCCCTTCTTATTCGGACAAAACACATCGTCGAGCGGGCGTCGGAGCGCGCTGCCCGGCGTCCGGCAGAATCGTCCGGTGCCCGTACACCAGATCACCGACCCTGACGACGACCGGATCGCCGACTACCGGGCGCTCACCGACGTCGAGCTGCGCACCCGCTGGGAACCACCGCACGGCCTGTTCATCGCCGAGGGGGAGCTGGTGCTGCGCCGGGCGTTGCGCGCGGGCTATCCGGCCCGGTCGTACCTGGTCGACGCCAAGCGGGTCGACCAGCTCGCCGACCTGGACACCGGCGACGCTCCGGTGTACGCCGCGACCCAGGACGTGCTGCAACGGGCCACCGGCTTCCACGTACACCGGGGGGTGCTGGCGTCGTTCCACCGCCAGCCGCTGCCGACGGCGGCCGAGGTGCTCGCCACCGCGCGCCGGGTCGTCGTCCTGGAGGACGTGAACAACCACACCAACCTGGGCGCGATCTTCCGGGGGGCCGCCGCGCTCGGTGTCGACGCGGTGCTGCTCTCGCCGACCTGCGCCGACCCGCTCTACCGGCGCAGTGTCCGGGTCAGCATGGGTGAGGTCTTCGCGATGCCGTACGCGAAGCTCGACCGCTGGCCCGAGGGCCTGGACCAGGTACGGGAGGCCGGCTTCACGGTGCTCGCGATGACGCCCGCGCCGGACGCCGTACCGATGCAGCGGTTGACCCCGGCCCAGCGGGAGCGGGCGGCGCTGCTGCTCGGCGCCGAGGGGCCCGGCCTCACCGCGGCGGCCCAGGCCGCCAGCGACGTGCGGGTGGTCCTGCCGATGCGGCGCGGCGTGGATTCGTTGAACGTGGCCGCCGCGGCGGCGGTGGCGTTCTGGGAGCTGGGACGCGACGACCCGACGTCCGACGGCGAGTAGACCGCATCAGCTTGCATGGCCATGCGTTCTATTGCATAATTTTCCCCGTGTCCAAGGTTCTCACCTCCCTGCCCACCGGCGAACGTGTCGGCATCGCCTTCTCCGGCGGCCTCGACACCTCGGTCGCTGTCGCGTGGATGCGCGACAAGGGCGCCATTCCCTGCGCCTACACCGCCGACATCGGCCAGTACGACGAGCCCGACATCGCCTCGGTGCCCGGTCGTGCGCTCAGCTACGGCGCCGAGCTTGGCCGCCTGGTCGACTGCCGCGCCGCCCTGGTCGAGGAGGGCCTGGCCGCGCTGACCTGCGGCGCCTTCCACATCCGCACCGGCGGACGGGCGTACTTCAACACCACCCCGCTGGGCCGCGCCGTGACCGGCACCCTGCTGGTCCGCGCGATGGTCGCCGACGACGTCCAGATCTGGGGCGACGGCTCGACCTTCAAGGGCAACGACATCGAGCGGTTCTACCGCTACGGCCTGCTGGCCAACCCGATGCTGCGCATCTACAAGCCGTGGCTCGACACCGCCTTCGTCACCGAGCTGGGTGGGCGTAAGGAGATGTCCGAGTGGCTGCTCGAACGCGGCCTGCCCTACCGGGACAGCACCGAGAAGGCGTACTCGACCGACGCCAACATCTGGGGCGCCACGCACGAGGCGAAGACCCTGGAACACCTCGACACCGGCATCGAGACCGTCAACCCGATCATGGGCGTCCGGTTCTGGGACCCGTCGGTGGAGATCCCGACCGAGGACGTCACCATCGGCTTCGACCAGGGTCGCCCGGTCACCATCAACGGCAAGGAGTTCGGCAGCGCCGTCGACCTGGTGCTGGAGGCCAACGCCATCGGCGGCCGGCACGGCCTGGGCATGTCCGACCAGATCGAGAACCGGATCATCGAGGCCAAGAGCCGGGGCATCTACGAGGCGCCCGGTATGGCTCTGCTGCACTACGCGTACGAGCGGCTGGTCAACGCCATCCACAACGAGGACACCCTGGCGAACTACCACAACGAGGGTCGCCGCCTCGGTCGGCTGATGTACGAGGGCCGCTGGCTGGACCCGCAGGCGCTGATGCTGCGCGAGTCGTTGCAGCGGTGGGTCGGCACGGCGGTCACCGGCGAGGTGACGTTGCGGCTGCGTAGGGGCGAGGACTACTCGATCCTGGACACCACCGGCCCGTCGTTCAGCTACCACCCCGACAAGCTGTCGATGGAGCGTACCGAGGACTCGGCCTTCGGCCCGTCGGACCGGATCGGCCAGCTCACCATGCGCAACCTGGACATCGCCGACTCGCGGTCGAAGCTGGAGCAGTACGCCTCCCTCGGCCTGGTCGGCGGCGGGAACCCGCAGCGGATGATCGGCGCCGCGCAGGCCGCCTCGACCGGGTTGATCGGCGCGATGCCCGAGGGCGGCGCGGAAGCCATCGCCTCCCGGGGCGTCGCCTCGGCTGAGGACGAGGCGCTCGACCGCGCCGCTATGGAGTTCGGCGTCGACTGACCCCTCGCGCCGGTGGCAAGTCGAGTTCCGGGGTCACGGACGGTAGCGTGTCGGCCGTGTTCCCTACCGTCCGTGAGGTCCTCGCCCTGGACCCGGTCCGCCACGGCGCGCCCCGCGTGGTCGCCGGCGACGAAGGGCTGGACCGGCCCGTCCGGTGGGTGCACGTCGCCGAGGTGCCGGACATCGCCACCCTGCTCGGCGGTGGCGAACTGGTGCTCACCACCGGCATCGGTCTGCCCGCTCACGACGCCGGGTTGCGCGCGTTCATCGGTGACCTCGCCGACGTCGGAGTCTCCGGGCTCGTCGTCGAGCTGGGCCGCCGGTACGTCAGCGGGGTGCCCCGGGTGATGGCCGCCGCCGCCGAGCGGCGTGGGTTGCCCCTGGTGGAGCTGCGCCGGGCCACCCCGTTCGTCCGGATCACCGAGGCGGTGCACGCGCTGATCGTCGACGCGCAGCTCACCGAACTACGCGCCACCGAGGAGATCCACCAGCGGTTCAACGACCTGTCGGTGGAGGGCGCCGACGCCGCTGAGGTGATCCGACAGGCCGCCGAGCTGTCCGGTTGCCCAGTGGTGCTGGAGAACCTGTCCCGGCAGGTGCTCGGGTACGACCCGGCGGGCGAGAGCGCCGAGTTGCTGCTGGACGGCTGGGAGCAGCACTCCCGGCGGATCCGCCCGGCCGGGCGGACCGCGTACGACCCGGACAGCGGCTGGCTGGTGACCACCGTCGGCGCCCGGGGGCAGGACTGGGGTCGGCTGCTGCTGCGCTGGCCGGCCAGCGGCGACGTGCCCGGCGCCCAGGCCGTCGAACCGACAGCGGGCTCGCCCACCCGACTCACCATCCTGATCGAGCGGGCCGCGTCCACCCTCGCGCTCGGCCGGCTGATCCGCCGCGACGCCGAGGGCCTGGAACGGCAGATCCACCGCACCCTGCTCACCGCGCTGCTCGACCACTCCCGCCCGGTGGACGAGGTGGGGCTGCGGGCAAAGGCGCTCGGCGTGGTGCTCGACCGGCGGCACCTGGTCGGCGTGATGGTCCGGCACCGCGCCGACGACCCCGCCGGGGAGGTCGGCCCCGAAGCCAGCCAGGCCCGGCTACGCGATCTCTCCGAGGCGGTCGGCCAGGCCCTGCGGGAGGCGAAACTGACCGCGCTGACCAGCGCCGTCGACGACAACTCGGTGGGCGCGCTGCTGGCCCTACCGGACCCGGCCGCCGAGGACCGCGCGCTGTCCGCGTTCGCCAGCGCCCTTCGTCAGGTACGCCTCGACGCCGGCACCGGCCGACCGGCACCCGGTGTCGAACCGGCGCGGGCCGCCTCCGGCGTCGACGTGTCCCGCTCCGCAGCCGACGCTTCCCGTGCGGCAGTCGGCGTCGACACGGCCCGCACGGGCTTCGGCGTGGATCCGACCCGCGCGGCGTTCGGTGTCGAGGCCGCTCGGTCGGTGGTCGGTGTCGACCCGTTCCGGGGAACTGGCCAGAGTGGCGTGATCGTGGCCGCCGGCTCCGGAGTGGGCACACTGCGGGAAGCCCGACGGTCGCTGGTCGAGGCGCGGCAAATCGCCGAGGCGGCCCGGCGGGACCGGCGTGACCTGCCGATCTTCCGGCTGCCGCACGTCGGTCTGGCCGGGCTGCTGCACCTGCTGCGCGACGAGCCCCGCCTACAGACGTTCGTGGAGCGCGAACTCGGCGCGCTGCTGGAGTACGACGCCCGGCACCCCCGGGAACGGCTGCTCGACACCCTGCGCGCCTACCTGGAGCAGGGGCGCAACAAGTCCGCCGGCGCCGCCGCCGCCCACCTGTCCCGGCCGGCCTTCTACGAACGCCTGGCCCGCATCGCCCGCATCCTCGACGTGGACCTGGACTCGGTAGAGGCCAGCCTCTCCCTACACGTCGCCCTACTGGCCCTGGAAGCAGTCCGCACCCCCTAACCCCCGGGCCGGACTCCACCCCGCCCCACCCCCACCCCACCCTCGCCCCGCCCCCGCCCGCGTCGATCAAGGAGTTGTGGTGGGGGGCAAACGTCGCGAAAACGTCTATTGCGCCCACCGCAACGCCATGATCGACGCGTGCCGGGGTCGGCCTGGCGTAGGGGTGGGCATAGAGGGCCGGGACGCTATCGAGTTGATGTCGTAAACGAATCGCGCGGCGCGGCGCGGCTCGGCTGGGCGCGGCGCGGCCCGGCTCGGCGCGGCCCGGCTCGGCGCGGGTCAATCGCG
This sequence comes from Micromonospora sp. NPDC048947, assembly GCF_040649495.1. Lineage (NCBI taxonomy): Bacteria > Bacillati > Actinomycetota > Actinomycetes > Micromonosporales > Micromonosporaceae > Micromonospora > Micromonospora sp. NPDC048947. The sequence continues at coordinate 90,741 of NZ_JBEZFO010000004.1, forward strand.
CCCTGATTCGTTTACGACATCAGCTCCAAAGGAGCAGGGGCACACTGCCCGGGGCGGGGCGGGGCGGGGCGGGGCGGGGCGGGGCGGGGCGGGGCGGGGCGGGGCGGCGCGGGGCGAGGCGAGGCGAGGCGGGGAAAGTGGGTCCGCTTCCGAGTCAGGTGAGGGTGGTCAGGGCTTTTGCGTAGGTGGGGGGGATGTGGTTGGGGCCGCCGGGGGTGAAAACGTCCGAGTTGGCCACTGCCGACCAGGCCGTCTCCGGGACGGCGTCGACAAGGGCCTGGATCACCGGGGCGTCGCGCCACTGGTCCTGCTCGGCGAGCAGGCCGAGGGCCACCACCGACTCCTCGACCTCGCCCACGCACTCGAACGGCTTGTGCCCGTCCACGCCCAGCAACTCGCGGTAGCCGGGGATCTGCGACTCGTCGGCCAGCAGGTCGCCGCCGAAGATGCCCACCACCCGCTCCCGGGGCATGAACGGCGCCATGGCCAGGAAGACGAAGCGGCACTTCGGGCAGTCACGGCACCAGCGCTCACTCGCGTCGCGCAGCTTGAACGCCTGGTTGCAGCTCGTCACCACGCCGTCGTACCGGGTGAACTCGGCGAACAGCCGGGCGATGTGCAGCTCGGACAGCGAACGCAGCAGGGAGAAGTACGGGTCGGTCAGGCCGGCGTGCTCGGCCAGCGACGCGCGCAGCAGCCCCTCCGCCTCGACGCCCTTGGACCACTGGTGGTTGATCTCGTGGCCGTTCCAGACCAGGTTCGGGTCGGACGCCGAACGCTCGTTGGACATCACCACCGGGCCCAGCCCGTGCAGGACGGCGGTGGCCACCGCGATCAGGGAGTTGATGGCGGTGACCGGGATGTGCCCGTTCAGCGCGCCGGCTGCGTTCAGGTCGAACAGCACCGGGTCGATGCGCCGCCGGGCGGCCAGCGGAACCAGCCCGGACGCCTCGTTGACGGCGACGATCACGTGGTTCGGGTTGACCGAGAAAGGCACCGGGTCCAGCTCGGCGCGGCGCAGCGCCTCCAGGCTGACGATCGAGTCCTTGCCGCCGCCGACCGCTGACAGCGGGCGACGGTCCGAGTCGTCGTACACCCGGGGAGACTCCGGCGTCCCGGCCGGCACCTCGGGGCGCAGCTCGAGCACGTGCGGCAGTTGGTTGCGGTACGCGTACTCCGCGAGGCCCTTCGTGTAGACGGCCGTGACGTAGTCGACGGTGGCCGCGCCCAGCGGCGTCGGCAGCAGGAGTCGGGGCGGCGCGGCGGCCTTGTAGTAGCTGACCCCGGCGACGAGGTGCAGCACCTCCAGCACCCGGTTGAGGGTCGCCACCGTCTCGTCGGAGGGCGGCTCCGCCGGCAGCGGAAGCGTGATCACCTCGGTGAACCGTTGCTCACCGGCCGGGCCGGTAAGGGCGTAGTCGAACAACACCTCGCCGGTGGCGAAGTCGATCGAGTAGGACGGGAAGGTGAAGGCGTCCATCCGCCGGAGCTGCTCGTTGGGCACACGCCATACTAGGCCCTGGTTCGTCCGGCCGTGTCCGGACCGGGCCCTGCCAGCCGCCGCCGTGACCCCCGAGGAGAGCCCCGTGCGCCTTTCTGACCTGCGCGGACGTACCGTTGCCGTCTGGGGCACCGGTCGGGAGGGCCGGGCCGCTGTGACCGCCATCGCCGCGCACGGCCCGGCCGAGCTGGTCGCTGTCGACGACAGCGCGAACTTCCTGTCGCTGCCCTGGGACGGTCCACTGGCCGAGGCGGCGCCGCTGGTCACCGGCGAGGCGGGCTTCGAACGGCTGGCCGCCGCGGACGTCGTGGTCCGCTCTCCGGGCGTGCCGCAGACCCACCCGTGGCTGATCGAGCTGCGCCGCCGCGGGATCCTGGTGACCCAGGGCACCGCGTTGTGGATGGCCGACCACGCCGCGCGCACCGTCGGGGTCACCGGCAGCAAGGGCAAGAGCACCACCTCCAGCCTGATCAGTCATCTGCTCACCGCGATGGGCCGGCCGAACGTCTTTGGCGGCAACATCGGGGTGCCGACCCTGGACCTGCCGGAGGCGGAGCTGTACGTGCTGGAGCTGTCCAGCTACCAGTGCAGCGACCTCACCGACTCGCCCCGGGTGGCGGTGGTCACCGCGCTCTTCCCCGAGCACCTGGACGCGCACGGTGGGGAACGGGAGTACTACCGGGACAAACTCAACCTGCTCGCCCACGACCCGCAGACGATCGTGGTCAACGGCGGCGACCCCCGGCTCGCCGCCGAGTTGGGTGAGCTGCCGGCGGTCCGTGCCGGTCGCCCCGACACCACCCACGTCGCCACCGGCGCCGACGGCACACAGTGGTTCCACTTCGGTGACCAGCCGCTCTTCCCGCGAGCGGTGCTGCCGCTGGTCGGCCGGCACAACGAGGGCAACCTCTGCGTCGCGCTCGCCGTGCTCGACGCGCTCGGCGTGGACGTGGTGGCGAACAAGGACCACCTGGCCGTCGCGGTCGCCGAGTTCCAGGGGCTGGCCCACCGGCTCACCGAGATCACCGACCCGTCCGGGCTGACGTTCGTCGACGACACGCTGGCCACCAGCCCGTACGCGGCCATGCACGCCATCGACGCGTACGACGGGCGGCCGTTGACGGTGATCGTCGGGGGCAACGACAGGGGTCTGGACTACACGCCGTTGGCGGAGCACCTGGCCGAGCGGGAGCTGACAGTGATCGGGATTCCGGACAGCGGCACCCGCATCGTCGAGGTGCTCGCCGGCCTGCCGAAGGTGCGTACCGAACTGGTCGACGACCTGGTGGACGCGGTCCGGCTGTCCCGCGAGGTGACCCCGGCCGGCGGGGTGGTTCTGCTGTCCCCGGCGGCGCCCAGCTACGGCCGGTTCCGCAACTTCGAGCACCGCTCCGAGGTCTTCGCCCAGGCCGTCGCCGACACCGCCCGCTGAGCTGTCAGCGCTGGTGTAGCCCGGCGTGCAGGGCACGCATCGAGCGGATCGCCGAGCGGATCTCCTGGAGGTAGCGCCCCGGCGTGAGCGTCTGCTCGGGCAGCACCGCGAGGTCGGCCAGCGTCGGGTCCACCCCGACCGTGTCGATGGCGCACCCGTACGGCACGGCCAGCGTGCGTAGCGCGTCGCAGTGCTGGAACGGCACGTAGATCGGCGCGGTGACCATCAGGACCTTGTCGCCCGGCGCGAGCCGGACGTGGCCGGCCCAGAACCGCTGGGTGTCGGCGGTGTGGGCCCGCCGCTGGTCCGGTTCGCTGGACGGTGCGGCCAGCACGCGGACCGGCGGCAGCCCGTCCGGTCGGTAGGTCCGCGACGACCAGGAGTGGTGCGGGTGGCCGGCGTCGACGCCGTCCTGCTCCGCCGGGGTGGCCACCTCGAACACCCGGCGGACGGCTGTGTCCAGCACGTCCACCTCGGTTTCGTCGGCCGGCAGGCCCGCCTCGGCGAGGGTGCGGCGTTCCCAGTCCGACAGTGGTCGGAAGCTGCCCAGGACGGCGACCTCGCCGCTGACCGGCAGGCCGGTGCGGAGCAGGTGCGCGGCGTAGCCGACGCGGCGTACGCAGGCGTGCGCCAGGCCGCCGAGCACCACCAGGTGGGCGTACGCCGACCGGGCCGGCGGCACCGGGTGGATCAGCCCGAGCGCGGCGGCCGCGTCGAGCACCAGTGTCGCGGTGGCCGGGTCGAGGTCGGGCTCCCGGGCGTCGGGTCGTTCCCGGCCGCCCCGGAAGTCCCAGTGGCGGGCGGAGAAGTCGTCGAGGAAGCGGAGCACGTCGGTGAGGTCACCGTCGGGCCAGGTGCCGCCGAAGTGGGCGACCAGGCCGCGGAGCGGGGTGGAGCAGACCCAGGTTCGGACTTCCGCCGTGATCCGCTCGTCGTCTGTTCCGCTCGACGCCGCCGCGTCCGCTCTGTGCACAGCCGGATGCTACCGGCCCGCTGCGGCGGGGCCTCTGGTTGTGGTCGCTGTCTACGCTGGCGGGAACGGCTGATTGGGGGATCTCGATGACCCGTGACGTGGCCCGTCAGCGGTTGCGGGAGGGCGGCTCCACCGCCGGCTTCGTCCGGCTGGTGGCGCACACCGATCCGGTGGCGTTGGTCGGCATCACGCTGTCGATCACCCTCAGCATCGTGCTCGACCTCAGCAACGCCGCCTCCGGGGTGGAGTCGCTGTTGGCCGGCCTGATGGGCATCACCATCTCGCTGTTGGTCGACTCGCTGGCCCGCGCGGAGCGCCGTTTCCACCTGCGCACGCTGTTGGACGGCCCGCCCTGGCTGGTCCGCACCACCACGGAGCTGGCCGGGGCCATGCGGTCGGCTGCCGAGCAGCACGCGGGCACCCGGGTCGCGGTGGAGGCGCAGCGCCGCTACGAGCAGTTCCGGTTGGAGGCCGAGCAGCTCGCGGACGGTCGGATCATCCGGCGCGGTGACGAGGACGAGGATCTGGTCGGCGCGACCCGCGCCTGCGTACGTCGGCTGGACGGGTTGACCAACGTGATGCCCCGGGTGAGCGGCGAGTTGAGCTGGTGGCGCAGTGAGATCGGCCGCCGCTACTGGGAGGCCAACGTGGAGGCCCTGCAACGGGGTGTCCAGATAACCCGGGTCTTCGTCTACGCCACGCTGACCGACGATCTGTCCGCACTGGTGGAGAAGCAGCGCGCGGCCGGGGCACGGGTGGGTCTGCTGCCCCTCGGGGTGGTGAGTCCGCATCTGCACGTGAACTTGACACTCTGGGACGGGTCGAGCTGTTGGGAGGCCCACATGACCGCGCACGGCGAGATCGGCGAGAATCAGTTCTCGGTCAACCGGACGGATGTCGCTCGGCTCACCCGCGTGTTCGACCTCTGCGCGAACGCCGCGACCTTCCAGGACTGACGGCCCCCATCGGGGCGGGAACGGGTGAGCCATGACGTGGAGCGCGGTCCTGCTGGTGACGGCCGTGGTCTGGGCGGTCAGCGTGATCCGCTCCGTCCGGCTCCGCGCGTTGGTCTACAGCCTGCCGCTGCCGATGACGCTCGCCCTGGTGACCACCGAGTACCGGGTGGACGGCGCGCAGGTGCTCGGCGTGCTCGGGCTCAACCTCTTCTTCGTCACAGTGGCGGTCACCCACCAGCGGTGGCGTTGGCCGATCCTGCTCGCCGACGTCGCGGGGATCGCCGTCTACGTGGCGCTGAGCGCCGGCCTGTTGGCTGTCGACATTCCGTTCGAGGTGGCCCTCGCCGTCACGCTGGTGCTCTGGCTGGCGGCCATCCTGTGGTTGCGCCGTCGCGCCCTCCGACGTGGCGCTTCCGCCGACGAGGCGGTCGCCGTCGCGGAGACCCGCCCGGACGGGCTGCCGGTGTTGCTCAAGCTGGTGGTGATCTTCGTTGGGGCGGTCCTCACCGCGCTGCTCGGCGCGGTGCTGCGCGGCATGGTGGTGACGTTCCCGTACTCGGGGGTGCTGGTCGCCGTCGAGGCCCGCCGGCAGTTGGCGGAGTTCAGTGGGCACTTCGCCCGCAACAGCCTCGCGCTGGTCGGCTTCCTCACCGCGTACCACTACCTTCAGGACGTCTCGTCGGCTGCGGCGCTCGGTGCCGGCTGGGCGGCCTTCGCTGTGGTCGCCGCCGCCCTGCACCTGCCGTTGCGCCCCCGCCAGGTCGCGCACGCCCGAGCGGCGAGCCGCCCGCCGAGGGCACTGCGGCCGGCGACCGAGCCACAGACGCCTACCGGCCTGCCCTGACCAGCTCGGCGATCCGGGTGAGCGGTTCGGCGTACGCGGGCCAGTCGAGGCCGTCGACGCTGAGCGTGGGGCGGCGGCGTACGCCGTCCACCGCGCCTGCGCGCACCATCGCGGTCAGCAGGTCGTACGACCAGGCGGGCTCCAGCAGTGTCCGAAGCTCGGGCACCTCCGGGCGCAGCAGCGTCAGCGCGCCGACGAGGGCGGCGGCGGCCCAGTTGGACGTGCCGCCGACGAGCAGCGCGTCAGCGCCCACCACGCACCGGATCCGCTCGCCCGAGGCGACCACCCGTCCGATCAGGTCCGCCGGTAGGCGGCCCATGCCGAGTTCGTTGCCGCCGTCGCCGATCCCGATGCGGTACGCCGACCCGCAGGTGTAGAGCCGGTCCAGGGGTGCGGTGTGCGCGCCGATGTCCTCACCGCGCATGTTGCGGGGCCGTCCGTCCACTCCGGGCCCGACCCGTTCGCAGGCGATGAGGTGGGTCAGCCGGCCGTACTCGGGGCGGAGGACTGCGGCCCACTCTTCGTACTCCCGTAGCGGCGCGACGTCGACCGGCAGGCCCGGCGCGGCGGCGGCGACTGCCGCCTCGACCACCGGGGCGCAGGGCTCGTCGGTGACGAGCCGGCACCGGCCACCGAGCAGGCGCAGGGCGGCGGCGATCTGGACCGCGCCGAGCGGGCCGTCGGTCTCCGCGGCGGGTGGCTCGGCCCCGGGGATGAAGAACCCGGTGAACACCGCGGCGTCGGGCGCCCCGGCGGTGGCGAGCGACCGGGCGGCGGCCAGCAGTCCACCCGCCGCGGGCGCTGCCAGCGCCTCGCTGCCCCGGCCCACCTCGCGCGCGGCGACGCGCTCCAGCTCGGCGATCGTCTCTTCGATGCGCACCGCGTGCCTCCCCGGCGAGAGTGGACCGACCCACTGTAGCGGTGGGCGGCCATGCTGCGGATCGAGTGGAAGTATGCCGTCAACGCTGCTGAAATCGGCGGTCAATAATGACCATAGCCGTGGAAAGCGTTGACGTGCTGTCAGGTCGGGGCACCCATGCGCTACAGGCTGACAGTTGTTCGCATCGGCCGGCGGTGGGAGCGTGCGATATCCACGAACGCCGCTGAAGGGTTGCCACGATGACCGACGACCTGCTGGCCCGGCACCGGGCCGTGCTCCCGTCCTGGATGCCGTTGTACTACGCCGAGCCACTCGAACTGGTCTCCGGCTCGGGTCGCCGGGTCACCGACGCGCAGGGGCGCAGCTATCTGGACTTCTTCGGCGGCGTGCTGACCAACATGATCGGGTACGACATTCCGGAGATCCGGGAGGCCGTGGAGCGGCAGCTCGCCACCGGCATCGTGCACACCTCGACGCTCTACCTGATCCGCCAACAGGTGGAGCTGGCCGAGAAGATCGCCCAGCGCTCCGGCATCCCGGACGCCCGGGTGTTCTTCACCAACTCCGGCACCGAGGCGAACGAGGCGGCGCTGCTGGTCGCCACCAATCACCGCCGCTCGCACCAGATCCTGGCCGTGCGCAACAGTTACCACGGCCGGTCGTACGCGGCGATGGGCGTCACCGGCAACCGCAACTGGTCGGCCAGCGGCCTCAACCCGCTCCAGGTGGCCTGGCTGCACTCCGGTGACCGGCTGCGCGGCCTGCTGGCCCGGCTCGGCGCCGACGAGCAGGTCGACGCGGCGGTGGAGGACCTGCGCGAGGTGCTGGCCACCCAGACCGCCGGTGACGTGGCCGCGCTGATCGCCGAGCCGATCCAGGGCGTGGGTGGTTTCGTGCACCCGCCGGACGGGCTCTTCGCCGGCTGGAAGAAGGTCCTCGACGAGCACGGCATCCTGTTCATCGCCGACGAGGTGCAGACCGGCTGGGGGCGTACCGGGGAGCACTTCTGGGGTTACCAGGCGCACGGCGTCACCCCCGACCTGCTCACCTTCGCCAAGGGCATCGGCAACGGTTTCGCACTGGCCGGGGTGGTCGGCCGGGCCGAGGTGCTGGAGTCGGTGCCGGCCATCAGCTTCTCCACCTTCGGCGGCAACCCGATCTCCACGGCGGCCGGCAACGCGGTGCTCGACTATCTGATCGCGCACGACCTCCAAGCGAACGCGGCCCGCGTCGGCGCGATCCTCGCCGACGGCCTGCGGTCCGCGGTGGGCGGTCTCGACTGCGTCGCCGAGGTACGCGGAAAGGGGCTGATGCTGGGCGTCGAGTTCGTCCGTCCGGGCGGCGGTGAGCCGGATCCGGCGCTGACCAACCTGGTTTTCGAAGCCGCCCGAAACGGTGGCCTGCTGACCGGCAAGGGCGGGCTCTACGGCAACGTGCTGCGGATGGGTCCACCGTTGACGTTGACCGAGGAGGAGGCCCGTGAGGGTCTGGCGATCCTCGTCGACGCGATCCGTTCGGCTGCGGGGGTGGCGGCATGAGCATCGGTCACTTCATCGACGGCAAGCGGGTCGAAGGCACCTCCGAGCGGCGCGGCGACGTGTTCGACCCGGCGACCGGACGGCGTACCACAGTTGTCGAGCTGGCCTCGACGGCGGACGTCGACGTGGCGGTGCAGGCCGCCGCCCGCGCGGCGCGGGCCTGGCGGGACGCGTCGCTGGCCCGGCGGTCCGCTGTGCTGTTCGCCTTCCGCGAGTTGGTGCACTCCCGGCGGGACCGGCTCGCCGAGGTGATCACCGCCGAGCACGGCAAGGTGCTCGCCGATGCCGCCGGCGAGGTGCAGCGCGGCCTGGAGGTCATCGAGTACGCGTGTGGCCTGCCGTCGGCGCTGCGCGGCGCGTTCAGCGAGAACGTGTCCGCCGAGGTCGACTCGTACACGATCCGGCAGCCGCTCGGCGTGGTCGCGGTGATCTCCCCGTTCAACTTCCCGGTGATGGTGCCGCTGTGGTTCGTGCCGGTGGCGGTGGCCTGCGGCAACGCGGTGGTGCTCAAGCCGAGCGAGAAGGACCCGAGCGCGGCGCTGCTGCTGGCCGAGTGGTTCGCCGAGGCGGGCCTGCCCGACGGGGTGCTCAACGTGGTCAACGGCGACAAGGAGGCGGTCGACGCGTTGCTGGAGCACCCGGAGGTGCGGGCGGTGTCGTTCGTCGGCTCCACGCCGATCGCCCGGTACGTCTACCAAGGCGCAACGGCAGCCGGCAAGCGGGTGCAGGCGCTCGGTGGGGCGAAGAACCACATGGTGGTGCTCCCGGACGCCGATCTGGACCTGGCCGCCGACGCGGCGGTCAACGCCGGGTTCGGCTCGGCGGGGGAGCGGTGCATGGCCATCTCGGTGCTGGTGGCGGTGGAGCCGGTGGCGGACGCGCTGGTCGAGCGGATCGCCGCGCGGGTGACCGGTCTGCGCACCGGCGACGGCCGACGGGGCTGCGACATGGGCCCGTTGGTGACCGCCGCGCACGCGGCGACTGTGCGCTCCTACGTGGACGCGGGTGTCGCCGCCGGCGCGGTGCCGGTGGTGGATGGGCGCGACGTGACGCCGGACGGCGACCCGGACGGTTTCTGGCTCGGCCCGACGCTGTTCGACAGGGTGACCCCGGACATGTCGATCTACACCGACGAGATCTTCGGGCCGGTGCTGAGCGTGGTCCGGGTCGGCTCGTACGACGAGGCGGTGGACCTGGTCAACGCCAGCCCGTACGGCAACGGCACGGCGATCTTCACGAACGACGGTGGGGCGGCCCGGCGCTACCAGCACGAGGTGGAGGTGGGCATGGTCGGGATCAACGTGCCCATTCCGGTGCCGATGGCGTACCACTCGTTCGGCGGCTGGAAGTCGTCACTCTTCGGTGACCTGCACGCGCACGGCGAGGACGGGGTGCGCTTCTTCACCCGGGGCAAGGTCGTCACCAGCCGCTGGTTGGATCCGCGCCACGGCGGGGTCAACCTCGGGTTCCCCACCCAGACCTGACGCTCGCCGCCGACAACACCAGGCCGGCCCGCCGCGAGGTGGGCCGGCCTTCGTCGGCGTACCCCCGGATTCTCGGGGTGCGACGGCCCGGCGGCGTCGGTCCCTGCGGCTGGTGGTGATAACGGTTCGACAGTCAGGACTTGAAGTCCGAGCCCGGCTGTCGTAGAAATTCTTCAGCAACAGAGCATGAACTGAAGAGAACTACCGCCCCTCGCGCGGCGGACGCCTCCCCCCACAGACCGGCGATCCGCCCGACCCGACCCGAGGAGAACCCATGAACAGGCGTGACATCCTGCGGCGCAGCGCCGCCGCCGGCCTCCTGGCCACCCCCGCCGCCGGTCTGCTGTCCGGCTGCGCCACCGGCGGTGGCGGTGACAAGAACGACGCGGAGACCTACCGGGGCACCAAGAGCGCGCAGAACCCGCTCGGCGTGAAGGAGGACGCCCCCCTCGAAGTGGTGATCTTCGGCGGTGGGTTCGGAGAGGAGTACGCCAAGGCCCACGAGGCCATGTACACCGAGAAGTACCCGAAGGCGAAGATCAAGCACTCCTCCACCCAGGAGATCAGCAAGACCCTCCAGCCGCGCTTCGTCGACGGCTCCCCCCCGGACGTGGTCAACAACTCCGGCACCGGCCAGATCGACTTCAACGGCCTGGTCAGCCAGAACGCCCTCGCCGACCTCGGTGAGCTGCTCGCCGCCCCGAGCCTCGACGCGCCCGGCAAGACCGTCAAGGACACCCTGCTGCCCGGTGCTGTCGAGATCGGCTCCTACGACGGCAAGTTCCTGGTGCTCAACTACACCTACACCGCCTACGGCATCTGGTACTCCAACAAGCTGTTCACCGAACGCAAGTGGGAGTACGCGAAGACCTGGGAGGAACACATCGCGCTCTGCAAGCAGATCAAGGCCGCCGGCATCGCCCCCTGGACGTACGCCGGCCTGCACCCCCGCTACATGAGCTGGCCGCTGATCTCCACCGCGATCAAGTTCGGCGGCCCGTCGGTGGCCCTCGCGCTCGACAACCTGGAGCCGAACGCCTGGAAGTCCGACTCGATGAAGGCCGCGGCCGACGCCTGGCACCAGATCGTCAAGGACAAGTACATCCTGGAAGGCTCGCCCGGCCTGGACCACAAGCAGTCGCAGACCGCCTGGTGCCAGGGCAAGGCCGCATTCATCTCCTGCGGCTCCTGGCTGGAGAGCGAGCAGAAGGACGTCACCCCGGCCGGATTCAACATGACCATCGCGCCGACGCCGAGCCTGGGCAGCGGCGACAAGCTGCCGTTCGAGGCGATCCGCGGCACCGCCGGGGAACCGTTCCTGGTGCCGGCCAAGGCCCGCAACGTCGCCGGCGGTCTGGAGTACTTCCGGACCATGCTGTCCAAGAAGGGCGCCCAGGACTTCACCAGGAAGGTCGCCAGCCTCACCGTCGTCGCCGGCGCCAGCGAGGGAGTCGAGCTGCCGTACGGGCTGAACACAGTGGTCAAGGCCCTCGACGCGTCCGGCACCAACGGCTTCAACTGGGTCTACAACAACTACTACCGCAAGTTGGAGCGCAACCTCGTCGACGCCGCGTGCGGCGAGTTCTTCAGCGGCCGGATCGGCCCCGCCGAGTTCCTCGAACAGTGCCAGAAGGGCGCCGACTCGATCGCCCAGGACAGCTCGATCAAGAAGTACAAGCGAGCGGCCTGACCGCCCGGCCGGTGGGGGAGAGATCCACCCCCACCGGCCGTCCCCCCTCGGAGAGGTCCCTCCCGTGAAACATGGCAAGTGGCCGCTGATCGTCACGTTCCTGGTGCCACCGGTGCTGCTGTACGTGTTCTTCGTCGTCTCGCCGTACTTCCAGGCGTTCCAGATCTCCACCACCGACTGGCTCGGCTACTCGGCCGACGCCAACCCGGTCGGACTGGCCAACTTCAAGACCCTCTGGCACGACGACTACGTGTGGAACGCGTTGAAGAACAACGCGATCCTGCTGGGACTGGTGCCGGTGCTGACCATCGTGCTCGGGCTCTTCTTCGCCACCATGCTCGCCATGGGTGGGCGCAAGGGCAGTGCCGGCGTCACCGGCGTACGCGGCGGCGCGCTCTACCGCACCGTCTACTTCTTCCCGCAGGTGCTCTCCGTGGTGATCATCGCGTTGCTGTGGAAGGAGGTGTACCACCCCAACAAGGGGCTGCTCACCACCGCTCTGCACGGCCTCGGCCTGCCCGCCCCGACCTGGCTCGGCGACCCGGCGACCGCCTTCTGGTGCGTGCTCGCGGTGATGGTCTGGAGCAACGTCGGCTTCTACGTGGTGCTGTTCGGCGCGGCGATGTCGGCAGTGCCGAAGGAGATCTACGAGGCCGTCCTGCTCGACGGCGCGTCCCGGTTCACCACACTGCGCCGGGTCACCCTGCCGCTGCTCTGGGACACCGTCCAGGTCGCCTGGGTCTACCTGGCCATCTTCGCCCTGGACGGGTTCATCCTCGTGCAGCTGATGACCAACGGCGGGCCGAACTTCTCCACCGACGTGATCGGCGTACGCATGTACGACACCGCCTTCGGCAGCGAGACCAAGTTCGGCTACGCCTCGGCCATCGGCGTGGTGATGTTCTTCCTGACCCTCTCGGTGGCGGTGCTGTCGCTGCGCATCGGCCGGCGCGAACGGATCGAGTACTCGTGACCACTCTGGATCAGCCCACAGCGACCGCCCCCACCCCGGTCACCAGCGGGGACCGCCCAGTACGTCGGGAACTCGGCGTGGCCAACGCCCTCTCGCACGGCTTCCTGCTGCTCTGGGGCCTGCTCACCGTGCTGCCACTGCTGTGGATGTTCATCAGCTCGTTCAAGACCAACGGTGAGATCCTCGCCGACCCCTGGGGGCTCCCCGGCGCGCTGCACCTGGACAACTGGGCGCGGGCCTGGACCGGCGCGCACATCGGTAGGTACTTCCTCAACAGCCTGGTGGTGGTGACCGGCTCGGTCAGCCTCACCATGCTGATGGGTGCCACTGCCGCGTACGTCTTCGCCCGCTACGAGTTCCGCGGCCGCCAGGTCGTCTACTACCTGTTCGTCGGCGGCCTGATGTTCCCGGTGTTCCTCGCCCTGGTGCCGCTCTTCTTCGTGGTCCGCAACGCCGGTCTCTTCAACACCTGGCTCGGGCTGATCCTCGTGTACGCGGCCTACTCGCTGCCGTTCACCGTGTTTTTCCTGACCGCCTTCTTCCGGACCCTTCCGACCTCGGTGGCGGAAGCCGCGCTTGTCGACGGCTGCGGTCACTTCCGGCTCTTCTTCCGGGTGATGCTGCCCATGGCCCGTCCGGGAATGATCAGTGTGGCGATCTTCAACTTCCTCAGCCACTGGAACCAGTTCCTGTTGCCGCAGGTGCTCTTGCAGGGCGACGAGTCCAAGTGGATGCTGGCGCAGGGGCTGTTCGCGCTGTCGGTCAGCCAGGGGTACGCCGGCGACTACGCTCGACTGTTCGCCGGGCTGAGCATCGCGGTGCTCCCTGTGCTCGCCGTCTATGTGGCCTTCCAACGGCAGGTGCAGGCGGGCCTCACCGCAGGGCAGCTCAAGTAGCGTCCGTCAGTGCCTCCCGGCCATCGGGGCGGCTACCCCGCGTACTCCGGGCGACTGTGGCGACCTCCAGGCAGCTCGGGTCTGACCGATCCTGATCAGTCGGGATCGCTCGACGTGCGCGCTGCCCGACGTGCGTCGGGCCCTGGAGATCCGGTCGACACCGGCTCGGCGCGCCGACGCGCCGAGCCGGCCGGTCCTCAGATCGCGAGAGCCCCGCCATCCACCGGGAGGAGTACACCGTGGATGTGTGAGGCGTCCTCACTGGCAAGGAAGATCACGGCAGCGGCGGTGTCCTGCACGTTGCCCGTACGCCTGTCCGGGTTGCTCTCGGCGAGCTTCTCCAGAAGGGGGCGGAGGTCTTCGTTCCCCTCCGTGATGGTCGGCCCGGGGGCGACGGTGTTCACCCGCACACCGTCGGCGGCCAACTCCGCGGCCCACGACCTCGTCAGCGAGTGCAGGCCCGCCTTGCTGGCGCCGTACAGCGAAGTGAACTTGATCCCGTCCACGCCGCCGATCGAGCCGATGTTGATCACGGAGCCGCCACCGCGCTCCACCATGCCGGGCACCAGGGCCGCCGTCAGAAGGAACGGGGCCTTGACGTTGACCTCGAGCACCTTGTCGATCTGTTCCTCGGTCGACTCCGTCATGGGGTGGGGCGGCACGAGAAAGGCCGCGTTGTTGACCAGGATGTCGATCGGCCGACCCGCCAGGGTCGTCGCCTCGTGTGCGAGGCGGCGGATCTCGACGCCGCCCGCAGAGAGGTCCGCCTCGATGAAGTGGGCGATGCCTCCCTCCGCGACGATTCCGTCGACGACCTGAGCGCCCTGCTCCGCGCCGAGTCCGGTCACGACGACGATGGCGCCCTCGCGGGCCATCGCCTCCGCCACGCCGCGCCCAATTCCGCTCGTTGACCCGGTGACCAGTGCGGCGCGCCCTTCGAGACGATTCATGTCAGTACCTCCGGTTCTGAACCTCTCCTGAAACTCGTTAGTTGCTTGAACAAGCAAGCATATCTCCTGATTCCCTGGCGGTACGGGCTCTGGTGCAATGCCACCACTGGAGGACGGGTGCCGAGAACGCATCTCCCGGAATCGGCAGTCCTCGACCGCGGCCACGGCTTCGGCGAGCGCTGCCCAGCCGCCCAGCCGCTCAGGGCCGGGGTAGGCCACGCGGATACGCGGCCGCCTGCCGCCGTGAGCGCGCTCGTCTCGGGTGCCGCGCGTCGGTGAGCGCGCTCGTCTCGGTGCCGCGCGTCGGTGAGCGCGCTCGTCTCGGGTGCCGCGCGTCGGTGATCGCGCTGGAACCTGGAAAGAGTCCCCTCGTCGCGACCGGAGGGCACTACAACCTGGATCGGGCGCGATCATGCGCGGCGTGCGGCGTGCGGCGCGCGGCGTGCGGCGTGCGGCGCGCGGCGTGCGGCGTGCAGGGCGGGGTGGCGCGGCGCGTGGGGCGGGGTGGCGCGGCGCGTGGGGCGGGGGTGCTGTGGGCGCGCTGCGCCGGGGGTGTCAGGGGGTGGGGAAGAGGCGGGCGTGCAGGGCGGCCGGGTCGGTCACCTCGGGTAGGCCGCGGGCGGCCAGCCAGGCTGCGGCGGCGGCCCCGTCTCCGGCGGTACGCAGTGGCGCGTCCGGCCAGTGTCGCGCGATCTCGGCCCGGACGGCGGCGGCCAGCGGGGTGTCGGCGGTGAGCAGGCCACCGCCGAGCACGATCGGTGTCACGGCCCCGGCGGGGCGGATCCGGCTCACGCTCTCGGTGAGGTGTGTGGCGGCTTCGCTGATCAGCGCGGCGGCGACCGGGTCGCCGTGGGTGGCGGCGTCGACGACCAGCGGCGCGAGCCGGGCCAGTTCGACGGGGGGCCGACGAGTCACAGTCTGGATGGTGGCGTCGACGGTGTCCCGGGGGCGGGCGGCGATGTCGGCGCTGCCCAGAATCTCGGTGAGCACTGTCGTGGTCAGCGCGCCGAGCCCATTGCCGGCGTCGAGGTCGGCGAGCAGTCGACGTACGGCTTCCCGGCCGAGCCAGAAGCCGGAGCCGGCGTCGCCGAGCAGCCAGCCGTGGCCGTCGGCGATCCGGTCGAGTCGCAGCTCGTGGACCTGGGCGGTGATCGCCCCGGTGCCGGCGATGAGGATGGTTCCGTCTGCGGCGGCGGTGCCTGAGGCGTACGCGACCAGGGCGTCGCCGTGCACCTCGTACGGGCAGCGCAGGCCGGCGTCGTGCCAGGCCTGGTCGAAGGCGTCCCGCCCGGCGGGGTCGGCGAGCAGCCGGCCGGCTCCGGCGAGCCCGATGGTGCCGGCGGCCGCCCGGGTCGGGTCGACGTCGGCGAGTGCGCCGCGGAGCGCGGTCAGCAGTTCGGCGGCGGCGCGTTCGGCGCCGTGACTGGTGGGGTTGCCGCCGCCGGCGCGGCCGGTGCCGAGGCGTTGCCCGGTGAGGGTGAGGACGGTCGCCCGGGTGGACGTACCGCCGATATCGAGACCCACCACGACGGTGTCGGACATCGGCACGAGTCTCCTTGCGCGGAACGGCGATCTGGCTTGTTCATGCTGGTCGGCGGGGTCGTGCGGGGCAAGTTGTGGCGGGACTGGCGGGCTGTGCACCAGGTAACAGTTTGAAAACTTCGCCCACAGTCTTGACACAGGGGGTCGTTCAGTAAGAACTTTTACCACTAACAGTTAACAGTCTTTTCGGAAAGCTGAGGCGTCTCATGGTTGATCACGAGGTGGACACCGCCGCGGGGACCGCGGTGGTCGACGCCAACGTGATCGACCGGCGGACCTCGGCCTCCGACGGGGTGTTGGCCCGGGTACGCAACGGGCTCGGCGAGTTGACCGGCGCCCTGCGTCGGGTCGCCGAGCACGTGCTCAGCGACCCGGAGGCCGCCGCCCGCTCGACAATCGTCGAGCTGGCCGAGCGCAGTGGCACCTCACCGGCGACCATCACCCGCTTCTGCCGGGCGATGGGCTTCGAGGGATACGCCGACCTGCGACTGGGCATCGCCTCCGAGACCGGCCGGGCCCGCTCGGCCGGTTGGACGGTCGACATCGGACGGGAGATCCAGCCGAGCGACCCGCTCGCCCGGGTGCTCGACCAGATCATGGCCGCCGACACCCGGGCCATGCACGACACCGCCACACTGCTCGACCTCACCGAGGTGGAACGGGCCGCTGTGGCGATCGCCGGCGCCAGCAGGGTGAACATCTTCGGTGCCAGTGGCAGCGCCCTGGTCGGTGAGGAGATGCAGTTCAGCCTGCACCGCATCGGTGTGGCCGCGTGGGCGTGGAACGACGTGCACGAGGGGCTGGCCAGCGCCGCGTTGCTGCGATCGGGGGACGTGGCGCTCGGCATCTCGCACACCGGGCAGACCCGGGAGACGATCGAGATGCTCGCCGAGGCGGGCAGCCGGGGCGCCACCACGCTCGCGCTCACCGGCTTCCCCCGCTCCCCGTTGGCCGAGCTGGCCGACATCGTGCTGCTCACGGCCAGCCAGGCGACCACCTTCCGACCGGACGCGCTCTCCGCCCGGCACCCCCAACTGGTGGTGCTCGACCTGCTCTACATCGCCGTCGCCCAGCGCACGCACGACCGCGCGCACGCGGCCTTCCGGCGGACAGCGCAGGCAGTCGACGGGCACAAGGCGGCGAAGGGAGCCCTCTCATGATCAGCGCCCAGGGGTACGCGGACGCCGTCCGCCCGGTGCTCGACCGGCTGCTCGACTCGGAGGCCGACGGGATCACCCGGGCCGCCGACCTGATCGCCGACAGCCTGCGCGACGGCGGCGTGCTCCAGGCGTTCGGCGCCGGGCACTCGGAGGCGTTCGCCGCCGAGTTGGTCGCCCGGGCCGGCGGGTTGGTCCCCACCAACAGGCTCTCGGTCCGGGACCTGGTGATGCACGGTGACGCCCCGCGTGACGTGCTCGCCGATCCCAAGCTGGAACGTGATCCCTCCATCGCCCACCAGATCTACGCGCTCGCGGCACCCCAGCCGCGCGACGTGTTCGTCGTGGCGTCCCAATCCGGCATCAACGGCTCGGTGGTCGAGCTGGCGGCGCTGGTCACCGAGCGCGGTCACCCGTTGATCGCGGTCACCTCGGTCGAGCACACCGCGCGGGTCGCCCCACGGCACCCGTCCGGGCACCGGCTCGCCGACCTCGCCGACGTCGTGCTGGACAACGGCGCGCCGTACGGCGATGCACTGCTGCCGCTCGAGGGCGGCGGCGCGGTCTGTGCGGTCTCCTCGGTCACCACGGCGCTGCTGGCGCAGTTGCTGACCGCGGAGGTGGTACGACGGTTCCACCAGGCCGGGGAGGTACCCCCTATCTACCTCTCCGCCAACGTCCCCGGCGGGGACGAGCACAACCTCGCCCTCGAGTCGCGGTACGCCGGACGTCTCCGGCGTACCGCATGACCCGAATTTCACAAGGAGAGACGACGATGTCGATTACCCCCGAACACCCGGCCGCACTCGACCGTCGCACGGTGCTGCGTCGCGCCGCCGCCGTGGGCATGCTCGCCACTCCGGCCATCGGCCTGCTCGGCGCCTGCGCCACCAGCGGCAGCGACGGTGACAACGAGCAGGTCGCCGGCGGCACCAAGAGCGAGAAGAACCCGCTGGGCGTCAAGGAGGACGCCGCGATCGAGGTGGTCATCTTCAACGGTGGCTACGGCGAGAAGTACGCCACCGACGTGCACGAGCCGCTGTACAAGAAGGCGTTCCCCAAGGCCGAGGTCAAGCACCAGGCCACCCAGGCCGTCTCCACTGTGCTCCAGCCGCGGTTCGCCTCCGGTAACCCGCCGGAGTTCGTGAACAACTCGGGCGAGAAGCTGATGGACTTCGGGGCGCTCGTGGCCGACGGTCAGCTCCAGGACCTCACCGAGCTGTGGGACGCGCCGTCCGTCGACGACCCGAGCAAGAAGGTCCGCGACACGGTGGTGCCGGGCACCATCGAGGCCGGTTCGTTCAACGGCAAGCCGTTCGTCCTGTACTACGTCTCCACCGTCTTCGGCATCTGGTACTCGGGCAAGCTGTTCAAGGACAACGGCTGGGCGCCGGCGAAGAACTGGGACGAGTTCCTGGCCCTGCTCACGAACATCAAGGCCAAGGGCATCACCCCGTACGGCTACGCCGGGGCGAACGCCGCGTACTACCAGTGGAACGTGATCCTCACCCACGCCGCCAAGATCGGCGGCACCGACGTGCTGAAGAACATCGACAACCTGGAGGACGGTGCCTGGAAGCAGGACGCCGTCAAGCAGGCTGCCGCGGCGTGGGCCGAGGTCGGCGCGAAGTTCAGCGACAAGAGCTTCGAGGGGCTCAAGCACACCGACGTGCAGCTGCGGCAGAACCAGTACAAGGTGGCCATGTACCCCAGCGGTGACTGGCTGGAGGGCGAGCAGAAGAAGGACACGCCGGCCGGCTTCGACTACCAGCTCATGCCGGTGCCGAGCCTGTCCGCCTCGGACAAGCTGCCGGCCACCGCGCTGCGTGCCACCGCCGGTGAGGGCTACTTTGTCTCGGCGAAGAGCAAGAACCCCAAGGGCGGGCTGGAGTACATGCGCCAGATGCTGTCGAAGGAGGGGGCGAAGGGCTTCACCGAGGTGGTCAAGGCCCCGACCGTGGTCACCGCCGGCTCGGAGGGCTTCGCCTTCCCGCCCGGTGTGGCCAGCTCCCAGGCCGCGCTCAAGGCAGCCGGTCAGGACGTGTTCAACCTGTACTTCGACGGTTGGTACAAGGAGCTCGACACGGAGGCGCGTACCGCCACCAACGAGCTGATGTTCGGCCGGATCAACGCCGACGCCTTCGTGGAGCGGATCCAGAAGCGCGCCGACGCCATCAAGAAGGACAGCTCCGTCACCAAGTTCAAGCGCTGATCGATCGGAGCTAGGGTCATGCGGCACGGCAAGTATCCATTCGTGATCGGGTTCCTGTTCGCCCCGGTCGCGCTGTACGTGACATTCGTGATCTGGCCGTACGCGCAGGCGTTCCAGATCTCGATGACCAACTGGCGGGGGCTGTCGGCCCCGCAGTGGGTGGGCTTCGACAACTACCGGAGGTTGCTCGACGACGGGGCCTTCTGGAAAGCGGTCCAGCACCACGGCGTACTGCTGCTTGCCCTGCCGCTGATCACCATTGCCATCGCCCTGTTCTTCGCCTTCCTGCTCAACGTGGGCGGCAAGAGCAGCGGCGGGCAACGCCAGGGGGTCTGGGGGGCGAAGTTCTACCGGGTGGTGTTCTTCTTCCCCCAGGTCCTGGCGGTGGCCATCATCGCCGTGTTGTTCCAGATGGTGTACCGGCCGAACGAGTCCGGCCTGATCAACGGCGTGTTGATGAAGTTCGGCATCGAGCCGGTCCTCTTCCTCGTCAAGCCGAACCTGGCCCTCTGGTCGATCATCGCGGTGCTGGTGTGGCAGGCGGTCGGCTTCTACGTGGTGCTCTTCTCGGCCGGGATGGCCTCCATCCCCGGTGAGATCTACGAGGCCGCCGAGATGGACGGTGCGACGAAGGTGACCTTGTTCTTCCGGGTCACCCTGCCGCTGCTGTGGGACACCCTCCAGGTGGCCTGGGTGTACCTCGGGATCGCGGCGTTCGACGCGTTCGCCATCGTCGCGGTGCTCTCGGTGGACGGTGGCGGCCCGGACGGCGCCACCACGGTTCTCGCCATGGAGATCTACCGCAACGCGTTCGTCTACTCGAAGTACGGCTACGCCTCGGCGATGGGCGTGGCGCTGTTCTTCCTCACCCTCACGTTCGCGGCGCTGACGCTGCGGCTCACCAAGCGGGAAAGCGTGGAGTACTGATGAATCCGCAGTCGACGCTGCCGCCGACGCCGGCGGCGCTGCCGCCGAAGACCGGTGACCCGTCCGCCCCCACCGGGTCGGGGCACAAGGGCCCCCGCTCGGAGGTACGGTTCTTCGCCAGCCTGGGGCACGTCGCGCTCGCCGTGTGGGCGGTGATCGTGATCGTGCCGATCCTCTGGACCTTCCTCGCCGCGTTCAAGAACACCAGCGAGATCTTCAGTAGCCCGTGGACGCTGCCGGCCGAGCTGCGCTGGGAGAACTTCGGGCGGGCCTGGACCAAGGCGCACGTCGGGCGGTACTTCCTCAACAGTGTGATCGTGGTGTCGTGCAGCACGTTCCTCACCATGCTGCTCGGTTCGATGGCCGCGTACGTGCTGGCCCGCTACAAGTTCTGGGGGAACCGGGCGGTCTACTTCCTCTTCGTCTCGGGGTTGGCCTTCCCGGTCTTCCTGGCGCTGGTGCCGCTCTTCTTCGTGGTGAAGAACCTCGGTCTGTTGGACACCCACACCGGCGTGGTGCTGGTCTACACCGCGTACTCGTTGCCGTTCACTGTGTTCTTCCTGGCCGCGTTCTTCAAGACGCTGCCGTCGTCGGTGGCCGAGGCGGGGATGATCGACGGCTGCGGGCACAGCCGGTTGTTCTTCCAGGTGATGATGCCGATGGCGAAGCCGGGTCTGATCAGCGTCGCGATCTTCAACATCATCGGTCAGTGGGCGCAGTACCAGCTCCCGTTGGTGTTGCTCTCCAACGCCAAGGACAAGTGGGTGCTCACCCAGGGCATCGCCGACATCTCCGTCAACGCCGGTTACGAGGCGGACTGGTCCGGGTTGTTCGCCGCGCTGACCATCGCCATCCTCCCGATGATCATCGTGTATGCGGTGTTCCAGCGTCAGATCCAGGCCGGCCTCACCTCCGGCGCGGTGAAGTAGGACGCCTCAGCGCTCGTCGACGCGGGTGTGCCAGGAGCGCCACAGGGCCGCGTACGCTCCGCCGGCCGCGACCAGCTCGTCGTGGCTGCCGATCTCGGTGATCCGACCGTCGGCGAGCACGGCCACCCGGTCGGCGTCGTGCGCGGTGTTGAGCCGGTGCGCGATCGCGATGACGGTCCGCCCGACCAGCACGGCGGCCAGCGCGCGTTCGGTGCGGCGGGCGGTGGACGGATCGAGCGCGGCGGTCGCCTCGTCCAGGATCAGCGTGTGCGGGTCGGCGAGCACCAACCGGGCCAGCGCGAGCTGTTGGGCCTCGGCCGCACCGAGTTGACGGGCCCCGTCGCCGAGCTGGGTGTCCAGGTCGTCGGGTAGCCCGGCAAACCAGTCGGCGCCCACCGTGAGCAGCGCGGCGCGCATCTGCTCGTCGGAGGCGTCGGGCGCGGCGAAGGAGAGGTTGTCGCGTACCGAGCCGATGAAGACGTGGTGCTCCTGGGTGACCAGGGCGATCCGGCGGCGACGCTCGGCCGGGTCGAGGTCGGTGACCGGGCAGCCGCCGATGCTGACGACGCCCTGACGCGGCGCGTCGATCCCGGCCAGCAGCCGGGCCAGTGTGGACTTGCCCGCGCCGGACGGGCCGACGACGGCCAGCCGCTCACCGGGCTGCACCTCCAGGTCGATGCCGTGCAGCACGTCCGTCCCGTCGGAGTAGGAGAACCGGGCGCCTCGAACGACGAGCCGCTCGCCCCGTGACGAGGCGGTCGTGCCGGCTGCTTCGGGCGGAACCAGGCCCACGCCGAGCAGCCGCGCGTACGACGCGAACCCGCGTTGCGCCTG
Organism: Micromonospora sp. NPDC048947; assembly: GCF_040649495.1. Classification (NCBI taxonomy): domain Bacteria; kingdom Bacillati; phylum Actinomycetota; class Actinomycetes; order Micromonosporales; family Micromonosporaceae; genus Micromonospora; species Micromonospora sp. NPDC048947. The sequence goes on from NZ_JBEZFO010000004.1 coordinate 112,459, forward strand.
CTCGGTCCACTGCAACAGCCGGTCCAACGGGTCGATCGCCTGTTGCAGGTAGAGCGCGCCGGCGACCACCGCGCCCAGCGACACCATGTCCCGGGAGAGCAGGTAGCCCCCGACGAGCAGGACCATGGCGACCGGCAGCGGATAGCTGGCCTCGACGACCGAGAAGAACACGGTACGCAGCGCGAGGGTCGCCCTACGGGCCCGCCACACGGCAGTGACGCGGGTGGTGCCGTGCCGGATCCGGTCGTCGGCCAGCCGCAGCGCCTCCACGGTGCGCGCGCCCTCGGCGGTGGTGGTCAGCGTCTCGGTCAGCTCGGCCGCCGCCGCGCCCTCGGTGAGGTACGCGGAGCTGGCCCGGCGCAGGTACCAGCGGGTCACCCCCACGATCGACGGGAGCCCGGCCAGCGCGGCCAACCCGAGCAGCGGGTGCAGCAGGAAGATGGCCCCGAACAGCAACGTCAACTGCACCGTGGCGATGACGATGGTGGGCACCACGTCCCGGACTGTGGTGCCGACCGTCGACACGTCGACCGAGCTGCGGGTGGCCAGGTCCCCGGAGCCGGCACGCTCGACGACCGAGACGGGCAGCCCGAGAGTCCGGGAGACGAAATCCTCGCGCAGCTCGGCGACGGCCCGTTCGCCGAAGCGGTGGCCGGCGTACTGGGCGTACCGGGAGAGCAGGGCGCTGACCAGGACGCAGCCGGCGATGGCCAGTGCCAGTCGGTCCACGGTGGCCACGTCCGCGCCCGCGGTGACCCGGTCGACGATGGTGCCCAGCAGCCACGGCGGGGCGAGCCCGGCGACCGCGGCGGCGCTGTGCAGCGCCAGCACGACCCAGACGGCGCGCCGGTGCCGGCTGATCATGTCCCGCAGGGCCCGGCGTACGGTGCCGCGGTCGGCGACGGGCAGCCGGCTCACCGGTACGCCTCCTCGCTGCCGCGGGCCACCAGGTGCCGGTAGGCCGGGTCGTCGTCGAGCAGGTCGGCGTGGCTGCCGGTGGCGGTGATCCGGCCGGCGCTCAGCAGCGCGACCAGGTCGGCCCGGCCGAGCAGCAGCGGCGACGTGGCGATCACCACTGTGGTCAGCCCGGCCCGCGCGGCCTGCAGCCGCTCGGCGATCCGCGCCTCGGTGTGCGCGTCCACCGCCGACGTCGGGTCGACGAGGATCAGCACCTCCGGTTCGATGCTCAACGCCCGGGCCAGGCGCACCCGTTGACGTTGACCGCCGGAGAGCGTCCGGGCTCGGGCGTCGATCGGAGTGTCCAGCCCGGCGGGCAGGGCGTCGACGACGTCCTGCGCCGAGGCGGTCCGCACTGCCGCGCCGATCCGTTCGTCGTCGCCGTCGGCCCCGGCGCACAGGATGTCGCGCAGCGTGCCGGCGAAGAGGTAGGAGTCGTGGTCGGCGACGAGGATCCGCGCGCGGACCTCGTCCAGGGCGACCTCGCGCAGCGGCACGGCCCCCCAGGTGACGTCACTGGCGACGTACCGGCCGAGCCGGTCGGCCAGTGCGACGGCCGCCGCCGGATCATCTGCCGCCACCCCGGTCAGTTGGCCGGCGCGCACGGTCAGGCCGGTAACCGGGTCGTGCAGGTCGGCCGGGCGGTCCGGCCCGGCCCGGTCGTCGGGCTGGCGTGCCTCGGGCACGGCGCCCGGCCACCGGCGGCCCGGGCCACCGACGTCGTCCGGTGTCACGTTGAGCAGGTCGGCGATCCGTCGGGCGGCGACCCGACCGCGGATGAGCTGGTGACTGCCCTCCAGCAGAAACCAGACCGGCACGATCAGGGTCGCCACGTAGCCGTAGACGGCGACCAACTCGCCGATCGTGACGTCACCGGTCACCGCCATCCGGGCCGTCAGCCACACCACCGCCGCCAGGAACAACCCGGGGATGGCGACCGTCGCCGCGTCGATCCAGCTGTTGACAGCGCCGACCCGGTAGCCCTCGGCGCGTAGCTCCTGGGACCGGGCCGCGTACCGTCGGGCGAACAGGTCCCGGCCGCCCACCCCGGCGAGCACCCGCAGCCCGGCCACGATGTCGCCGGATCGGGCGGTGAGCGCGCCCTGTTGCCGGCGGTAGACCGACTCGACCTGCTCCAGGCGGCGCAGCAGCGGCCCCACGATCAGACCGACGACCGGCACCCCCACCAGCACGCAGAGCGCGAGCATCGGGGAGATCGACCAGAGCACCACGGCGATCACCCCGTACGCGACGACAGCGCCGACGCCCGGTCCGGTCAGCGTCAGCGTCTGCGCCGTCCAGTCGATGTCGGAGCCGCCGATGGTGGACACCTCGCCCGCCCCGACGCGGCGGGGCAGCACCGCGCCGATGCGGGACAGGTGGCGCAGCAGGACCTCCGCCGAGCGGGCCTTGGCGTCCTCCCGGATGAAGGTCATCGTGCGGTGCCGCATGATGCCCAGGTACGACAGGGCCACGCCAGCGACGACGATCGCCGTGACCCAGAGCGCCAAGGCCCGGGTGTCGCGTTCGCGCAGCCCGTCGTCGACGGCGCGGGCGATCAGGTAGGGCCGGGCCGAGAGCCCGATCATCCAGGCCGTGCCGATCAGGCTGCCGCGTAGCACCCGCCAGGGTTGGCGGCGGACGAGCCACCACAGGTAGCGCATCGGACCGCGGGCGTCGGGGGTGCCAGGATCGGGATGCGGGATCTGGGGAGGCACCCGATCACGCTACCGACCGGCAGTGACACCCCACCGACCCGATCTTGGTGAGGTGCGCCTCCGTTTCTGTCGGACGGGGGAGGCAGAATCACGTTCGTGCTGGTGGCGGTGGTGTCCGACGAGCGGGGTGGGGGAGTGCTGTGCCCGCTGGACGCCACCGGCCGGCCGACCGGCCCGCCCGAGGTGGTCACCGATCTGGTCGCCGCGGTCGCCGCCCGGGAGGCCGCCGAGCACCCGCGCTGGGTCTGGGCGACCGCCACGGCGCTCTACCCGACGCTGCTGCGCGCCGGCGTCCGGGTCGATCGGTGTCACGACGTGGAGTTGACCGAGGCGTTGCTGCTCGGGCACGTGGGCCGCTGGGGTGAGCCCCGCTCGCTGGCCGCAGCCTGGGCCCGGCTGACCGGCGCGGCGGTGCCGCCCGACCCGCCGGCGCGCGCCGCCGCACCGCCCGGGCACGGGCAGGGCGCGCTCTTCGACACGGTGCCCGGTCCGCCGGGCCCGGGCATCGAGGCACTGACCCAGGTGTACGCCGACCAGCTCACCCGCGTCGCCGCGACCGAGCACCCCGGCCGGTTCCGGTTGCTGGTGGCCGCGGAGTCGGCCGGCGCGCTGATCGCGGCGGAGATGGGCGTCGCCGGGCTGCCCTGGCGTGCCGACGTGCACAACGAGATCCTGCACGAGCTGCTCGGCGAGGCGTCCCCGGTCGGTGGTCCGCCACGCCGACTCGCCGAGTTGGCCGCCCGGATCGCCGACGCGCTCGGCGTACGCGGCCTGCACACCGACTCCCCGACGGAGCTGCTGAAGGCGTTCGCCCGGGTCGGGGTGGAGCTGCCAAACACCCGGGCGTGGGTGCTGCGCGGGGTGGACCATCCGGCGGTGCCGCTGGTGCTGGAATACAAGGAGCTCTACCGGATCTGGACGGCGCACGGCTGGTCCTGGCTCGATCAGTGGGCGCGGGGTGGCCGGTTCCAACCGGAGTACGTGCCGGCTGGTGTCGTCTCGGGCCGGTGGGCCACCCGGGGTGGTGGCGCGTTGCAGATCCCCAAGGTGATCCGGCGGGCGGTGGTGGCCGATCCGGGCTGGCGGTTGGTGGTCGCCGACGCCGGGCAGTTGGAGCCACGGGTGCTGGCCGCGGTCTCCGGCGACGCGCGGTTGGCGGCGGCGGGCGGTGCCGGCGACCTCTACGCGGCCCTGGCCCGCGACTCGTTCGGCGGTGACCGGGCCAAGGCCAAGGTGGCACTGCTCGGCGCGATGTACGGGCAGACCGGCGGGGCCGCGGTGCCCGCGTTGGCGGTGCTGAAGCGCAGCTACCCGACGGCGTTCGGTTACGTCGAGGCGGCGGCGCGTACCGGTGAGACGGGTGGGCTGGTGCGGTCGTGGCTGGGGCGGACGTGTCCGCCCGGTTCGGCCGGGTTCGGTGATCTCGACGATGAGCCCGCCGATCCGGAGGGGGCGGGTGATCCGCACAGTCCGCGGGCGCGGGCCGCCCGGTCCCGGGGGCGCTTCACCCGTAACTTCGTCATCCAGGCCACGGCGGCGGAGTGGGCCTCCACGTTGCTGGCCACGTTGCGGACGGAGCTGTCCGGCACCGACGCCGAGCTGGTCTTCTTCCAGCACGACGAGGTGGTCGTGCACGTGCCGGCCGGTCAGGCCGACGCGGTCGCCGAGGCTGTCAACCGGTCCGGGGAGCGCGCCTCCGCGTTGCTCTTCGGTGCGACGCCGGTCCGGTTCCCACTGGACCTGTCCATCGTCGACTGCTACGCCGACGCGGCCTGACCGGCGGAGTGTCCGTGTCGACGGATGCCGGTCGTGTAACGGTTGTGCTATTTCTCCTTTTCGCCCCGCCACCCCCGGCTGGCCGTCCTCGTTGCAGTGTCCGTAGGAGGGGACGATCGGTAACGGTCCGTCCCGTGCTGGAGGGGGCGCAGCTGAACCGGATCGCAGGAATGATCATCGCCGCAGGCGGGGGACGACGGATCGGTGGTCCCGAGGCGCTGCTGCACCAGGGTGACAAGCCCCTGGTGAATCAGATGATCGACACGATGACCGAGGCGGGCTGCGAGCAGATCGTGGTCGTCCTGGGCGCTGCCGCCGAGCAGGTCCAGGAAGCCGCCGACCTGGGCAAGGCGACCGTTGTGATCAACAAGGCGTGGGGCACCGGAGTCGGCTCGTCGATCCGGGCCGGCCTGGCCGCCATGGACGACGAGGGGATCGAGGCGGTGGTGGTGGTCCCGGTCGACATGCCGGGCCTGACCGCCAAGGCGGTCAGCCGGGTGACCGCGCTGCCGTACCCGGACGTGCTGGTCTGCGCCACCTACGACGGGTTGCGCGGCTACCCGATGTTGTTCGGCCGCCGGCACTGGCCCGGCATCGCCACGCTGGCCAGCGCCGACGTGGGCGCCCGGCCGTACCTGTTGGCGCACAAGGACCAGATCGTCGACATCGCGTGCGACTCGGTGGCCGACGGCAGCCGGATCGACACTCCGGAGCTGATGGAGTTGTACGGGCTCACCGTCCCGCCGCAGCGCGTCGGGGTCTAGGGGGCGGGCCGCGCGATCTTGCGGTTTCTGTCGCCGATACGCGTGGTATGCCCTGAATGTCGGGGCCGTAAGTGCAAGATCGCGGGAGGATGGAAGTGCGCCGGACAGCCCTGGTGACGGGGCTGCCCGGCGGTGCGTCTTACTCCTGGGCCTGGTCCAGCTCACCAGTGGCGGCGAGGCGCTGATACCAGTGGGCGCTGTCCTTCCAGGTGCGTACCTGGGTGTCGTAGTCGACCCTGATGATGCCGAAGCGACGGTCGTAGCCGTAGCCCCACTCGAAGTTGTCCAGCAACGACCAGACGAAGTAGCCGCGCACATCAGCGCCCTGCGCGCGGGCGTCGGCCATCGCGCCGATGTGCCGACGCAGGTAGTCGATCCGCCGGTCGTCGTGGATCCGGCCGTCGGCCGACACCACATCGTCGAACGCCGCGCCGTTCTCGGTGATCATCATGGGCTGGCTGGGGTACTCACGCTGGAGGCGCAGCAGCAGCTCGGTCAGCGCCGGCGGGTCGATGTTCCAACCCATCGCCGTGTACGGGCCGGGCTGCGGCAGGAAGTCGACGTTCTCCGCAGCCACCCACGGCGTCGAGGTCGACGCGCCGTGCCCGTCGGCGTCGGAGCGCGCCGACACTCCGTCCCACGCCCGGACCAGGGTGCTGGAGTAGTAGTTGACCCCGAGCACGTCCAGCGGCACCGCGATCAGCTTCTCGTCACCCTCGCGGACGAACGACCAGTCGGTGACCGAGGCGGTGTCGGCCAGCAGGTCGGCCGGGTACTTGCCGTCCAGCATCGGGCCGAGGAACGCCCGGTTCGCCAACGCGTCGATCCGCCGGACCGCGTCCTGGTCGGCGGCCGAGTCGGACGCGCCCCGGACGACGTGCAGGTTCAGCGTCACCGACAGCTCGGCGGACGGGGCCAGCTCCCGGACCACCCGACCGGCCAGGCCGTGCGCGAGGTTGAGGTGGTGCACCGCGGCCAGCGCCGCCGCCGGCTCGGTCCGACCCGGCGCATGCACGCCGGAGGCGTAGCCCAGGTACGCGGAGCACCACGGCTCGTTGAGCGTCGTCCAGGTGTGCACCCGGTCGCCCAGCGCACCGACGATGCCCGCCGCGTACTCCTGGAAGCGCAACGCGGTCTCCCGCGACGCCCAACCACCGGCGTCCTCCAACTCCTGCGGCAGGTCCCAGTGGTACATGGTGGCCACCGGGCGGACACCCCGCTCCAGCAGCCCGTCCACCAGCCGCGAGTAGAAGTCGATGCCGGCCTGGTTGAACCGGCCCGAGCCGCCCGGCTGCACCCGGGGCCAGGAGATGGAGAACCGGTACGCGCCGAGCCCCAGGTCGGCGATGTGCCCGAGGTCGTCGGCCCACCGGTGGTAGTGGTCGGCAGCCACGTCGCCGGTGTCACCGTTGAGGGTCCGACCCGGTGTGTGGCTGTAGGTGTCCCAGATGGACGGTCCGCGCCCGTCCTCGGTCGCCGCGCCCTCGATCTGGTACGCGGCAGTCGCCGACCCCCAGACGAAGCTCTCCGGGAAGTGGTGTTGCGTCATCGTTCCGTCCCCTGGATCTCGCAGATGTAGCCCGTCGAGGTACCGGCGACCAGTTCGGCGCTGGCTGTCCCGCCCTCGTAGCGCACGTCGAACTCGGCGCCCGGCCCGTTGCCGGGTGACGGTACCCGTACCCGGGTCCGCTGCCCCTCGGTCGGTGCGTACACCCGCAGCCGCACATCGTCGGCCCACTCGTAGTCCGGTCGGTCGGTACGCGAGCCGAACGGGATGACAGCGCCCGGTCGGGCCAGCACCGGCAGGCTGTCGAAGCCGTGCTTCTCGGTCAACCACGCCGGACCGGTGACCTGCGCGCCGGTGACCAGGTGCGTCCACGTGCCGGCGGGTACGTAGTACGTGACGTCGCCGTCGGCGCTGAGCACCGGGGCGACCAGCACGTCCGGGCCGAGCATGTACTGCCGGTCCAGGTGGGCCGTCGCCGGGTCGTCCGGGAACTCCAGGAACATCGGCCGCATCACCGGCGTACCGTCGCGGTGTGCCTCCTGGGCGGCGGCCGCCAGGTACGGCATCAGGCCGAGCTTGAGGTGGGTGAAGTGCCGCAGCACGTCCACGGCCTCCTCGTCGTACGCCCACGGCACCCGGTACGAGCCGGACCCGTGCAGCCGGGAGTGCGAGGAGAGCAGCCCGAAGGCGACCCACCGCTTGAACACCGCCGGGTCGGGAGTGCCCTCGAAGCCGCCGATGTCGTGGCTCCAGTAGCCGAAGCCGGACGACGCCAGGGACAACCCGCCGCGCAGCGACTCGGCCATCGCGACGAACGTCGACTCGCAGTCGCCGCCCCAGTGCACCGGGAACTGCTGCCCGCCGACGGTGGCCGAACGGGCGAACAGCACCGCCTCGCCCTCGCCGCGCTCGGTCTCCAGCAGCTCGAAGACCGCCTTGTTGTAGAGGTACGAGTAGTAGTTGTGCATCCGCTGCGGGTCCGAGCCGTCGTGCCACACCACGTCGGTCGGGATGCGCTCGCCGAAGTCGGTCTTGAAGCAGTCGACGCCCATGTCCAGCAGGGCCTTGAGCTTGCCGGTGAACCAGCGGACCGCGTCCGGGTTGGTGAAGTCGACAAGCGCCATGCCGGCCTGCCACTTGTCCCACTGCCAGACCGAACCGTCCGGGTTGCGCACCAGGTAACCGGCCTCGCGGCCCTCCTCGAAGAGGTACGAGCGCTGCGCGATGTACGGGTTGATCCAGACGCACACCTTCAGGTCGCGCTCGTGCAGCCGGCGCAGCATCCCCTCCGGGTCGGGGAAGGTCGCCGGGTCCCAGACGAAGTCGACCCAGTGGAACTGACGCATCCAGAAGCAGTCGAAGTGGAACACCGACAGCGGCAGCCCGCGCTCGGCCATCCCGTCGACGAACTCGGTCACCGTCTTCTCGTCGTACGAGGTGGTGAACGAGGTGGACAGCCAGAGGCCGTACGACCAGGCGGGGATCCGGGCCGGACGGCCGGTGAGGGCGGTGTACCGGCGCAGCACGTCCTTCGGGTGGGGCCCGTCGATGACGTAGTAGGTGAGCGACTGACCCTCGACGCTGAACTGGGTCTGGGTGACCACCTCGGAGCCCACCTCGAACGACACGTGCTCCGGGTGGTCCACGAAGACCCCGTAGCCGGCGCTGCTCAGGTAGAACGGCACGTTCTTGTACGCCTGCTCGCTGGCGGTGCCCCCGTCGGCGTTCCAGATGTCGACGGTCTGCCCGTTCTTGACGAACGGGCCGAAGCGCTCGCCCAACCCGTACACCGTCTCGCCGACACCGAGGGCGAGCCGTTCGTGCACGTGTCGGCGGCCCTCGGCGTCGGTGACGACGCCGATGCTGCGTGCGGTGGACGCGGTGACGAGCCGGTCGCCGTGCAGGAAGTCGACCCGCCACCCGTCGATGAGCGCGACCCGCGCGGTCAACTCGCCGGTGGTCAGCGTCGCGCTGAGCCCTGTGACGTCGACGGTGACCGGGTGCGTCTCGTCGGTGCTCAGCCCGAAGTGCGGCTCGCGGGGCAGCCCTCCGGTGTGGTGGGCGATGGTCACTCCGATGACGCCGGGGGCGGGGGAGAAGAACCGGACGGTGACCAGGGGGCGGTTGAGGGTGTCGCCGCGGCCGGTGATCTGACCGGTCGGCGCGAAGACGGTGAAGCCGCGTTCGTCCGGCTCGACCGACTCCACGACGCCGGGGCGCAGGACACTGACGCCGGGTCGCAGCTGCCAGTACCCGTCGGTGAACTTCACTTCTCGGCTCCTGCCGTGATGCCGCGCGCCAGAGTGCGCTGGAAGATGAGGAAGAAGAGGATGGCCGGCACCAGGCTGATCAGCGCGCCGGCGTTTGTGGTCGGAGCGTCCATCAGCCGGTCGCCCTGCAACGACGCGAGCGCGACCGGAATGGTCTGCGTCTGGTTGTCGATCAGCATGACCAGCGGGATGAGGAACTCGTTCCACGTCCAGATGAAGAAGAAGATGAGCAGCACCGCGAGGGTGGGCCGCAGGTTGGGGAAGACCACCCGCCACAGCACCGTCCACTTGCCGGCGCCGTCCAGCGCGGCGGCCTCCAGCAGTGAGCGCGGGAACGTGCCCATCACCGAGGCGAGCAGGTACGTGCCGAACGCGCTCTGGATCACGGTGAAGATGATGATCACCGAGAGCTGGGTGTTGTAGAGGCCGACCTGCTTCGCCACGTAGTACAGCGGGTAGATCAGCGCCTCCTGCGGAAGCATGTTGGCCAGCAGGAAGAGACCGACGATCCACAGCCGGCCCCGGACCCGGCCGATGCCCAGCGCGTACGCGTTGAGCAGCGACACGGCGACGCCGAGCACAGCCACCGAGCCGGCGATGACCGCCGAGTTCCAGAACTTCAGCGGGAAGTTCACCTCGGTCCAGTACGTGCGCAGACCCTTGCTGTAGAACTCCGTCGGCCAGCTCAGCGGGCCGCCCGACGAGTAGTCGCCGGGCGACTTGAACGCGTTGAGCAGCATGAACGCGAACGGCACCAGCATGACGAGCGCGCCGAGGGTGACCAGGGCGAGCACCACCCAGCGGCTGACGCCACGGTGGTGTCGATCGCGTACGGGCCGGGCCGGCGTCACCGGCACCGTGCTCGGTGTGAGCGTGACGGCCATGTCAGAACCCCCGGTCCCGGCGCTCGCTGCGGGCCTGCATCCAGATGAAGACTCCGGCCACCACCACGATGATCAGTGTCAGCACCATGGAGATCGCGGAGCCGTAGCCGACCTGCAGCTTCTTGAAGAACGTGTAGTAGGCGAAGTACGACGGCACGTTCGTGGCATTGTCCGGGCCGCCCCGGGTCAGGGCGAAGATCGGCCCGAACACCTTCAACGCGGCGATGGTGCAGGTCAGGGCCACCACGAAGGTCTCCGGGCGGATCTGCGGAAGGGTGATCGCCCGGAACCGGTGCAGCCAGTTCGCGCCGTCGACCTCGGCCGCCTCGTACAGCTCGGGGTCGACCCGTTGCAACGCCGCCATGAAGACGACCACCGGGTAGCCGATCTGCACCCAGATCATCACGGCCATCACAGCCGGCAGGGCGGTGCCGGGGTCGCCGAGCCAGTCGTGGCGTAACGCACCGAGACCGACAGCGTCGAGGAGGCTGTTGAACGCGCCGTCGGGGCGCAGGATCCAGCCCCAGACGATGCCGGCCACCACGACGGGCAGCACCTGCGGAAGGTAGAACGCGGCCCGCAGCGCGGCGGCGGTGCGGGGCTTGAACCGGCGGCCGATGACGTCGAAGAGCACCGCGGCGAGCAGCAGCCCGAGCACTGTGGGCACCACCACCATGGCGACGAGCATCCAGACGGTGTTGCGGAACGACGCCCAGAACACGTCGTCCTGCAGCAACGCCTGGTAGTTGTCCAGGCCGACCCACCGGGGGTCGCCGATGCCGGACCACTTGGTCAGTGACAGGTAGAGGGTGCCGACCAGCGGCGCGCCGATGACCAGGAGAAAGAGCACCGCTCCGGGGAGCAGGTAGAGCCAGTACGCCGCGTTGCGGCCGCGGCGTCTGCGGCTGGGCGCGGGCGGGGTGGGGGTCGCGGCCGGCGGTGTGGCGGCGACCGTCTCGGAGACTGCCATGGAAGATCCTTCCCGGCGGGGCGGGCGGGCGCGCCGGTCGTGCCGGTCGCGCCCGCCGCTCGCCGTGTCACTTGCCGGTGATCTCCTTGACGCCATCGGCGTACGGCTTGGCGATCGTGTCGAGAACCTGGTCGGGCGACTTCGAGCCGTTGATCAGACCCTGGAAGCCGGAGACCAGCACGTCGTAGTAGCCGGGGACCGGCCAGTCCGGGTAGAAGGCGAGCCCGTCGGACTTGCTGACCGTGTTGAAGTCCTCGATCAGCTTGCGGTCCTTCGGGTCGCTGATCTTCGACGCGTCAGCGGCGACCGGAACACCACCGTTGTTGCCGATCAGGTCCTGGATCTCCGGACGCAGGGTGATGTCGATGAAGTCGTACGCCAGGCTCTTGGCCTTGCTGTTCTCCGGGACGACCCAGAGGTTGCCGGACGAGCCGGCCTGCAGGGTGTTGCCGGGGAAGAGGAAGGTGTCCCAGTTGGCCTTCATCTCGGTCTTGAACCGGCCGTACCACCAGCTACCCGAGACGATCATCGGAACCTTGCCGCCGATGAAGGCGGTGCCCATGTCCTCGGCCTTGAGGCTGGCCGAGTTCTTCGCGACGTAGCCCTTCTGCACCCACTGGGCGAAGGTGTCCGCGCCGTACTTGAGCGGGTCGGCCTTGAAGTCGACAGGGTTCTTGTAGAGCTGGTAGTTGTCGACGAACTGCCTGTCGCCCTTGGAGAGGGCGAGCTGGTAGAAGAGCTGCCCGGCCGGGTACTCGGCGCCGGCCATGCCCAGCGGGGTGATGCCCTTGCCGACGAAGGTGTCCATCGCGGCGGTCATCTCGGCCATCGTGGTCGGGACCTTGACGCCGTTGCTCTGGAACAGGTCCTTGTTGTAGTAGACGGTGACGTACTCGCCGTAGTTCGGCACGCCGAACCACTTGCCGGAGCCCATCACGCCCTTGTCGCTGTAGCGGGCGGTGGTCTGCAGGCTGGGGCTGAGCTTGCCGGCCCAGCCGCGCTTGTCGGCCTCGCTGCTCAGGTCGGCCAGCAGGCCCTGGGAGGAGAGCAGCCCGGCGGTCGCGTTGCCCTTGTTGTACTCCATGATGTCCGGGCCCTCGGACGAGTTGATGATCATGCCCGCGTTCTGCTGGATCTGCTCGAACGCCTTGCGCTCGAAGCGCACCTCGACGCCCGGGTGCTCGGACTTGAAGATCTCGATCGCCCGGTTCCAGCCGACCCCCATGGCGCTGTTCTCGCTCTCGTAGTGCCAGAGCTTGAGGGTCTTGGCGTCGCTGTTGTCCCCGTTGTCACCACCGCCGCAGGCGGCCACTGTGGTTGTCGCGGTCGCTGCCAGGGCGATCGCGGCGACGAGCCGGCGGAATCGCTGCATTAGCATCCTCCTCGTTGAGTATCTAGCCGGTACTTCACGGGGCCCGTCGTCGCGTTGCAGCGCGGCGGCGGGCCATTTACTGATCGGCCCCTACCGGTTGGTGGCGTCGGGGCGCGGCGGTCGACCCCCGGATCTCCAACGTGCACGGCAGCAGTTGCTGGTGACGAAGGTCAGCGGGGCCATCAAGGTGGCGCGTCAGCGCCTCGATCGCGATCCGGCCGAGCGCCGAACCGGGTGACGTCATGGCGGTCAGCGCCGGGGTGGCCAGTTCGGCGACCTGCGGTGAGGTGACCATCGAGACGACGGAGACGTCGTCGGGCACTGACAACCCGCGGCCGGTCAGCTCGCCGAGGATGCCGAAGATCGCCGTCTCGTTCATGGCCAACACCGCGGTCAGTTCCGGGGCCTGCGCGAACGCGGCGGCCAGGGCGGCCCGCCCGCCGGCGGCGCTGTCCTCGGCCGCGATCATCACCGGCTCCAGGCCGTGCCCGGTCATCGCCGCGGTGAAGGCGTCGCGGGTACGCAGCGCGGGCCCGTAACCGCTGGCCAACGTGGCGGCTGAGTGGTTGACGTAGACGATGCGCCGATGCCCGAGGCTGACCAGGTGCGCGACGGCGTCCCGGACGGTCTGGTCGAAGTCGATGTCGACGTAGGAGAGCGTGCTGGTGTCGCCGGTGCGGCCGATCAGCACCAGCGGCACCCCCGCCTCCTGGAGCACTGTGACCCGCTCGTCGGCCAGTTGGACCTCCATCAGCACGACCCCGTCGAGCATCCGCTGACTGGCCAGCCGACGCAGGTCGTCGAGGTCGCCTCCGCCGACCGGCGAGAGCACCAGGTGGTAGCCGGCGACGCTGGCCGCGGCGGCGGCACCTGTGACGAAGGCGGTCTCGGTGGCGCCGAGGCCGCGTTCGTCCATCGGCATCAGCAGGCCGAGGATCCGGCTACGGCGACTGGCCAGCCCACGGGCCATGGCGTTGGGTTGGTAGTCGAGCTGCGCCATCGCGGCGAGCACCTTGTTGCGGGTGGCCTGCGAGATCGGGCGGGTGCCGGTGAGCACGTACGAGACGGTGCTGACCGAGACCTGCGCGAGGCGGGCGACGTCATGCATGGTGGCCACCGCGCACCTCCTCCGGCCTGGGGTGGGACCGCTCCCGAACTTCGTCGAAGCGTTTCGACGAAGCGGTTCGACAGGACGCTAGGCCACCTGTTACGGCGACGTCAATAGCCGATGTCGAAAAGAATTCAGGGGGCGCGCGGCCCTCGTCCAGCCCGCGCCACGCCGCGCGCTGCGCCTTGGCCGCCGGTGAGGGGGGCGACAGCAAGATCGTGCTCGATCCTGGATGTAGTCCCCTCGGGTCGCCGCAGAAGCCACTACATCAAGGATCGAGCACGATCTTGGGCGCGGGGCGCGGGGCGCGGGGCGCGGGGCGCGGGGCGCGGGGCGCGGGGCGCGGGGCGCGGGGCGCGGGGGCGCGGGGATGGGGCATGGGGGCGCGGGGCATGGGGGCGCGGGGCATGGGGCGTGGGGCGGAGGTGAGTGCGCGGGGCGCGGCGGTCGCGGGTCAGGGCAGGTCGAAGAGGGTGGCGGCGCTGTTCCAGCAGACCGCGCGTAGCCAGTCGTCGCCCAGGTCCAGTCGGGCCAGCCCGCTCACCTGGTCGGCGTACGGGTACGGGATGTTCGGAAAGTCGCTGCCCAGCAGCACCTTGCCGGCCAGTCCCAGGTCGCGCAACCGGGGCAGCTCCTCGGCGGGGAAGGCGACGAACTGGTCGAAGAAGGGCGTAAACGCCATTGTGGTATCCAGTCGGACCCGCTCGTACGTCTCGGCGAGGTCCAGGAAGGCCAGGTAGTCCGGGGCGCCCATGTGTGCCACCACGGCGGTCAGCCGAGGGTGGCGGGCGAGCAGGGCGGCGAACGGTTCCGGCCCGGTGTGGGAGGTCCCCACCGGTGCGTGCCCGGCGTGCACCACCACCGGCACACCCGCGTCGGACAGCATCCCCCACACCGGGTCCAGCGCCGGATCGGTTGGCGCGAAGCCGCCGACCTGTAGATGCAGCTTGAACACCCGGGCGCCTTCGGCGAGGGCGGCCTCGACGTACCCGGGGGCCTCCGGCTCCGGATAGAACGTGGCCGAGGCCAGGCAACCGGGGGTGTCGCGGGCGAAGTCCAGCGTCCAGCGGTTGAGTTCCGCCGCCATGCCCGGTCGGTGCGCGTACGCCAGGGCGCTGAACGCCCGCACCCCGATCCGGCGCAGGTGCGCGACCCGGTCGGCGTCGCTCCACCGGTAGCGGATCGGCCACTCGGTGCCGACCAGCGGCCCGGCGGCGTCGAAGTAGGCCCACACCCGACGCAGCAGGCGCGGCGGCAGGAAGTGCACGTGCACGTCGGCGAGGCCGGGCAACCCCAGGGCGCGGCAGAACTCCGGTACGCGTTCGTCCTCGACCGGCGGGTTCGCCGACGCCGGATCGGTCATATGTCGATGTCGAAACGGCTCAGCACCGAGGGCGCGATCAGGCCGACGGTGGCGAGAGCGGAGACGACGGTCAGTGCGATGCGCATCCCGACCACTTCGGCCTTGCTGCCGACGCGCAGGGCGATGCTGTTCGGCAGGCCGATCATCATCCACATGCGCCGCTTGATCGGGATCGGCCAGAGGATCGGCACACCCGCTCTGGTGATCATGTCGCCGAGGATGTGCACGAAGCAGCCCACGCCCAGCGCGGTGCCGATCAGCGGATAGCCGCGTCCGCCCGGCAGGTTGGCGAAGGTGAACCAGGCCGCGCCGGCCGACGCGAGGGTGATGATCACCCACCCGGCCCGCTCGGCCCACTCGTCGAACAGCCCACGCAACGCCAGGCCGAACATGAAGAACAGGATGGTGATGACCGCCCACTTGCCGTACGCGGCGCAGAGCGCTGTGGTGCCCCAGCCGACCAGCACGGTGAACGGCAGCGTGTGGGTCAGCGTCCGGTGCCCGTTGTTGCGGCGTGGGTCCTTGCTGAGCTTGGTGGCGTAGTAGACACCGAGGGAGATCTTCTCCATCACCTCGGCGGCGAAGAGCGAGAAGACTCCGAAGGTACGGGCCACGGTGGCCCCACCCTGGTTCTTGGTCACCTTGCCCGACATGTCGAGGTCGGGAAAGAGCGCGCCACCGGCGCACACCGCGGTGCCCACCGCCAACGCGAGCGGCGACTGGTGGTAGTCGGCGAACTGCTCCAGCGCCCAGGAGCCAGCCAGCCACACCGCCGCGCCGGACAGCGCGTGTTGCGGTCCCATCATCTCGGCTCACCCTCCCCAGGGATCTTGAGCGCCCAAAACTACGCCACTGTAGTCAGCGTCGGCGCCGCAGGGGCATCACCCGGAAGGTCCACATCGGACCGCGTCACAGGGTGGGGGTGAAGCTCTGCCGGATCATCGGCAAGTATGCCGCGTTGACCTGCCAGTCGAACTCTTCTGTCAACCACGAGACGGTGTAGGAACGGTCGGTCGCGGTGTTGGCCAACAACCTCAAGCTGTGCACCGGAACGCCGACGGCGTTCTGCCAGCCGCACTCCCACACCGCGCCACCCTCGAAGATGTCCATCGCGGAGATGTCCACCTTGCGATAGCCCGGCAGCGCGGCACTCCCGGTCAGCCGGGCCTCCTCGGCCTTCCAGTACGCCACCGGATCCGGGCGGGCCGGCCCCGCCTCGACGCTGAGCACCCGGGACCCGCCGGATTTCCGGAAGCAGGTCACCGGGCCCTCGGCCCAGCGCTCCCACCCCACCGGCGCGGCGATCCGGAACCCGGTCGGGTCGTCGTACCAGGTCCAGCCCTCGCGTAGCCCGTACTTCACGTCGGGTG
Organism: Micromonospora sp. NPDC048947; assembly: GCF_040649495.1. Lineage (NCBI taxonomy): Bacteria > Bacillati > Actinomycetota > Actinomycetes > Micromonosporales > Micromonosporaceae > Micromonospora > Micromonospora sp. NPDC048947. Next base: position 128,518 of record NZ_JBEZFO010000004.1, read on the forward strand.
GCGGTGACACCGCCACCACCGGGGTCGCCGACGGGGGCGGGGACGACGTGCAGGCGAACGCCGCCGGCCGGGAGGTTGGCGCGCCACCACCCGAGCCGGACGGTGGGGTTCGATCATCGTGCCGGTTGACCAGCGCCAGCGTGACGCCACCCGCGACGAGCACAGCGGTGGCCACACCACCCAGGGCGAGCAGCCGCCGTCGCCGGCCAGGTGGACGCCGCGGGCGCGGGGTCGGGGTCGGCGTGGCCGGCTCGTCCGACGGGGCCACCGGTTCGACAGGGTGCGGCGTGATGGCCCGCCCGGCGCTGCGGATCGCCGCGACCGCCGAGGAGCGGACCGACCCGGCGGGCTCGTCGACGCTCGCCGCGGCGCTGCGCAACAGCGGCTCCGCCTCGGCGGCGGTCAACCGCCGCCAGGGGTCGCGCTGCAAGAGGCCGGTGAGGGCGGGACGCAACGGGCCTGCTCGACGCATCGGATCCGGTGGTTCGGTGGCCAGCGCGCTGAGCGTCGCCATCGCGCTCGACCGCGCGTACGGTGACTTCCCCTCGACCGTCGCGTAGAGCGTCGCGCCCAGCGACCACATGTCGGTGCGGGCGTCGGACACCCCGTCGCGGGCCCGTTCGGGGGCGACGAACTGCGGTGAGCCGAGCACCGTTCCGGGCCCGGTCATCACACCCTCGCCGCCGTCGAAGGTGGCCAGCCCGAAGTCGGTGAGCACCACCCGCCCGTCGTCGGCCACCAGCACGTTGTGCGGCTTCACGTCGCGGTGCAGCACCCCGGCGGCGTGCGCGGCCCGCAACGCGGCGAGCACCGCCAGCCCGATCCGGGCGGTGCGCCGCGGGCTCAGCGGCCCCTCGGCGCTGATGATCTGCTGCACCGATCGCGACGGCACGTACTCCATCACGATCCAGGGGCTCTCCCGGTCGTGGACCACGTCGTAGAGGCGGACCACGTTGGGATGGTTGAGCCGGGCGGCGGCGCGTGCCTCACGCAGGGTTCGGAGCCGCAGCTCCTCGCGCTCGGTCTCGGCCAGCCAGGACGGCGGCACGATCTCCTTCACCGCCACGTCGCGATGCAACATCTCGTCGCGAGCAAGCCACACCCGGCCCATTCCGCCGGTGCCGACCAGGTCGAGCAGCCGGTACCGACCCGCGATCAGCAACTGATGCACGGTCGCTCCCCCTCGGTCACCCCGGGATCCACGATAGCCACCAATGCCGGCTTTCTCATCCACTGAGCGGCCTCGATCCACGACGGACGGTGGTCCGGATCATGGCCATACGGTGCAGGTCAGCGGGGTGGTCGGAAACTCTTTCGCACCAGTTGCCAGTCGGCGGCGGCCCCGGCCCAGTCCTCGTCCCGGGTGATCCAACCCAGCGTCCACCGGTCGCCGCCGAGGACCTGTTGTCGGGCGTGCAGCCACGTGCCGTGCGGCGTCTGCCAGCGGAGCTCCCACTCGGCGCCGTCGTCGCCCGTGGCGAGCCGGATCTCGTCGTACCCCGGCAGGGCGCCCTCCCCGGCCGCCGTCTCGCGGGCGGTCCGCAGACGCTTCAGGGGATCGGCGGCGCCGCCCTCCGCGACGCTGAAGGCCCGGCCGGTCGCCGGGTCCTGGAAGCACGCCACGGTGCCGTCGCGGGAGAACATCCACGTCGCCGGCACGGAGACCCGGAAGCCGGCGGTGTCGGCGTACCAGACCCAGCCGGGCGGCGGCCGGAGTTCGTCGCCCGCGTTCGGCGTGCCGGCCTCCACCGGCGTACCGATGATGTCCGGGCGGACACAGGCGAACGGGGGCGGCGGTACGTTCCGCCTGTCCGGCGGCGGGCCGGGGCCGGGCGGCCCGCCGTTGGGCGGGCGGTTCGGCCCCGGGGTGGACCAGCCGGTGTCGCGGGGCTTGTCGTCGGCGACTGTCAGCGCCGTGGCGACGCCGGCCACGACGGCCACCAGCAGCGCCACCGCGACCACCGCCACCCGACGCGCGGTACGCCCGACGGCCGCCGGGTCCGGGACCGGCCCGGGGGAGGCGTCACCGGGTGCGGCCGGGTCGGGAAGCGGAACCGTGGGGTCCAGGTCGTCGGGGTCGTCAGTGGTGGCGGGCTGGCCAACCGGCAGTGGCACCGGCCCGTCGGCCGAGGGTCTGTCGCTCGCCGACGGCGGGTCGGCGCGGCCGGCCGCGGCGGTCCTGAGCAGCCGACGGGCCGTCTCGTGGTCGAGGCGCTCGCGCGGGTCGCGGCGCAGCAACCCGTCAAGCACCGGCGCGAGCGCCCCGGCGTGCGGGGCAGGGTCCGGCGGACCGGCGGCCAGCGCGCTCAGGGTGGCCATCGCGGTGCTGCGCGCGTACGGGGACTGCCCCTCCACGGCGGCGTGCAGGGTCGCCCCGAGCGACCACAGATCGGCGGCCACCGTTGACACCCCCTCGGCGGCCCGCTCCGGGGCCACGTACTGCGGGGAGCCGAAGACCATGCCGGGGCGGGTCATCGCGCCGTCGCCGCCGTCGAAGGTGGCCAGCCCGAAGTCGGTGAGCATCACCCGCCCGTCGTGCGCCACCAGCACGTTCTGCGGTTTGATGTCGCGGTGCAGCACCCCGGCGGTGTGGGCGGCCTCCAGCGCGTCGAGCACGGCCAGCCCGATCCGGGCCGCGCGGGACGGCTCCAGCGGCCCTTCGGCGTCCACGACATCCTGCAGGGTGCGGGACGGGACGTACTCCATGACGATCCATGGGCTGCCCTCGACCGCGACGACGTCGTAGAGCCGGACCACGGCGGGGTGGTTGAGTCGGGCCGCGGCACGTGCCTCCCGCATGGTGCGTGAGCGCACCTCGGCCCGTTCCGGATCGGCCAACCAACTCGGTGGAACGATCTCCTTCACCGCTACCTCGCGGTGCAGCATCTCGTCGCGGGCGCGCCACACCCGACCCATGCCCCCGCGACCCACCAGGTCGAGCAGCCGGTACCGACCGGCGATCAGCACCTGTGCACGCTCCTCCTCAGCCGCTGTCCGGGCTACACCCTAACCAGCGGATCGGAAGTCACCTATCGGTCGTCCGACTCGGCTCAGCAGGCGGCGTGGTGGGCGGCGGTGAGCAGGTTCCCTTCCGGGATGGCGATCCGGGCCCGCCCGCCGCTCAACCGGGCGGCCGCACGTCGGGCCTGAACGGGGCCGTGTTCGCGGCGAGCGGCGGCGTAGCTGGCGGCGGTGCGGGCCGCGATGGTGGCCCAGCCGTACCGCTCGCCGACCATCGTGCGGGCCCGGCGAGCCAGCCGCCTGGCGAAGACCTCGTCGCCGAGCAGTTGACCGACCGCGCCGGCGAGCGCGTCCGGGTCGCTGTGCGGGAACGTCACCCCGGTCACCCCGGGTTCGACGATCTCGGCGAGGCCGCCGGTACGGGCCACGGCGAGGGGCGCTCCGGCGGCCGCCGCCTCCAGCGCCACCATGCCGAACGGCTCGTAGAGGCTGGGAACCACAGTCGCGTCGGTGGCGCCGAGCATCGCCGGTAGTTGGGTGGAGTCGAGGAAACCGGTGAACCGGACGGTCGAGCTGAGCGCCAGTCGCCGGGCCTGCGCCTCCAACTCGGTGCGGTACGGGCCGTCGCCGGCGATCACCACGCGCAGCCCCGGGTGTCGTTCGCGGAGCCGGGGTACGGCGTGCACCAGGTGCTGGACGCCCTTCTCGTAGACCAGCCGTCCGGCGTACCCGACCAGCGGGCCGTCTCCGGCGAAGCGTGCCCGGGCCGACGCGACCGCTCGGGGTCGGGCCCGCCAGGCCCTGTCGTCGACCCCGTTGGGCACCACGTCGACCTGGGCGGCCGGTACGTCGAACAGTGCGATCACCTGGTCGCGCATGTACCCGGAGCAGGCGATCACCCGGATGGATGAGCCGCTGAGCCAGTGCTCGACGCCGTGGATGGTGCGGTTCATCTCCTCCGGTAGCCAGCCCTGGTGCCGGCCGGCCTCGGTGGCGTGCATGGTGGTGACCAGGGGGAGGTCCAGGTGCTCGGCGAGGGTGATGGCCGTGTGGGCGACCAGCCAGTCGTGGGCGTGGATGACGTCGTAGGAGCCGGCCTGGGTGGCGCGCAGGGCGGTGCGGGTCAGGGTGTGGTTGAAGGCCATGGTCCAGGCCAGCAGCGAGCTGGTGGCGAGGGGGAAGGTGACGGGGTCTTCGAGGGCGCGCAGGATGCGTACGTCGTCGGCGTACTCCTCCAGGGGCGCGCCGTCGCTGTGGCGGGTGACGACTGTGACCTCGTGGCCGGCGGCGGCGAGGGCGACGGAGAGGGCGTGCACGTGTCGGCCGAGACCGCCGACGAGCACCGGCGGGTACTCCCAGGAGAGCATCAGCACCCGCAGCCGTCGGGCGGGGTTGATGTCGATCACGTGGGCATCGAGTGACATGCGGCCCCCTTTGAGTTGTCCCCGGGCGCGCGCCGACCGACACCGAATCGATGTCGCCGTCGCGTCTGGATCGAGGCCAATCCTGCCGGGATCGCGATAACCAGCGGCGACACCACCGTTGCGGTCGTGTAAAGCGCTACTGGCTCTTTCGCCGCACCCGCAGCAGCTCGGCCACCGACCATGCCTGGAACGGGCACCCGGTAGCGGTGTGCGGCGCGAGGCCATCGGCCGTCTCGCTCACCGAGCCTAACCCATATTCCATCAAATGGGCCTCAATGCCGACGAATACGTCATCGACGGACATCTTCCCCCGGCGTGCGGCGTCCACGTACGGGCCGAGCAACCACGGCCAGACAGTGCCCTGGTGATAACCCCCGTCCCGGTCGGCCGGGCCGCCCCGGTGCCGGCCCACGAACTCCGTGGAATCCGGGGCGAGACTGCGCGGCCCGAGCGGGGTGAGCAGCCCGCCCCCGACCCGCCGCAGCGTCGCCTCGTCCGGCTCCATCGGCGCGTACGGCAGCGACCAGGCCAGCAACTGGTTGGGGCGCAACGCGTCGTCGTCGTGCAGGGCCGCGCCACCCAGCGGGTACGCCGGCGCGGGCGCGTCCAGCACGTCGTGCAGCCAGCCGGTCGGGGCCGGGAACCGCTCCCGGAACGAGACGACGGCCTGCCGGTGGCGTCGCCACAACTCGTCGGCGTCCTGCCCGGCCAGCTCGGTCAGCTCCGCGAGCCCGGCCAGCCCGTTGATCCACAACGCGTTGACCTCGACCGGCTTGCCGGTCCGCGGGGTGACCGGCACCCCGTACACCCGGGCGTCCATCCAGGTGAGCGCGGTGCCGGCGGCGCCCTGGGTGAGCAGCCCGTCGGCCGGATCGACCCGGATCCCGTACCGGGTGCCGGCGGTGTGAGCGTCGATCACCGTCCGCAGCGCCGGCAGCAGCTCGTCGCCGAGGTCGGTGTCGCCGGTGACTGTGACGTGCCGGCTCACCGCGTGCAGGAACCAGAGCGTGCCGTCGACGGTGTTGTACTCCACCCGACCGGTGTCGGCCGTGTTGGCGAGCATCCCCTCGGACAGCGTCGCCGCGTATGCCCGCAGCAGCTCGCGGCCCTCGTCGGCGCGACCCGTGCAGAGGAACAACCCCTCATACGAGATCATCGTGTCCCGCGACCACGCCCCGAACCACGGGTAGCCGGCCACCACGTCCACCGCCGCCTGGTCGGTGCGCACCACGAACGCGTCGGCGGCCAGCGCCAGTGTGGCGTCCACGTCGTCGGCTGGCTTCGCCGTGGCCACCACCCGCCGGTTGCGCCGCCTCGCGGTCGCCACTATCTCAGTGGCCGGCGGCGGCTCCTCGTCGAGCCGACCGGCCCAGGCCCGCACCGACAGGGTGTCGCCGGGGCGTTCCAGCTCACCGGAGAAGCGGCCCGCGTACCAGAGGTCCTCGTCCGGGTGCAGCCCCCGGTTGGCCTCCTCGCGGTGGTGCACGCCCAGCCACCACTGCCCCTCGGGCGACCAGCCCGGTCCGGCGAGCCGGTACGCGCCCTCGACCACCGCGCCGTCGGCCACCGCCTCGACCTGCGGGATCGGGCCGTCGGCCCGCCGTTCTCCGTGCGCGTCCCGCCAGGTGCAGGCGGCCGACAGCTCCAGCCGGACCGGACCTCCGGCGACCAGCCGGTGCACCACAGCGACGCAGGAGCGGCCGGGCAGCATGGCCAGCTCCCGTTCGATCACCACCGCGCCGATCCGCCACCGCCACCGGGGTAGCCCGTCGACCAGGTCGAAGCGCTCCAACAGCTCGAAGCCGCGCGGGTCCACGTCGCCGGAGGCCCACTCGTGCGCGCCGAGGCGCACCCGCGCGCCGGACGGCACTGTGACCGCCGGATCGAGGCTGACCAGTCCCACCTGGCGGGAGGCCGGCGTTTCGCCGGGAACCACCAACAGACCGTGGTAGCGACGTGTCCGTAGCCCGCCGACGGTGCCCATCGCATAGCCGCCGAGGCCGTCGGGGACCAGCCACTCCCGGCTGGCGGCGCTGGTCAGGTCGCCGCAGATCTGCGGGCCGAAGTGAATGTCGATCAACTTTCCTCCACCGGCGGCGGGGTGTAACACGCCACGACGAGAATGGCCGCTGTGGTCAAGTACCGCGGCGACGTCAAAGATGTGCACGTGATCACTGACCGATCGTCCTCCGACGCCTCGCCACCCGACGCTGAGCGGCTCCGGCTCGCCCAGGCTGACGCGGGGGAGCAGGACTGGCGTGCATGGGGTCCCTATCTGTCCGAACGGGCGTGGGGGACGGTACGGGAGGACTACAGCGAGCACGGTACGGCCTGGGACTACTTCCCGCACGACCACGCGCGGTCCAGAGCCTACCGGTGGAATGAAGACGGGATGGCCGGCGTCTGCGACGAACGACAGACCTTCGCGTTCGCCCTGGCCCTCTGGAACGGCAAGGACCCGATCCTCAAGGAGCGGATGTTCGGCCTCGGCGGCGACGGCGGGAACCACGGCGAGGACGCCAAGGAGTACTGGTGGTACGAGGACTCCACACCCACCCACTCGTGGATGCGCTGGCGCTACCACTACCCGCAGGCCGCCTTTCCGTACGACGAACTCGTCGCGGTGAACGCGTTGCGCGGCCGCGACGACACCGAGTACGAGCTGGTGGACACCGGGATCTTCGACGACGACCGGTACTGGGCGGTGACAGTCGACTACGCCAAGGCGTCCCCGACCGACCTCTGCATGGTGGTGACCGTCGCCAACCGGGGCGACCAGGCGGCGACAGTGCACGTCCTGCCCACCCTGTGGTTCCGTAACACCTGGTCCTGGGGCCTGCCCGGCGGCGACCGGATCCCCCGGCTGACCGGCCAGGGCACCCGGCTCGTCGGCGAGCACCGGGTGCTCGGCCAACTGCTGCTGGAAGGCGACGGCGGCCCGGTGCCGCTGCTCTGCGACAACGACACGAACGCCGAGCGGCTCTGGGGCCTGCCCGGCCGTTCCCCGTACCCGAAGGACGGCATCAACGACCACGTCGTCAACGGCGCGGCCACCGTCAATCCGGCCCGGGAGGGCACCAAGGGCGCGCTGCACTACGTGCTCGACGTGCCGGCCGGCGGGCAGCGCCAGATCCGGCTGCGGCTGACCCGTACCGCGTCGCCGCCGGCCGCCGCGCCGCCGCCCCCGGCCGACCTCAGCGACGGCTTCGAGGCGGTGGTGTGGGCGCGGCGGGCCGAGGCGAACCGGTTCTTCGCCGCAGTGATCCCGCCGGCCGCCACACCCGACGAGGCGCTGGTCGCCCGGCAGGCCATCGCCGGGCTGATGTGGGGCAAGCAGTTCTACCACTTCGACGTCAAACGCTGGCTCGAAGGCGACCCGGGCTCCACACCGCCGCCGGCCGGGCGTCGGCACGGGCGCAACAGCGCCTGGTGGCACATGACCAGCTTCGACGTCATCTCCATGCCTGACCCGTGGGAATACCCCTGGTACGCGGCCTGGGACCTGGCCTTCCACTGCGTCAGCATCGCCCGGGTCGACCCGGGCTTCGCCAAGGAGCAGATCCTGCTCCTGCTCCGCGAGTGGTACCTGCACCCCAACGGCCAGATCCCGGCGTACGAGTGGGCGTTCGGTGACGTGAACCCGCCGGTGCACGCGTGGGCGGCGCTGAAGGTGTTCGAGATCGACGGCGGTAGGGACTACGAGTTCCTGGCCCGGGTGATGCACAAGCTGCTGCTCAACTTCACCTGGTGGGTCAACCGCAAGGACACCGGCGGCAACAACGTCTTCGAGGGCGGCTTCCTCGGGCTGGACAACGTCGGGCCGTTCGACCGTTCGGCGGCGCTGCCGGTCGCCGGTGTGCTGGAGCAGTCCGACGGCACCGGCTGGATGGGCATGTACGCGCTCAACCTGCTGGACATGGCGATAGTGCTCGCCGAACACGACCGGACCTGGGTGGACACCGCCACCAAGTTCTTCGAGCACTTCGCCTACATCGCCGCCGCCGCGTACGAGCAGGGATTGTGGGACGACGAGGACGCGTTCTTCTACGACGTGCTGCGCCTCGCCGACGGCACGAAGGTACCGCTGAAGGTCCGCTCCGTCGTCGGGCTGCTGCCGTTGGCCGCCACCACCCGGCTCACCGCCCGGACCCTGCACCACCTACCGGAGCTGGGCGCCCGGCTGCGCTGGTTCCTCACCAACCGCCCGGAGTACGCCCAGGTGATCGGCACCCGTCGCCTCGGCCCCGACGGCCGGCAGCAGCGGCTGCTGTCCATGGTCGGCCCGGAACAGGTGGTCCGCCTGCTCGCCCGGATGCTCGACCCCGACGAGTTCCTCTCCGACTTCGGCCTCCGTACGCTGTCCCGCGCGCACCTGGACAAGCCGTTCTCGGTCACCCTCGGCGGGCAGGAGTTCTCCGTCGGCTACGAGCCGGCCGAGTCGACGAGCGGACTGTTCGGAGGCAACTCGAACTGGCGGGGTCCGATCTGGATGCCGACGAACTTCCTGCTGATCAGCGCGCTGCGCGATTACGCGGCGTTCTTCGGCGACGACCTCCAGGTGGAGTACCCGACCCGCTCCGGGGTGAAGCACACCCTGGACGAGATCGCCGACGACCTCTCCGCCCGGCTGATCTCGCTCTTCACCCAGGACGACTGGGGTCGACGGCCGATCTACGGTGCCGCTCAGATGTTCCAGACCCACCCGGACTGGCGCGACCTGATCGCCTTCCCCGAGTACTTCCACGGCGACAACGGGGCCGGTCTGGGCGCCTGGCACCAGACCGGCTGGACAGCCCTCGTCGCTGACCTCATCCTCACCCTGCGCCGCTGACGTTCCTGGTCGACAACCCCGCGTTCTCTACAACATGACGGTCGCCGGCATTTGGGCTGCCGCGCGTTGCAGAACATGACGTCTGTGCGGCAGTACGAGGTCATGCCGTGACGACGTGTCGAGGGGTCGCCACTATTCGGTGAGCACCTTCACGGAGTCGGCGAGCCCGTCGTTGCGGTTGATGCCCACGAAGAATTCGCTGCCGACATGGGTGACATCTTCGATCTCGTCGGTCAGGTTGTTCCCCGGAATACCGATGTCGCTCTCCACGTCGCCGCCGGACCAGTTGTACTGGTACACCCAGTTCCACCCGGTGGTCGGCGTCGAGGTGTTGATCGACTTGGTGTTCCAGATGTAGTTCTCGGAGCAGTCGATGCCCTGGTCCGAACGATTGTCGTGACTGGTCAGGTTGCTCTTGACCAGCGTCCATCCACTGGTCAGGGCGCCAGCGCCGGGATGGGTCCACAGGCTGCCCAACCGGCGGGCCGCGTATTTGCCGGCTCCGCCGGCAGCCGTCGCGCTGTAGCAGAGGCCGCTGATGTTGCCGATCGGCAGCCGCACCTCCCCGGTCGTGCCGATAGATCCGTCGGCGTTCAGGCGCACGATCGTCACCTTGTCGCTGAGAAACGCGGACTGGCTTCCCTGGGTGGCAATCAGTGCCGGGCCCTGGCCCAGATAGTTCGCGTTGTAGGCGAGGTCGTTGCCGTGGCCGAGCGTCGGTATGGAGGTGGGGGCCCCGGCGCAGACCCAGCTGGCGCCGTCCCAGGTCGAGCCGTCGCGCAGCCACCGGGACAGGACCGGCTCCGCGCCGGCCGCCTTCGTGAAGATGATGTAGAGCTGGCCACCCGGCCCCGCCACCATGCCCTGCATGACAGTGCGGCCGTCCTTGCACGCACTGCTGTTCGGGATGTTCAGCCGTTCCGCGCCGCTCCGATCGGTGGCGGCGGAGGCAGCGGCCGCCGGGGCGACGGCGATACCAACGGCGAGGGCGAGTACGGACGCGACGCTCGACAGTTTCTTCACGTGGCTGTTCTCCTCGATGGGTGAGGCGAGGCAGCGTATCAGTCAGTGTCGACGTGTCTATGTCGCCTCGTGGCCAGGGTGATCCCTCCGGAACCTCTGTCGCCCTCGCCCTTCTCGCGGAGCGGCTACCTCGGCCTGACCGGCGAGGTCCGGTCCGCGACGTCACCGCGCGAGGTATGGCGGGGCACCGTCGGCCAGCCGGGGCAGGAGTGGGCTCAGGTCAGCCGGTGAAGGGCTCGGGTCCGAGGCGGCCCCAGGCCACGAACGCGGCCATCGCGAGGTAGATCAGATTCAGCAGGATGAACCTCGCCTCGCCGTAACGCAGGTGGGTGATCATCGCGCCGACCATCAGCAGGATCCAGCAGACGGCGGTGACCGTCACCAGCACCGGTGCGATGTCCAACACCGCGGGCAGGATCAGGCCAACCGCGGCCAGGAGCTCAAGGATGCCGAGGGCCTTGACGAAGCCCACGCTGGCGTCGCCGGTCCACCCGCCGCCGTTGGCCGCGGCCAACTTCTGCTTGGGTACGAATGTCTTGGTGATGCCGCCGGCCAGGGCGAGTGCAGCCAGCAGTCCGGCCACGATCCACAGTGCCAGGTTCATGCGTTTCCCTCCGTATCGGGTCGCTCAGGAGACACCACCGGCCGGTTCGCTGTGACAGCTCGTCGAGTGACGGAGAGCACGGGCGTCCGGCGTCACAGACGGCGGGTGGCCGGTGTCTGGTGGGCGACGCGGTCGAGTTCGACGAGACTGGAGGACGCATGGATGCCGGGGGCGGAATCATGGGAGCGGACAACCGGGGGGACCGGGCCGTCGACGCGTTCGTCACCCACCGGAACCTGCTCTTCACCGTCGCGTACGAGATGCTCGGCTCGGCCGCCGACGCGGAGGACGTACTCCAGGAGACCTGGCTGCGGTGGGCGGACGCGGATCTTCCGTCGGTGCGGGACCAGCGCGCCTACCTGGTCCGGATCACCACCCGACTGTCGCTCAACCGGCTGCGTGCGGTCGGCCGGCGCAGGGAGTCCTACGTCGGCTCCTGGTTACCCGAGCCGCTGTTGACCGCACCGGACGTCGCCGACGACGTGGAACTCGCCGAGAGTGTCTCGATGGCGATGCTGCTGGTGCTGGAGACGCTGGCGCCGACCGAGCGGGCGGTGTTCGTCCTCCGTGAGGTCTTCGACCTTGGATACGACGAGATCGCCGAGGCGGTCGGCAAGAGTTCGGCGGCGGTCCGTCAGATCGCCCACCGTGCGCGGGCGCATGTCGCCGCGCGTCGACCGCGCGGGATGGTCTCCTCGGCGGACACCCGGCGGGCGTTGGACGCGTTCCGGCGGGCGGTCGAGACCGGCGACGTGCAGGGCCTGCTCGACGTCCTCGCGCCGGATGTGGTGCTCCTCGGCGACGGCGGCGGGATCAAGCAGGCCGTGCTGCGGCCTGTCGCCGGGGCCGACAAGGTGGCCCGCCTGCTGTGCAGCACACACGCCAGGGTCGCCACCATGTCGCTGCACCCTGCCCAGGTCAATGGTCACCCGGCGTTGGTTCTGCGGCTCGACGGCGCGGTCGACACGGTCCTCGCGCTGCGTATCGACGACGGTTTCATCAGCGGTGTCTACGCTGTGCGCAACCCCGAGAAGTTGTCGCACATGCGGCGTGAGACCACCCTGCGGCGGTGACTGGGGGCTAGTACGGGGGCGTGGGCGCCTCCGATGACCGGTGGCGGGAGCGTCGGGCGTCCGCTGCGGCGACGCCGAGCAGCACCACTGCGGCGACCGCGCCGGCGGTGAGCGGCCGGAGGTGCAGGGCTGCCGGGGTCAGCAGGCCGAGGGCCAGCAGGCCAGCCAGCCGGGACCGGGAGACCCGGCCGAAGACCTGGTATTCGAGGGTCGAACGCCCGGCGAGGAAGAGCACCGGTCCGCCGAAGATGGCCATGAGCCAGGTCGCCGGGAGGTGCCCGAGCGGTTCGGCGATGAACAACTCGAAGCCGACGCCGGTGAGCACGATTCCCGCGATCATGACCATGTGGGCGAACGCCATGTCGGTCGCGAGCCGAGCCGGGTTACGGGAACTGTCGACGGCCGCGCCCAGCATCCCGCCCGCCACGTGGAAGTAGATCCGCCAGAGCAGGACGGTGCTCGCCAGCGCCAGGGCGAACCCACCCGTCTGGTCGATGTGGAACTCGCTGCCGCTGAAGGCGAGGCCGATGACGAAGATCGCCTCGCCGAGAGCGATGAGGAGGAACTGCTGGTACCGCTCGGCCAGGTGCTCGGCGGCGATCATCTGAACGCCGAGTCGTTGCGCGCCGAGCCGGGGGGTCGGCCAGCCGAGGAACAACCCGGTGTAGTCGATCAGCACGGCGAGGGTCCAGAGTGCCCCGCGAACCGTGCCGTCGTTGACCAGCCCGCCGACGACCCAGAGCGGCGTGCTCAAGCCGAACCAGAACAGGATCCGGATGGACTGTTGGGGGTCCGGCCGGCCGTGCCCGGCGACGTGGAAGAACACCACTCGGCCGATCTGGAGGGTCACCAGGGTGATGGCGAAGAGGGAGGCCCGTGCGCCGAAGCCGTGCGGCACGGCGACGGCCATCGTCATGGCACCGACCAGCGTCATGATGATGACGGTCTGGACGATCGGGGCGTCCGGGTCCAGCCAACTTGTCGACCAGACCGTCACCGACCAGACCGCCCACAGGGCCAGGAACAGCAGCAGGGCCTGGCCGAGACCTGCGTACACGCCGTGTTGGCCGTCGGTGAAGTCGACGATCAGCCGCGCGGAGATTCGGGTGAGGGCGAAGACGAAGACCAGGTCGAGGAAGAGCTCCAGAAAGGTGGCCCGCTGGCGGGTGGCTTTGCTGCGCAACAGGCCGTCGGGGGTGTTCCTCATCGGCTCGCCACGCGCCGTTGCCGCCGAACGATCACGGGCCCTCCCGTCGCGGTGATCTCCATGCCTAACGAGCCAGCGGGTGGCTGTGGCACGTGGAGCGGAGGGGCCGGCGACAGACAACAGTCACCAATCTGTCACCCGACCGCCACGGCAGGTGTACGCCTCTACGCTCGTGGACGTGCCCGGACCTGCCGAGAAGGCCACTGAACAGGACCGGCGTGACCTCATCGTCACTGTCGCGCGAGAGTTGGCCGAGACGGAGGGCTGGGCGGGTGTGACCACCCGACGGCTCGCCGAACGAACCGAGATCGACATGGGTGACATCTATCGGCACTTCGCCGATCTGGAGGCGCTGATCGCCGCGGTCGCGGTGTGCGCCTTCGCCGATCTGGCCGCCGACCTCGCCGAGGCGCACGCGGAGACCGCCGGGAGCCCGGAGGGGGTCTGGCCGGCGGTCGCGACCGCGTACCTCGACTTCGCGTACACGAATCCTGAGGTCTATGACGCGATGCTCGCGCTGACCCCCGACCTGGCCCTCGGCGTGGATGGCGTGCCGGCCGCGCCGCGGGCGGTCTTCGCCGAGCTGCGGGCGGCCCTGACCCCGCTGGCCGAGGGGCGGGACCCGGACACCCTCGCCGAGGTGGGTTGGAGCCTGCTGCACGGCGTGGTGATGCTCACCCGCGGTGGCCGGCTGCGACCCGAGGGGCAGGAGGACCGCGAGGCGTTGATCGCGCAACGGTTGCTGCGGTGGCCCTGACCAGACCGCCGCCGAACTCCCCGGATCCTGGTCAGTTGATGGGCTGGCGGTCGGCCGGGCCCTTGTCGGTGAACCGGAACGTGGTGTTCAGCTTGGCGCCGGACGGTTCACGAAAATCCGGAAGATCTCACGTCGATCTCCCGCCTATCCTGTCTCTCGGTCTTTGCGGCGGTGGCACGGGGAGGGCATGGCATGACGGTCGGCGTGGCGGCGCGACGACAGGCGCAGGTGCTGATCTTCGATGCGGACGACACGTTGTGGGAGAACAACGTCGTCTTCGAGCGGGTGATCGACGACTTCCTGGGCTGGCTGGACCACCCGACCCTGGACCGGGCCGCGTTGCGGTCCGTCCTCGACGACATCGAACGGGCCAACGCGGTGGCGCACGGGTACGGCAGCAAGGTCTTCCTGCGCAGCCTGGCGGAGTGCCTGGAGCGGCTGCGCGAGCGGCCGGCCACCGACTCCGAACGTCAGGAGATCGACCGGCTGGCGGTGGCCCTCGTCGAGCACCAGGTGGAGCTGATGCCCGGGGTGGCCGACGCGCTCGACGAGCTGGCCGGTCGACACGAGTTGCTGCTGCTCACCAAGGGCGATCGGGAGGAGCAGCAGCGCAAGCTGGACGCCTGCGGTCTGCTGCACCACTTCGGCGCCGCGCACATCGTCACCGAGAAGAACGTCGACACGTACCGGTGGCTCATTCGGGAGCACGGCTTCGCGCCGGACGACGCGTGGATGATCGGCAACTCCCCGAAGTCCGACATCCTGCCGGCGCGGGCCGCCGGGTTGAACGCGGTGTTCATTCCGAACGCGAACACCTGGGTGCTGGAGGATGACGAGCTGGACCCGACCGACGGCGGGGTGCTGCGGCTCGCCGCGTTCCGGGACCTGCTGCGCCACTTCTGACCGTACCGAAGCCGAACAGCGTCGGCGATCATGGTCGCGTTACGCCAACCTGCCCGATTTTCATCGTGAGATCAGTCCTGCCGCCGGTCGTCCGACGCGGCTTGTCCGGCCGGTCGGGGCGCGCCTAACCTGGTTCGGCGCTCACGGCCCTCCGGGGTGTGTCGGGAGCGCGTCGGCGTTCGGCGGGTGAGCACCGTGGAGCTGAGTGCGAAGTGGCTGGCTCACCCCGTTCTGGCGCGTGGCGTCGTGCCACGCCCGCGCGGCGGGGTGCCGGAGCTGTCCGCTTCCCTGCCGGACGGCCGAGGGTCAGGGCCGGGTAGTTGCGGACCCGGTCCTGACCCGGCCCGCGAATCGTTCGGCAGCTCCGAGCGGGGCAGACCGCGCGCCGGTTCGACTGTCAGGATGGCGGCATGAAGCGCAGATCTCTCCTACTCGGCGCGGCGGCGGGCCTTGTCGCCCCGGCCGTGCTCACCCCGCCCGCGCCCGCACTCGCGGCGGTGGGGCCGAGCCTCGGCACGGCCCCACCGCCGCGACCCCTGCCGAGGTGGCAGCCCCAGAACCGGGCCAGCGCATTGACAACGCTGCCGGCGGAGACGAAGCAGGTGATCATCGTCGGCGCCAGCAGCTACACCACCACCTACGCCACGCTGGAGGCGTTCGTGCGGGTGCGGAGCACCTGGCAGCCGGCCTCGGCGTCGTTGCCCGCCCGGATCGGCTCGAAGGGCTTCAGCGACAACCACGTGGAAGGTGTGCCGACCACGCCGACCGGCGTCTACTCGATCGGCCCCACCATGTACGGCATCGACGCCAACCCGGGCGTGCGCTTCCCCTACCACCGGCTGGTCAGCGGTGACTGGTGGAACGAGAACCCGTCGTCGGCGCTCTACAACACCTTCCAGCACAGTGCGACAAACCCGGGCGGGGCCAGCGAGGCACTGTGGAAGGAGGTCCCCGCGTACACGCACTTCGCGGTGATCACCTTCAACATGCCGCCGAACGTGCCGAAGCCGGTGCCGAACGCGGGCAGCGGGATCTTCCTGCACCAGTTCAGCACCAGCGCCGGCAACGCCACCGCTGGTTGTGTCTCCCTCGCCCACGATCACCTTGTCGACGTGCTCAACTGGCTGGACCCGGCGCTGTCACCACGCATCGTGCTCAGCCCGTACGCCCAGCTCAGCCGATACTGAGAGCCGCCGCGGCTCAGCCGTCCTCGCGCCGGACGATCGCCACCGCCACCCGGCAGAACTCGTCCATGTCCGGGTTGAACCCGGCAGCGATGTCGGGATGCAATCCGGAGCGGGTCTCCTCCAACAGCCGCTGGCAGACCTGCTCGACCGGTTCGCCGGCGTAGCCGGAGCGGACCCGCTCGGTGGCCGCCTGAAGCGCCGAGGTCAGCTGCTCCTCCAGCGGGCCGCGCAGCTTCTGCTGCACAGGATCGAGCCCGCGGGGGTCGAGCGTGACATGTGGCTCCGACATCGGTGCTCCCTTCGTCGGCGTCCGCGATACCCCACCGCGGACGTCGGTCAAACCCCGGTCGGTGCGGCGGCGACCCGCACCTGGTACGAGAACTCCTCCGCCGGCTCCTCGTGGTACGACAGCCGACGGATCTGCCGGTCGTCGTCGTAGAGGGCGACGTCCACCAGCACGCCGAGGTGGGCGAGGCCGATGCTCGACACCCGCTTCTTGTCCTGCAACACCGCGCAGACGCCGCCGAGCAGGGTGCTGGCGTCGGACGTACGGTGCCCGGGCGGGCAACGCAACACCAGGTCCACCTCGATCGGCCCGGGCAACGGCGTCCAGCCGGTGCGTTGGGCCGCGGCGAGGGCGGCCTGGAGTAGGGTGCGGACCCTCGTCGCCTGCCGGTGCCCGGCGGCGAAGATGGACAACGCTTCGGTCTTGACCGGTGGCAGGCCGCTCACCTCGAACGTCAGGGCGAGAGCGCGGGTGTCCTGCACGACGGCACCTCCTCGTTGGGACGATCCTGCCGAACCGGGGGAGCGGCGGTGGGACGTTCCCGCGATTACCAACCGATCGGGCAGGCATGGGTCGGCCGGAGGCGTGTCGACGGCGGCGGCGAACGCGCCGGCTACGGCGCTAGGAAAACGCTAGCCGACGACGCCCGCGCTCGGTAGTCGGTCGTTCACCCGGTGGGGCGTGGTGCGAAGGCGCAGAACTCGTTGCCCTCCGGGTCGGCCAGCACCCACCACCAGTGCGTCTCGTCGAGCGGCTCCCGCAGCAGCGTCGCGCCGGCAGCGATCAGCGCCATCGGCTCCGGGTCGACCAGGTCGACGTCCCAGTGCAGGCGGTTCTTGACCGTCTTGGGCTCGGGCACAGCGGCGAACACCCAGTAGTCCCAGGGGAACCCGGACGCGCCAACCACACCCGCGTGGGTCCCCTCGTCCTCGACGGTGCCGCCGACCACCCCGGCCCACCAGGTCGCCTGCGCAACCGGGTCGGTCGAGTCGACGACCAACTCGAACGGGCCCGGCCGGGCACCGTCGCGAGCCGGGAACGCGCAGAACTCGTTGCCCTCCGGGTCGCTCAACACCCACCAGGTCGCCTCACCGCCTGGGTCGCGTACCAGTTGGGCGCCGTCCGCGAGTAGCGCCGCCGGGTCCGCGTCGGCCAACCGCAGATCCAGGTGTACGCGGGTCTTGCCGACCCGAGGCTCGGGCACCTTGTTCACCCAGATGGACTCGGCTGGTGAGCGCGCCGAGCGGGGATCGACCCGGGTGTCGTCGTCACCGGCGTCGGCCATGTCAGCGTCGAGCGTCCGGGCCCAGAAGCCGCCGAGCGCGAGCGGGTCGTTGGCGTCCAGGCAGAGGTCCTTGAAGCGCGCGATCATGGTTCCAGCATGCCTGGTCCGGGCGGGGCGCCGGTGGAACAAGCGCCGCGTGGCGGAGTCAGTGCCGCTCGACGCCCGATCTGACCTGGCCGCGATCTTGCACTTACTGTCCCGACGTACAGGGGCATTCCACGCTTTTCGGCGACCGAAACTGCAAGATCGGCGCGGGCGGCCGGGCGGGGCGGGGCGGGGTGTCGGGGTTATTGCTGCTTGGCGTACTTGACGAACGCCTTCCAGGCCGTCGGGTCGACGTGCAGGGTGCCGCCGTCGCGGTCCTTGGTGTCGCGCACCAGCACCACGCTCGGCAGGTTGTCGGCGACCTCGACGCAGGATCCGCCGTTGCCGCCGGACCGGGTCGACTTGCGCCACTGTGGGGTCAGCATGCCCATGACTTCGCCACTTCCTTGATCAGCTCGGTTGACTGCCGGCGGGGGAGCGCCTCGTTCCGCACGATCTCCCATGTCTTCGCCAGCTTAGCGACGTCGGCCGAGGCATCGACGAACTGCGCGGTGAGCTGGTTGTCGGCGTGAGCCACCCGCTCGCCGTCCGGCATCTCGGCGATGATGAACTGACCGGCCAGCCCCAGATACATCCCAGCATCCGTCGGGACGATGTGCACCTGGATATGCTCCGCCGTCGCCAACTGGGCCAGGTGCTCGCACTGCTCGACCATGAGCCCCGGCTGGTCGAGCACCGGCCGACGCAGCACCGCCTCGTCGAGCACGGCGATGAGCTGCGGCGGGCGCGGGCGGTGCAGGATCGCCTGCCGCTCCAGCCGGGAGGCGACGATCCGGTCCACGTCCTCGGCGTCGAACCGGCCACCGGCCAGCGTCGCGCGGGCGTACCGCTCGGTCTGGAGCAGGCCCGGCACGTACGCCAACTCGAACCAGCGCAGCGTGGTCGCCTCCCGCTCGAACTCGATCCACTCGCGCAGCCAGGCCGGCTCGGCGTCGAGCCGGGCCAACCCGTCCAGCATGCGCAGGAAGCGTCCGCCGGTCCGGTGCTGGGTGTCGACCGCCCTCATGTACTCCTTCGTGGGCGGTCGCCCGCCGGTCTCCACCGAGCTGACATGTGAACCCGAATAGCCGATGCCCCTGCCGAAGTCGTCCTGACTGAGCCCGAGCCCCGTCCGGAACAGGCGCAACTCCTCCAGCACGTACTCGGTGGCTGTCCCCATTGATTCCCCAACCTTCGCTCAGTCTGGCTCGGCGTGTCCCACACGGGTGCTCACCTGGACCGCTGAGCTGCACAGATGGCGCGAGCACGTATCGACGGTAGTCGCCTCATCACCAGACTGTCACCAGTGGCGGGTCCGCTGGTGGCCGGAGTGGCGGCGGCGGGCTCTGCCCCCCGGGGTCGCTCCCGTCTCCCCCTTGCGGGAGCGGCCCCTTCCCGCCCCGAGGAGGTCGATGTGTTGAGCCAGCAGCCCGCAGTGCGGTGGCCGTGATGGTGGTCCGGCCGCCCGTTCCGCACGTCGCCATGCGCCCGCTGTGGCGGTGCCGAAACTGTGGCAGCGAGTGGCCCTGCCAACCAGCCAAGCTCGCCCTGCTGACGGAGTACCGGACCAGCCGGACCGCACTGCTGATCTACCTCGGCACTCTGATGCACGAGGCGACGAACCAGCTCACCCAACTGCACCCGGATCATCCGCCGACCAGGATGACCGAGCGCTTCCTCTCCTGGGCCAGGGCCCGGGGTTGACCCCCGGCCCGCCGTCGTTCACCCCGGAAAGTGGATCAGCGGCATCCCATCGGAGTATCCGGGTCCCTCGCTGGTGAGCACTGCGGCATCGTGGGTCAGGCCTGCCACGGCGGCTGCGGCCAGGTCGAAACGGCGGGTCCTGCGCTGCCAGAAGGTCAGCTCCGGCAGATCCTCCGCCCGCTCGGGCAGCAGCGCGCAGGAGGTCAAGGCCAGCAGCTTGTGCAACAGGGCCAAGTCCTTGCCGGTCGCCATGTTCAGGGCTTCGGCTGCTGCTACCACCGGCACCCCGAACCGCACCCCGTCCTCAATGACCTCGTGGACGGGCTCGCCCACGTGCACGGTCCGGAGAACGGCGTATCCCAGCAGGGCTGACCGGTCCAGGATGAGCCGCACTGGTGGTGTTGCCTCCGAGGTCATGCGGCGTCGGCGCGCGGCGCGGTGTCGTCGCCGTTCATCTCGGCCTCCATCGCGGCACGGATCTTGGCGCGCTCCGCCTCGAACCGCTCCGAGGGCCACTCGGCTTCCACGCCCAGGCGACGAGCCCGCGCCTCGGCTACGCCCTGCTCGCTCACGTGGATGCCGGCGGCGAGCAACAACTCCTTGTGTTGCTCCACCCGCCTGCGCCGACGCACCGACTCGGTGACGTAGGCGCTGGCCATGCGGTTGCCCTGGCTCTCCAGGATCTGACTCACGTCCGGGGGAACGGAGATCGTGAAGCGACGCTGAGGCTCTGTCATACGCGCAGCTTACACCTGTCATACTCCAGGCTCGAGATGCTCGTACCGTCACGCGGGTTTGACTCTGGTGGCGTCCGGGTGCGAGGTGTCGGAGTCGGTCGGGCCCTCGCGCAGTGACAAGCGACGCGCCAGCACCGTGGCGCCCGCGAGCGCGGCCAGGACCATGGCGATCTCCGCGACCACCACCGGCGGTGCCAAGCTGTAGCCGGTGGACCAGGCGAAGCCGACGGTGATCGGCGTGATGATGATGCCGGCCACCGGCACGAGGACTGTCATCATCCGCGCCGTCCGCCGGATCCTGGGCAGTTCGCGAAGCTGGATCCGCACCGCGATGACCGCTCCCGCGGTGACCACGGCGCCCGGTACGCCGTAGTAGACGGCGAAGGCGAGCTGGATCGGTACCTTGATCGAGGAAGGGATGTCGACAAGATTGACGAATATCGGGTAGGCCGCCATCAAGAGGCCGTAGCCGAGCACCGCACCGAGTAGCGCGCCGAGCAGCGCGGCACCGAGAATGCGGCCGTAGTCGGCGCGCACCCGTCGGACGTCAGCCTCGTCGGCGAGCCGCCGCGCGAAGCCGGCCACGTCGCCGCCGATCAACTGCGCGGGGTCGCCTCCGTCGGCAGCCGCGGCACGCAGGTCGAGGCGCAGGTCTGCGGCGAGTGCCGCCCGATCGGCCGAGCCGACCCCGTACCCGCGCCACGCCTGGTCGGCTTCGCCCAAGAGGCGGTCGATGGTGTCCATGGGTCAACTCCTCGTGGGGCTGTGGTCGAGAACGGCGTCGACGGTGTCGGTGAAGCGGTTCCACTGTTTCTGCCAGGCATCCAGGTGGATCCGACCGGACCCGGTCAGCGCGTAGACCTTTCGGGGCGGGCCGGTCGGGCTGATCTGCTGTTCGTGAGCGACAAGGCCAAGTCGGCGCATGCGAGTCAGCAGGGGATAGATGGTGCCGTAGCTGATAGCGCCGAAGCCGGCCGTCTCCATTCGCCGCACCAGCTCGTAGCCGTGCGCAGGCTCGCATGCCAGCAGCGCCAGTAGGCACATGTCCAGCGCGCCCCGCAGGAGTTGGGTCTGCCGGTCGTTGTCATCGATCGACTGACTCTCCGCAGCTACCATGCGACACATACTACCTTGCTATTCGGCGTCACGATATACCGACCGTTGCTTCCGCTGTGACAGCCAGGTTTCGCGGCTTCACGGGCGGGGCAGAGTAGCCGCTACAGAGCATCCAGGCCGGTGTTTCCGCAGCTTGCCGGCTCGGAATCGGCTCGCCGTGCGCCGGGGCACGGATGCCCTCCCCGGTCTTTCGCCGAGGAGAGGGGGAGGGCGATGACGGACCCCGAAACGGCTCGACACCAACGCCGGCCGGTTGTTCGGCTGGGCGCGGCGGCCGCCGCGCTGGCACTCGTCGCGCCGCTGGCCGCGTGCGGCGCTGACGACGCCGGCGGCCCACCGACGATCAACCTGTACTACCCGCCCGAGCAGAACCTGCAGAAGGTCGTCGACGACTGCAACACGCAGGCCCAGGGCCGGTACAAGATCGCCTATCGGGTGCTGCCCCGGCAGGCCGACGACCAGCGGGTGCAGATGGTGCGCCGGCTGGCCGCCGAGGACAACGGGATGGATCTGCTCGGGCTGGACGTCACCTGGACCCAGGAGTTCGCCAGCGCCGACTGGATCCGCGAGTGGACCGGCCAGGACAAGGCCGAGGTCGAGCAGGGCACCCTCGCCGGGCCGTTGGACACCGCCCGGTACGAGGACAAGTTGTACGCGGCGCCGAAGAACACGAACGTCCAGTTGCTCTGGTACCGCAAGGACCTGGTGCCGCAGCCGCCGACCACCTGGGACCAGATGATCAGCGCGGCCCAGCAGCTCAAGGACCAGGGCAAGCCGTACCAGGTGCTCACCATGGGCGCGCAGTACGAGGGTCTTGTCGTCCTCTACAACACTCTGGCCGAGAGCGCCGGTGGGAAGATCCTCAGCGACGACGGCAAGAAGGCAGTGATGGACGACGGCACTGTCCGGGCGTTGGAGCAGCTGAAGAAGTTCGCCACGTCGGGCGTTACCTCGCCGTCGTTCAGCAACGCCACCGAGGACCCGGTCCGGCTGGAGTTCCAGTCCGGCGCTGGCGCGTTCCAGGTGAACTGGCCGTTCGTCTACCCGGCACTCCAGGAGGCGAACCCGGAGCTGGCCAAGCAGGTCGGTTGGGCGCGGATTCCGGGCATCGACGAGAGCACCCCTAGCAAGGTCACCATCGGTGGGGTCAACCTCGCGGTCAGCTCCTACTCCAAGCACCCGGAGCAGTCCTTCGAGGCGGCCCGGTGCATCCGCAGCGCCGAGCACCAGAAGTTCTCCGCCATCAACGACGGTGTGCCCCCGACCATCGAGGCCGTCTTCAACGACCCGGAGATGACCGAGGCGTACCCGATGAAGGACACCATTCTGGAGGAGCTGAAGGAGCCGGCGACGCGTCCGCTGACCCCCGCCTACCAGAGCATCTCCACAGTGATGTCGGCGATCCTGTCGCCACCGTCCGGGATCCGCCCGCAGCAGACCGCCGACGAGCTGCGCGGCGCCATCGCCGACGCCCTCCAGTCCAAGGGGGTCCTGCCATGACCCGGCCCGCCAGCACCGGAACGCCGGAACGGACCGACGGCCAGCGCGCCACCGTGCCCACCCAGCGCGGCGGTCGTCGCAAGCCACCATTGAGCGAGAACAAGAAGGCCGAACGCCGGCTCGGTCTGCTGCTCTGCGCACCGGCCGCGCTGGTCATGATCGCGGTGACCGCGTACCCGATCATCTACTCGGTCTGGTTGTCGTTGCAGCGCTTCGACCTGCGCTTCCCCGACCAGCGTGAGTTCATCGGGCTGGAGAACTACGTCACGGTGCTCACCAACGAGTTCTGGTGGACCGCGTTCGGGGTGACCACGCTGATCACTGTGGTCACCGTCGCCGTCGAGCTGGTGCTCGGCATGGGCCTGGCGATCATCATGCACCGCACAGTGGTCGGGCGCGGCCTGGTCAGGACCTCGGCGCTCATCCCGTACGGGATCGTCACAGTGGTCGCCGCGTTCTCCTGGCGGTACGCCTGGACGCCCGGCACCGGCTACCTGGCCGACCTGTTCAGCCACGGCGCGCCGCTCACCGAACGGGCCAGCTCCCTGGCGATCATCATGCTGGCGGAGATCTGGAAGACCACCCCGTTCATGGCGCTGCTGCTGATGGCCGGCCTGGCGCTGGTCCCGGAGGACCTGCTCAAGGCGGCCTCCACCGACGGCGCGACCGCCTGGCAGAAGTTCACCAAGGTGATGCTGCCGGTGATGAAGCCGGCGATCCTTGTCGCGTTGCTGTTCCGCACCCTGGACGCGTTCCGGGTCTTCGACAACATCTTCGTGTTGACCGCCGGAGGCAACGAGACGTCGTCGGTGTCGATGCTCGCCTACAACAACCTGATCCGGGGCCTCAACCTCGGCATCGGTTCGACGATGTCGGTGCTGATCTTCATCACCGTGGCGATCATCGCCTTCGTCTTCGTGAAGCTGTTCGGCACCGCTGCTCCGGGCAGCGACGACGGAGAGAGGCGCTGACATGGCTGTCGAAACCACTACCAGGGCAAAGCTGCGCTGGGGTCTGCTCGACGTCCTCGTGGTCGTCTTCGCGCTGGTCCCGGTGCTGTGGATCGCGTCGCTGTCGTTCAAGACGCCGGCCACCCTCACCGACGGGAACTTCATCCCCCGAGAGTGGACGCTGGACAACTACCGGACCATCTTCGACACCGACCAGTTCGTCCGGGCGCTGGTCAACTCGATCGGCATCGCACTGATCGCCACGCTGATCGCTGTGGTGCTCGGCGCGATGGCCGCGTATGCGATCAGCCGGCTGGACTTCCCCGGTAAGAAGCTGCTGGTCGGCGTCTCCCTGCTGATCGCGATGTTCCCGCAGGTGTCACTGGTGTCGCCGCTGTTCGAGATCGAACGTCAGCTCAAGATCTTCGACACCTGGCTCGGGCTGATCCTGCCGTACATCACCTTCGCGCTGCCGCTGGCGATCTACACGTTGTCGGCGTTCTTCAAGCAGATCCCGTGGGATCTGGAGAAGGCCGCGAAGATGGACGGCGCCACCCAGGGGCAGGCGTTCCGCCGGGTGATCGCGCCACTGGCAGCGCCCGGCCTGTTCACCACGGCGATCCTGGTCTTCATCTTCTGCTGGAACGACTTCCTGTTCGCGATCTCGCTGACCTCGACCGAGCGGTCCCGCACGGTGCCGGCCGCGTTGTCGTTCTTCACCGGCGCGTCGCAGTTCGAGGATCCCACCGGGGCGATCTGCGCCGCCGCCGTGGTGATCACCGTTCCGATCATCCTGTTCGTTCTCTTCTTCCAGCGTCGCATCGTGTCCGGTCTGACCTCCGGCGCGGTCAAGGGATAGGTGGGTAGTCATGGCTGACATCGTGCTCGACAAGGTGAGCAAGAGCTTCCCGGACGGGACCGTCGCCGTGCAGGACGTCGACCTGGAGATCGCCGACGGCGAGTTCGTGATCCTGGTCGGGCCCTCGGGCTGCGGTAAGTCCACCACCCTCAACATGATCGCCGGGCTGGAGGACATCAGTTCCGGTGAGCTGCGCATCGCCGGGCAGCGGGTCAACGACAAGGCCCCCCGGGACCGGGACATCGCCATGGTGTTCCAGTCGTACGCGCTGTATCCGAACATGACAGTGCGGGAGAACATGGCGTTCCCGCTGCGGCTGGCGAAGCTCGACAAGGAGACCATCGACCGCAAGGTCGACGAGGCGGCGAAGGTGCTGGAGCTGACCTCGCTGCTGGACCGCAAGCCGGCCAACCTCTCCGGTGGCCAGCGTCAGCGGGTGGCGATGGGCCGGGCGATCGTCCGCCAGCCGAAGGCGTTCCTGATGGACGAGCCGTTGTCCAACCTCGACGCCAAGCTGCGGGTGCAGATGCGCACAGTGGTGTCCCGCCTGCAGAAGCAGCTCGGCACCACCACCGTCTACGTCACCCACGACCAGACCGAGGCGATGACCCTCGGCGACCGCGTGGTGATCATGCGCGGGGGCGCGGTGCAGCAGGTTGGGCCGCCGCAGGAGCTGTACGACCACCCGAAGAACCTCTTCGTGGCCGGCTTCATCGGCTCACCGTCGATGAACTTCCTGCACGCCGCCGTGCAGGACGGCGAGCTGCACACCGCCCTGGGCAAGGTGCCGATCGGTGACCGGGTCCGCCGGGAGTTGGAGGCGGCCGACGCGCCCCGCGAGCTGATCCTCGGCATCCGGCCCGAGCACTTCGAGGACGCCGAACTGGTCGACGACGACACCCGTCGGCGGGGCATGGAGTTCGAGGCGCCGGTGGACATCGTCGAGTCGATGGGCTCGGACAAGTACGTCTACTTCACCGTCGAGGGTGAGAAGGCCAGCGCCGCCGAGTTGGAGGAGCTGGCCGCCGACGCGGGCGCCGCCGATTTCGCCGGTGCCGGCGGCAATCTGGTGACCCGGTTGTCCGCCGAGTCCCCGGTCGCCGAGGGGCAGACGCGACGGGTCTGGTTCAACCTGGAGAAGATCCACCTGTTCGACCCGGCCAACGGCCGCAACCTGACCCTGCACGAGGGTCGAGCGGCCGGCGCCCTCGCCGACTGACGCCCAGCACGCGCCGATCTTGCACTTTCGGTTGTCGATACAGGTGGAATGCCGCTTGTGTCGGGACAGTAAGTGCAAGATCGGCGGGGCAGGGCGAGGGCACGGCGGGGCACGGGGTGGCGTGTTCTGCGGGGTTTGGGTGGGCGTGGCAGGGTGGTTGCAGGTCGCGTCGTGAAGCGGGGGGCGGGATGAACCGACGATTGGCCGCGCTGGCCAACGCGCACGGTGTTTCCACCTGGTACGAGGATTGGCGGCACCGCCGCGTCGCTGTCGCACCGGAGACCGTGGTGGGTGTGCTGGGGCTGCTCGGCGTTGACGCCACCAGCCCGTCGGCGATCGCCGACGCGCTCGCCGCCGCCCGTGCGGTCGACCGCAGCGCCCTGCCGGCGACGATGGTGCTCACCCACGGTCGCGGCCGTGCGCTGCCCGGCCCGGGTGTGGTGACCCTGGAGGACGGTGGCCGTCGCGCTGTCGACGGTGAGCTGCCGGCGGACCTGCCGTTGGGTTGGCACCGGCTGGCCTGCACCGACCGGGAGGTGACACTGGTGGTGGTGCCGCGCCGGCTGCCGGTGCCGCCGTCGAGCTGGGGGTGGATGCTCCAGCTCTACGCGCTCACGTCGGAGCGTTCCTGGGGCATGGGTGACCTCGGTGACCTCGCCGACTTCACCGGGTGGGCCGGTGCCAGCGGCGCGGGGCTGGTGCTGCTCAACCCGCTGCACGCGGTCGGGCCGGCGCACCCGGTGGCCACCTCGCCGTATTCGCCGGCCAGTCGACGCTTCGTCAATCCGCTCTACCTGCGGATCAGTGACACCGCCGCGTACCGGGCGGCGGACCCGGCGACCCGGGCGGTGGTCGACGCGTTGCGTCCGGACCGGGGGCCTCTGATCGACTACGACGAGGTGTGGGCCGCCAAGCGGCGCGCCCTGGAGTTGCTGCACACGTACGCCCAGCCGGTGGACCTTGCCGCGGACCCGGCGCTGACCAGCTTCGCCACCTGGTGCGCGCTCGCCGAGCGGCACGGCAACGACTGGCGGGCCTGGCCGGCGGAACTGCACCACCCGGACGCCCCGGCGGTCGCCGAGCAGCGCCGGCGCCTCGCCGACCGGGTCACCTTCCACGCCTGGCTGCAACACCTCTGCGACGAGCAGCTCGACGCCGTCACTGCGGCGGCCCGCTCGGCGGGGATGCCGGTCGGTGTCGTGCACGACCTGGCTGTCGGCATCGACCCGGGCGGCGCGGACGGGTGGCAGCTCGCCGACGTGCTGGCCCAGGGCGTGCGGGTCGGCGCGCCACCGGACGACTTCAACCAGCTCGGCCAGGACTGGGGGCTCGCCGCGTGGCGCCCGGACCGGCTCGCCGCCACCGGTTACGCCGCGTACCGGGACATGCTGCGCCGCGTCCTGCGGCACGCGGGTGGCCTGCGGGTCGACCACGTCGCCGGCCTGTGGCGACTGTGGTGGGTGCCGCCGGGCGGCGGCGCTGCCGAGGGCACCTACGTGCGCTACGACGCCGAGGCGATGCTGGGCATCCTCGCGTTGGAGGCGCACCGGGCCGGCGCGGTGGTGGTCGGTGAGGATCTCGGCACTGTCCAACCGGCGGTGACCCGAGGGTTGCGGGGGCGCAACATGCTCGGCTCGACGGTGCTGTGGTTCGCACGCGACGAGGCCGGTGACTTCGTCCCACCGGCCCGGTGGCCGCGCAACGCCCTCGCCACCATCTCCACCCACGACCTGCCCACCGCGCCGGGCTTCCTGACCGGTGAGCACGTGCGGGTGCGCGACGAGCTGAAGCTGCTCGGCACCGACGTGGCTGTGGAACGGGCCCGCGCCGCCGCCGATCGGGACCGGCTGCTCACGATGTTGGCTGCCGAGAACCTGCTGCCCGAGCCGACGCCGCAGCTACCGACCGTGACTGTCGCCTCCGGGGGTGCAGAGCAAAGGACGGATGCCGATCCGGCGCCGTCCGATGCGGCTGCGACACCTGACGACGGCGAGGTGGTGGTGGCGATGCACGCCGCGCTGGCGGCCAGCCCGACCCGGCTGCTCGGCGTCTCCCTCTACGACGTGCTGGGCGAGGTGCGCCAACCCAACATGCCGGGCACTGTGGACGAGTATCCGAACTGGCGGCTGCCGCTGCCGGCCAGCGTGGCGCAGATCCGCGCGGACCCCCGGGTGGCCCGGATCGTCGACCTGCTCAGCGCCGCCCGCCCACGACCGGCCGACCCGGCACCGCCGAAGCAGTGACGCCGCCGGGTCAGGTCAGCCAGTCGAAGCGGGCCGGCAGCCCGAGGAAGTCGGCGTAACGCCCGAGCGCCTGCTCCACCCGGGCCCGCGCGGCGACGTCGAGCGCAGTGAGCGGCTGGATCGTCACGGTGACCGCGCTGCGGCCGACCTTGCGCTTCCACACGCCCACCACACGACCGGCGCGGACCACCGTGGCCTGGAAGATGCCGTTGTTGCCCGGCACCACGGCCGCCTGGTGGGCGGGGTCGAGCATCAACGTGCGGTCCCGGAAACCGAGCAGATACTCGTCGAAGCCGGGCAGCGCGAGCACGTCGTCCGGCGTGGTGCGTGGCACGTCGGCCAGGCTTGCGTCGACGTACATCGGAGTGCCGTCGACGCGTACCGTGCTCAGCGCGTCGCCGGCGGCGACCAGGCCGCGCCGTGCGTCGGTCAGTGTGAGGCCGCTCCACCCGGCGAACTCCCGGTCGGTGACCGGCCCGTGCCCGCGGACGTAGCGGTGGGCGAGCACTGCCAGCGCCTCGTCCCGCTCCAACCGGTGGGACGTGGGCGCCCACTCGTCGAGCAGGGCGAAGGTCTGGTCGGTGCCGACATTCGGCGCCACGCAGGTCACGCCGCGAACGCTCGCATACCACAGCAGGTGGTAGCCACGTTGCCCGTCGGTGCCCAGGCCGGCCTCCCGCAGGGTGGCCAGGCACTGCGCGCGGGTGAGTCGACCGCCGCCGGCCAGCGCCGCGCCGAGCACCTCCACCGCCCGGTCCGCGTCGGCCTCGGTGAGCCCGAGCTGCGCCCGCCGGGTCGCCACGCCGGCCAGGGATCGTACGCCGGTCAGCTCCAGCATCCAGCGGGCGTCGGCGGACGGGACGAGGTGCACGGTGCCCCGCATCGGCCAGGTGCGCAGCGCCTCACGCCGCTCCAACGCGGCCCGCACGCCGGCCATGCCGCGACCGGGTAGCCGGGCGCCCAGCGACCACAGCCCGCTGGCCAGATCCTGTGCCTGCATCGCGCCGAACCACTCGACCACCTCGGCGACGGTGCCGGGCCGGACGCTCGGGTGTGGGCGCAGCAGCAGGCTGGTCATCCGCAGCGCCAGCGCGTCGGCCGCGCTGAGGTCGACAGGCATCGGGCGCTCCTTTTCCTGGCCGGGCGGCCAGCCTAGGGCCGACCACCGACACTCCTGCTGGTGGGAGGCGTAACGGCGGCCGTCGGGGGAATGCGGCTCGCCGGAAGTGCGCGCGCCGCGCGTACGGAAGGGAATCTCATGACTGCCGCAAGCGAGCCGGCGCGGGGCGCCGGCGTAACGGCCGGGTCCCGCGGCCATCGGGGGGACGCGCGCGCGAAGACGAGCGCCGCGGCGACCTTCGCCCTGGTGTTCGGAGTGGCCGGTCTGTTCAGCGTGTTGACGGCGATCCTCGCCTGGCTGGGGTTGGTGCTCGGCATCATCGGGATCATCCTCGGCATCGTCGGGCTCAAGATGGCGCGCCGACCCGGGGTCACCGGTCGTGGCGTGTCGATCGGCGGCCTCGTGCTCAGCATCCTGGCCGTGCTGATCGGGCTCGGTCTGGCCGCAGGCATCACCACGTTCGTCAACAACGAGAACGCGGTGGACCGCCTGCAGACCCAGGTCGACAAGCTGCGCGACAAGCTCGACTGAGCCGCGCGTGCCGGTCTGGGCCGGCCCGCCACCCGTCCCGGGCGGCCACAGTAGGGTGGGCGGCGTGCTCCGCCAGGTCACCGCGATCCGTTACGTCACCCCGCTGCGCGAGGGTGGGTCGCTGCCGGGCGTGGTGGAGGCCGCCGACCTCGGGACCTACGTGGCGAAGTTCCGTGGTGCCGGGCAGGGGCCCAAGGCGCTGATCGCCGAGGTGGTCTGCGGTGAGCTGGCGCGCCGGTTGGGGTTGCGGGTGCCGCCGCTGGTGGTTCTCGACATCGACCCGGTGATCGGGCGGGCCGAGCCCGACCAGGAGGTGCAGGAGCTGCTGCGCAGCAGCGGCGGCGCCAACCTCGGGATGGACTTCCTGCCCGGGGCGCTGGGCTTCGACCCGGTGGCGCACCCCGTCGACCCGGCGCTGGCCTCCCGGGTGCTCTGGTTCGACGCGTACGTGGAGAACGTCGACCGGAGTTGGCGCAATCCGAACCTGCTCGTCTGGCACCGGGAGCTGTGGCTGATCGACCACGGCGCCTCCCTGTACTTCCACCACAACTGGCCGCGCGCCGAGGCAGCTGTGCACCGGACGTACCGCGCGGAGGATCACGTGCTGGCGCCGTTCGCGTCGCGGCTGGCCGAGGCCGACGCCGAGCTGGCCCCCCAGGTCACCCCGGAGCTGCTCACCGAGGTGCTGGCCCTGGTGCCGGGGGAGTGGTTGACCGCCGCCGACTTCGAGACGGCCGACGCGGCGCGCGGCGCGTACCTGGATCACCTGACCCGCCGGGTCGCCCGCACGGCCGACTGGCTGCCATCGGGGAGCGGGGCATGAGGCAACCCTTCGAGTACGCGCTGATCCGGCTCGTGCCCCGCATCGAGCGCGGTGAGCAGATCAACGTCGGGGTGTTGCTCTACTGCCAGCAGCGCGACTTCCTGGCCGCGCGGACGCACCTGGACGCCGACCGGGTTCGGGCGCTGGCGCCCGACGTCGACCTGCCCGCGGTGGCAGCGGTGCTCGACTCCTGGGACCGGACCTGCTCCGGTGACGGGCCGGCGACCCGGATGCGCCTCGGTGAGCGGTTCCACTGGCTGGCCGCTCCGCGCAGCACGATGATCCAGACGGGGCCGGTGCACACCGGTCTCACCGTCGACCCGGCGGCCGAGCTGGACCGGCTGATGGCGACCCTGGTCCGCTGAGCCGAGGCGCGGGAGCGGTGATCGTCCCCTGATCGCGCTACGCCAGCGCCGTTGCCGGCGGAGCGCGATCCCCCGTTCAGGTGCCCGGTGCGGGGCGGCGGCTCGATCCCGCCGGCACCGATGGCATCAGGATCGTCGTCCGCGCGTGACGTCGGGCCGGAACGACCGGGAAGTTGCGGAAAACTTGAGCCGGCGGACCGGTAGGCGGGGCGCCGGGGCTGTCGTTAGAGCGCGCCCACAGCGGGTAGTCGCGGGAGCTGATCCGAGACGAGAAGGGGACACTCTGATGGCTGCCCAGACCAAGGTAGCGGTGATCTACTACAGCGCCACCGGCATCACGTACCAGATGGCGCAGGCCGTGTGTGAGGCTGCTGGGGACGCCGGTGCCGACGTGCGCCTGCGCAAGGTGCGCGAGCTGGCGCCGGACGAGGCGATCCGCTCCAACTCCGGCTGGCAGGCGCACCACCTGGAAACTCAGGACGTGCCCGAGGCGATGATCGACGACCTGGCCTGGGCCGACGTGGTGATACTCGGTGCGCCGACCCGGTACGGCATGATCGCGGCGCAGCTCAAGCAGTTCATCGACACCACGGGTCCGCTCTGGGCGCAGGGTGCGCTGGCCAACAAGGTCTACTCCGCCTTCACCTCGACGGCGACGTCGCACGGCGGTCAGGAGACCACGCTGACCTCGCTCTTCAACGTTTTCTACCACTGGGGCGGTGTGGTGGTCACCCCCGGTTACACCGACACCAGCCAGTTCATCGCCGGCAACCCGTACGGCCCCTCGCACACCAGCAACAACGGGGAGATCGCCCCGGACGCCGTGGCGCTTGGGGCCTGCGCGCTCACCGCCCGGCGGGCCGTGCAGATGGGTGCCGCGCTGAAGGCGGGCCTGGCCGCCTGACCGACTGACAACCGAGGGCGACCGGTGGCGCGGGCGGGGGCTCTCGGCCCGTCCACGCCACCGGTCCATCCAGCCCTACCCCCGGGCGGCGGCCACTATGCGCCTCCGCGCGTCGCGGACAACTCATCCGGACGGGACGCGGGCAGCAACTCGGTCAGCAACTCGCCGAGCACGGCGAGACCGTCCGGGCTGAGCACCGACTCCGCGTGGAACTGCACCCCGGCGAAGCCGCGCCCCCGCAGGGCGTGCACGGCGCCGTCGCCCGGGTCCCGGGCCAGCTCCACCTGCCCGTACGCGGTGGCCAGCCGGTCGGCGTCGGCGCGGGCGGTGAACGTCGAGTAGAACCCGACCCGGCGGGTGCGGCCGAACACCGGCACCTCCCGCTGCAACCCCTGGTAGGGGGCGTCCCGGCGGTGCAGCGTCAGCCCCAGCAGCCCGGCCAGCACCTGATGGCCGAGGCAGACGGCGAGGGTGGGACGGCCGGTGGTCAGCAGCCCGGTCAACAGCTCCCGCAGCGCCAGCATCTTCGGCTCGTCCGGGCTGCCCGGGTCACCCGGCCCGGGACCGGCGACCACCAGGTCGTAGTCGTCGACCGGGCCGCTCGCGTGCCAGGCGCGGGTGGTCACCGCGAGACCCAACGCGCTCAGTTGGTGGGCCAGCATTCCGGTGAAGGTGTCCTCGGCGTCCACGATCAACACCCGGCGGCCGACCAGCCCGGGCAGTCCGGGCGCGTCCGGTGACCGCTGGTCCAGCCAGAACCGGGCCAGCGGTGCGTTGCGGGCGGCCAGCGCGTCGCGTACCGCCGGGTCGTCGGCCAGCCGCGCGACCGGCCCGCGGTCGCCGACGGACGCCGCCGGCCCGAGGCCGAGCGCGGCCAGCACCCCGGCGGCTTTGGCGTGCGTCTCGGCGACCTCGCCGGCCGCCGTCGAGTGCCGGACCAGGGTCGCGCCGACCGGCACCCGCAGTCGGCCGGCGGGGGAGATCTCGGCGGTTCGGATCAGGATCGGGGCGTCGAGCGTCTGCCGGCCGGCCTCGTCGTGGCCGAGCAGCGCCAGCACGCCCCCGTAGTAGCCCCGGCCCCGGCGTTCGTGCCGGGCGATCACCCGGCAGGCGTTCTCGATCGGGCTGCCGGTGACGGTGGGGGCGAACATCGTCTCGCGCAGCACCTCCCGCACGTCGCGGGTGCCCCGCCCGGCGAGCAGGTACTCGGTGTGCGCGAGGTGGGACATCTCCTTCAGGTACGGTCCGATCACCTGCCCACCGTGCTCGGCGACGGTGGCCATCATCTTCAGCTCCTCGTCGAGCACCATGTACAGCTCCTCGGTCTCCTTCGGGTCGGCGAGGAAACGCAGCAGGGCCGCCCGGTCCGCGACGCCACCGGGACAGCGGAAGGTGCCGCTGATCGGGTTCATCATCACCAGTCCGTCGTCGACGCTGACGTGCCGCTCCGGGCTGGCGCCGACCAGCGTCCGGGTGCCGGTGTGCACCACGAACGTCCAGTACGCGCCCCGTTCGGCGATCAGCAGCCGGCGCAGTGCAGCCAGCGCGGCCCCCAGCGGTGGGCCCTGCACCGTGGCGTGCAGGGCGCGGTGGATGACGAAGTTAGCGCCCTCACCGCGGCCGATCTCCTCCGACAGCACCCGCTGGACGGTCCGCGCATACTCCTCGTCGCTGACGTCGAAGCCGGCGTCGGTGGTGCGCACCGGTTCGTCGGGCAGCGCGGCGAGGGCGTCGGTCAGCGTGATCCGTTGGTGCTCGCGGACCTGGAGGAACTCCAACGGGGCGGCGTCGTCGACGCAGGCGAAGCCGCGTTCGGTGATCTGCCGGTACGGCACCAGGGCCAGCGTCCGCGCCCCGGGCGGGCCTGCCGGCAGCGGGAGGTCGGCGAGCACTTCGACTGTGTCGACCGGGCCGGTGAACAGGTCCAGTTCGTCAGCGCCCTCGCGGCGCAGCAGCGCGAAGGGGCCGGGGTCGACGCCGCGCGCGACGGCGGCAAGCAGGTCGGTCAGGTGGGTCATCGGAGTCTCCGTCGGGCTGGGTGCCGCCGTCGGGCGGCCCCTCGGCCGGGAGATCCGGCGACCGCCTCGATGGCGGCCGCGTGGATGGAGCTACGCGCGGGAGATGGCCGCCGGGTCGGCGGGCCACCAACTGGTCAACTGCGCGAGCATGTGATCCACCCTACGCGCCCGTCGGCCGGCTGGCACGGGGTAACTTGACCGGCGATGAACATTCTCGCGCTCGACCTGGGCACCTCCTCGGTACGCGGGCTGGTGCTGGACGCGGACACCCAGCCGCTGCCCGGCGCACTGGCCCGCCGCAAGGTCGACCTCGCCATCGGCGACGACGGCACCGGCACGCTGTCCGGTCCTGACTATCTGGCGAGCCTGGTCGAGTGCCTGGACGAGCTGGCCGACTCGGGGCACCTGCACGACGTCGGCCTGGTGGCGGTCTCCGCCCAGTGGCACTCGGTGCTCCCGCTGGACCGCGACGGCGCCCCCTTGGGCCCGGTGGTCACCTGGCTGGACACCCGGCCAGCCCCGGTCGGGCGCACCGCCGGACCGACCGACCCGGACGGCTTCCACCAGCGCACCGGCTGCTGGTGGCACCGTTCGTACTGGTCGATGCGGTTGCCCTGGTTGCGGGAGCAGTCCGGCACGCCGATCGCCCGGTTCGTGGGTCTGCCGGAGTACGTGCTGGGCAAGCTGCTCGACACGGCGCCGATGTCGATCTCCCAGGCCTCCGGGACCGGTCTGCTGGACCTGCGCACCCTGCGTTGGGACGAGGAGGCGCTGACCCTGGCCGAGGCGCGGCCGGCGGAGCTGCCGCCGCTGGGCGAGCTGGACTGGCACGGTCGGCTCCGGGCCGACCTGGCCCGTCGGTGGCCGCAGTTGGCGCAGGCCCGGTGGTCGCCGCCGGTGGGCGACGGTGGGGCGTCGAACGTCGGCTCGGGCTGCGTCGATCCGAGCCGGGCCGCCGTCACGGTGGGCACCTCCGCGGCCGTTCGGCTGATGCAGCGGATCCCGGCCGGCGAGCCGTTGCCGCGCCTGCCCGAACGGTTGTGGCGGTACCGGGTCGACCACGACCACGTGGTGACCGGGGCCGCGTACGCCAACGGGGGCAATCTCTTCGCCTGGGCGGACCGGGAGCTGCGGTTGCCTCGGGGTGCCGAGCTGGACGCGGCGCTGGCGTTGGTGCCGCCGGGCGGTGGTCGGCCGGCGGATCCCCGTTTCGGTGGTGACCGGGCGCCCGGGCTGGCGCCGGCGGGCAGCGGTGAGCTGCGCGGTCTGAGCTTCAGCACCACCTCGGTCGACATCCTGGCGGGGCTGATGCAGGGGTTGTGTGAGCTGGTCGCCGAGGATCTCGGGGTGCTGGAGTCCACCATCGACAAACCGGTCGGCGTGGTGCTGGGTGGCGGTGCGGTGGCGGCCTCGGTGTGGTGGCGGCAGGCCTTCGCGACCGCGCTCGCACCGCGACCGGTGTCGCATCAACGCAACCCGGAGATCGGTGCCACCGGTGCCGCGTTGGTGGCGCTGGGGCGCTTCGGTGAGGCGATCGAGCTCGCCGACATCGGCCGGACGGACGAGCTGGTTTTACCGACCACGGCAGGAGGTTCCCACCCGCAGTATCCTTCCTGAACCTTGGCCTCGCCCGGGCCGTTGACAGCGGTACCGAGCCTGGTTGGATGGACTGCGCTCCCCCGACCGCGGTGGACGCGGTAGGACGGAGGAGGCAGGGTGGCGGCAGGTCCCGACCCGGCGAACGGCGCGGTGTCGAACCATCGCCGACGACGCTTCGATGTCCGAGTCGTTCCGCATCGACGGCGGTCACCGTTCCGGCTGCGCGACTGGCGGATGAGCACGAAGCTCGCCACAGTGCTGTTGGTGCCGTCGATGGCGTTCCTTCTGCTCGCCGGGGTGCAGACCAGCACCCTGGTGGGGCGGACGACGGCGTTGAACGACTTCTCCAGTCAGGTTGGCATCGGCCGGCAGATCACCGCGGCGGTGCACCAGCTCCAGCAGGAGCGTGACCGTTCGGCGGGGGAGCTGGCTGAGCTGCGTAAGGGTGGTGACCGGCAGGCCGCCGAGAACGACCTGAAGCCGTTGCAGGCGGCCACCGACAAGGCCATCGTGGACCTCAGCCGGGCCGCCGAGCCGTTGGCGGACGCTGACGCGTCCTGGCGGGTGGCCTTCTCCGAGGCGCTGGAGGCGTACGACCAGGTGGTCGACATCCGCTCGGCGATCCCGCCGGCGGTGCTCAGCACCGAAACCATCTTGGGCAACTACCATCGGGCCGTCGGGGCGTTGCTCGACCTGCTCGCCGAACCGACGCCGGGGCAGAACCAGCCGGCGTTGAACGACGCGGTGCTGCGCTACGTCCAGTTGGCCCGGGTCAAGGAGCTCTCCTCCCGGGTGCGGGCCCAGCTCTACGCCGCAGGCCGCGCCGGTGCGTACGGCACCGAGGACCGGGTGGTCCTCGCCGACCTGCGCGGTCAGCAGCTCACCGCGCTCGGCGCGTTCCGGGTGGCCGCGACCAGTGAGCAGATCCGCCGCTACGACGAGACCTCGGTGTCGCCGATGTTCCTGGTCGCCACCGGGTTGGAGGAGCGCAGCCTGTCCTCCGGCGGCGCGTCGCCGCAGGTGCTGCCGTCGGAGCAGTGGTGGTCGGCCAGCCAGCAGCGTCAGGAGCTGCTGCGTCAGCTTGAGGCGGGTGTGCTCGACGACGCCGTCCGGCAGGCCGAGGAGGCCAGCGCCGATCAGCTGCGGACGACCCTGCTGGTCGTCGGCGGGGTGGTCACCGTCCTGCTGGCCGCACTGCTGATCTCGTTGCTCATCGGGCGGTCGGTCGCCCGGTCGATGCGGATGCTGCGCAGCCAGGCGCTGCGGATCGCCCAGGTCGAGTTGCCGGATGCCCTGGACCGACTGAAGACCGTCACCGGTGGGGTGCCGCGCATCGATGTCGCGCCGGCGGTGGTCCGCTCACTCGACGAGATCGGCGAGCTGGCCGAGGCGTTCGTGGCGGTGCACCGCAGCGCGGTCACCGTCGCCGTCGAGCAGGCGCTGATGCGGCGCAACGTCAACGCGATGTTCGTCAACCTGGCCCGCCGTAGCCAGGTGCTGGTGGAGCGTCAGCTTGAGCTGCTGGACGACCTGGAGCGCGAGGAGAGCGACCCGGACCAGCTGGAGAACCTGTTCAAGCTCGATCACCTGGCCGCCCGGATGCGTCGTAACGACGAGAGCCTGCTGGTGCTCGCCGGCACCGACTCCACCCGCCGGTGGAACCGTCCGGTCGGGCTCGGTGCGGTGCTGCTGGCCGCCGCCGCGGAGATCGAGCAGTACCAGCGGGTCCGGATCGAGTCGGTGGCCGATGTGCACCTGGTCGGGCACGCCGTCGGCGAGTTGGTGCACCTGCTGGCCGAGCTGCTGGAGAACGCCACCGCCTTCTCCCGCCCGGACACCGTCGTGGTGGTGACCGCCCGAGTCGAGGCGGGGGGCGCGATGATCGAGATCGTCGACCGGGGTCTGGGTATGAGCCCGACCGCGTTGGTGCAGGCGAACGAGGTGCTGGCCAGCCCTCCGGCCGCGGATGTCGCGGCGGTGGAGCGGATGGGGCTCTTCGTGGTCAGCCACCTCGCGGCCCGGTTGGGCGTCCGGGTGCGACTGGAGGGCGGCGAGGACGGCCTGGTCGCCCGGCTCGCCCTGCCCGCCGTGTTGCTGGCGCCGCCGGGCAGTGTGGAGCTGGATGCGCCCCCCCCGGCGCGGATGTTGGCGGCGAGCGCGGCGCGAGGGATGGTTCCGCAGTCCGGGGCAGCCCGGCCGGTCCCTGCCCCGATGCTGAACGGCGCGGTGCGGGACCTGCCGGTGGCCGGCCGCCCGCCGGGCGTCGGCGTGCCGCGTCAGGGCCGCCCGGTGCCGGTACGCGCCGAGGACGTGTTGACCCCCGCCGCTGCTCGCGGTGCCGGCGGGGGCTGGTATTCGCGGCAGGGCCCGACCGCGCCGGTGGTGCCCGCCGCGGCGGCGCCACCGACGATCCCGGTGACCGCCGGCACCAATGAGCGGGGATTGCCGGTGCGGGTGCCCATGGCGCAGTTGAGCGCTGTCACCCGTTCGGCACAACCGATGACGGCACCGACCCGCACCGACCCGGACCCGGAGGCGGTCGGCGGCATGCTCTCGCGGCTCTACAGCGGAGTACGGCGCGCCGAGGCTGAGGACACCACCGAGATACCCGTGCCACCGTCCGGGGGGCACGACGAAGGGGGACGACGACAGTGACGACGTTGAGCCAGGAGGCGCGTGACCTGAGCTGGCTGGTGAGCGCGTTCGCGGAGCGGGTGCCGGGTGTGGCGCACGCGGTGGTGGTCTCCTCTGACGGGCTGCTGGTGGCGATCTCCGATCACCTGCCGCGTGACAACGCGGACAAGCTCGCCGCGGTGACCTCGGGGCTGATGAGCATCACCGCGGGCGCGGCCTCGATGTTCGACGGCGATGTCGTCAAGCAGACGGTGGTCGAGATGGGCCGTGGCTACTTCCTGGTGATGCAGATCCGCGACGGTTCGATTCTGGCCACGCTGGCCGCCGGTGACGCGGACATCGGCGTGGTGGGCTACGAGATGGCCCGGCTGGCCAAGCAGGCGGGGGAGATGCTCACCCCGGCCCTGCGGGCGGAGTTGCAGCAGGCGCTGCCCCGCTGAGTGAGCCGGCCGGGGCCCGGACGGTCACGGCTCACCCGAGCCGAGCCGTCCGGGCCCGGCCATCCGGGTGGCGGCGCGGTCAGAAGCCGCCGTCGGCGATGACGGAGCGGTACCAGGTGGCGGAGTTCTTGAGCACTCGACGCTGGGTGGCGTAGTCCACGTAGACCAGGCCCCAGCGCTGGTCGTAGCCCTGGTCCCACTCGAAGTTGTCAAGCAGTGACCAGACGTGGAAGCTCTCCAGCGGCACTCCGTCGGCGATGGCCCGGTGCGCCGCGGTGAGGTGGTCGCGCAGGAACCTGATCCGCCCGGTGTCCTGGACGGTGTCGTCCGCGCCCAGGGTGTCCGGTGTGGGCAGCCCGTTCTCGGTGATGGTGAGCGGGATCGGCCCGTATTCGCGGGTGATCCGGGTCAGCAGGTCGTACATCCCCTCGGGGTAGATCTGCTGCCATTCGGCCTCGGAGGTCGCCCAGCGGTGCGCGGTGCCGCCGTCGCCGGTGACGTAGATCGGGGTGTAGTACTGCACGGCCAGCAGGTCGACCGGCGCGGAGATGGTCTCCAGGTCGCCGTCGCGGATGCCCTGGACCATCCGGCTCTGCGGGCCCAGGTCGGCCAGCAGGTCTTCCGGGTAGCTGCCCTTGAGCAGCGAGTCGAGGTAGAGCCGGTTCTCGTAGGCGTCGTAGAGGTGGGCGGCCGCGGCGGCCTGCGGGGAGTCGTCGGCGGGGTAGCAGGGGTGCAGGTTGAGCGCGGGGCCGATGCGGCTGTCGCTGCCGGTGGCCCGCAGCGCGGCGACGGCGTACCCGTGGGCGAGTTGCAGGTGGTGGGCGACCAGGTAGGCGGCGTCCGGGTCCTGCCGCCCGGGGGCGTGGTGGCCGGTGAGGTAGCCGTTCTGCACAACGGTCTTGGGTTCGTTGATGGTGAGCCAGACCGGCACCCGGTCGCCGAGGGCGCGGAAGACCACGTCGGCGTAGTCGGCGAAGCGGTGGGCGGTGTCGCGTGACTCCCAGCCACCGGCGTCCTGGAGCGCCTGCGGGAGGTCCCAGTGGAACAGGGTGGCCATCGGGGTGATTCCGCGCTCGTGCAGGCCGTCGAGGAGGCGGCGGTAGAAGTCGAGGCCGCGTTGGTTGGGCGTGCCGGTGCCGTCGGGCTGGATCCGGGGCCAGGAGATGGAGAAGCGGTAGCTGCGCAACCCGAGGTCGCGCATGAGGTCGAGGTCCTCGGCGTAGCGGTGGTAGTGGTCGATGGCCACGTCTCCGGTGTCGCCGTTGCGGGTGCGACCTGGGACGCGGCTGAAGGTGTCCCAGACCGATTCGCCGCGCCCGTCCTCCTTGGCGGCGCCCTCGATCTGGTAGGCGGAGGTGGCCGCGCCCCAGCCGAAGTTGTCCGGGAAGCGCAGCGGGCCGGCGGGCCCGGTAGGTATCGACATGGATTCTCCTCATGGATACGGGGCCACCGCCGAAAGATTCGGGAGCGCTCCCATGATAGGGCAGACGCTGCCTGCCGGTCAGCCGGCCGTCAGAACGGCCGGCGCTGGCGGGTGGGAGGCGGGTGGTTGGCCCCGAGCAGCGAACGAGGCCGTCCGGGCGGCGCGGCGCGCCTGTCCCGTCGGCCTCTTTTCCTATCGTGTACGGGGGTTTAGTGTGGGGACGGGGGAGGGCAACCCCCGTCCCCACCGTAACTGCACACACACGGGCGAGATTTGGGTCCTGCCGTGCGTGTCGCGCGGGAGCCGGGCCACGCGAGTGGCTCTGGTTCCACCTCCCTCCCTGTGGTGGGACGATGGCTGACGACGGCGTCCGGGCTGGCCCGTCGTCGGCCCTCGGTCTGGTTCCCTGGGCCCGTCAGAAACGACCCCAGCGATCTTCTTGTTGGAACCTTGTCGATGGAAGCGCTCCCATCGACCGATGTTGCGACTGTAACGCCCGTCACGCCTTTGTGAAAGACCCAAAACGAGATCGAAACAAGGAGCTGATCCGGCGCTCCGTGCGCTTGTTGTGGGAGCGCTTCCATGGCACACTGTCGATTCGACGCGACAGGAGCCAGATCGCGTGAGTGCGGGTCCACCGAGGGCAACCGGCAGCACCAGCTCCGGTCACGGTCACCCGAGCGCAGCCGGCGGGACCCCCTCCCGTGCGGGCCGCACGCCCTACCCCGGCCGGGCCCGGGCACGACCACCTTCCCGGCGCCTCGACATCCCCGCGGACCACCACCACCCTCGCGGGCAGGCGCCTCGCCGGGGACCATCCCGGCCTGGTCCGAGGAGACACCGCGCACATGAGACAACTGGCAATACGCCGGCGCGTGGCGCTCGCCGCCGCCGCGCTGCTCGCCATCGGCGGGGTGACCCTGCCTGCCGGCGCCGCACAGGCCGCCCCCGCCTGTGACGTGGTCTACGCGACCAACGACTGGAACACCGGCTTCACCGCGAACGTCACCATCAAGAACCTGGGTGACCCGGTGAGCAACTGGACGCTCAAGTGGACCTTCCCGACCAGCGGTCAGCGGGTCACCCAGGGCTGGTCGGCCAGATTCAGCCAGACCGGCAGCGAGGTCACCGCGACCAACGAGTCGTACAACGGCAACCTTGCCACCGGGGCCTCCACCACCATCGGCTTCAACGGCGCCCACTCGGGCAGCAACCCGAAGCCCACCTCGTTCACCCTCAACGGCACCCCCTGCAACGGCACCCCGGCCAACCAGCCGCCGACGGTCTCCCTCGGTCTGCCGACCGGGCCGTTCACCGCGCCGGCCGACGTGCCGCTGACGGCCACCGCCAGCGACCCGGACGGGACGATCAGCAAGGTCGAGTTCTACCGCAACGGCCTGCTGATCAACACCGACACCTCCGCTCCGTACGCGTACACCCAGGAGGACCTGCCGGCCGGCAGCTACACCGTCCAGGCCAAGGCGTACGACAACGCCAACGGCATCGGGGTCGACGAGAAGGCTTTCACCGTTGGGGCCGCCAACGGTCCGATACTTGTCGCCACCCCGTCCGCTGTGAGCGTCGCCGAGGGTGGCAGCGCCACCTTCAACCTGAAGCTCAGCGCCGCCCCGACGGCCAACGTGCCGGTCACCCTCACCCGCAGCGGTGACACCGACGTCACGGTCTCGCCGGCCACCGCCACGCTGACCCCGAGCAACTGGAACACCGGGGTCACCGTCACCGTCGCCGCGGCGGAGGACGCCGACACCGTCGGCGGCGCCGCCACCATCACCGCCTCCGCCACCGGTCTCGCTTCGCTGGCGGTCAGCGCCACCGAGATCGACAACGACACCCCCGGCGGCGACAACGCCTACACCGCCAAGTTCCTCGAGCAGTACGGCAAGATCAAGAACTCGGGCTACTTCAGCCCCGAGGGCGTGCCGTACCACTCGGTGGAGACGCTGATCGTCGAGGCGCCCGACCACGGCCACGAGACCACCTCGGAGGCGTTCAGCTTCTGGCTCTGGCTGGAGGCCTACTACGGCAAGGTCACCCAGAACTGGGCCCCGTTCAACAACGCCTGGACGGTGATGGAGAAGTACATCATCCCCACGCACGCCGACCAGCCGACCGCCGGCTCCGCGGGCACCCCGCAGTACGCCGCGGAGTACAACCTGCCCAGCCAGTACCCGTCGGCGCTGAACCCGAACATCTCGGTCGGCCAGGACCCGCTCCGCTCGGAGTTGCAGTCCACCTACGGCACCGGCGACATCTACGGCATGCACTGGCTGATGGACGTCGACAACACCTACGGCTTCGGCCGCTGCGGTGACGGCACCACCAAGCCGGCCTACATCAACACCTTCCAGCGGGGCACCCAGGAGTCGGTGTGGGAGACCGTCCCGCAGCCCTCCTGCGACACCTTCAAGCACGGCGGTCAGTACGGCTACCTCGACCTGTTCGTCAAGGACACCGGCGCCCCCGCCAAGCAGTGGAAGTACACGAACGCCCCGGACGCCGACGCCCGCGCCGTGCAGGCCGCGTACTGGGCGCTGACCTGGTCCAAGGCGCAGAACAAGCAGGCCGACGTCGCCGCCACCATCACCAAGGCCGCCAAGATGGGCGACTACCTGCGGTACGCGATGTTCGACAAGTACTTCAAGAAGATCGGCAACTGCGTCGGGGCCAGCACCTGCCCCGCCGGCAGCGGCAAGGACTCGGCGCACTACCTGCTGTCCTGGTACTACGCCTGGGGCGGCGCGTACGACGCCAGCCAGAACTGGTCCTGGCGGATCGGCTCCAGCCACAACCACTTCGGCTACCAGAACCCGTTCGCGGCCTGGGCGCTGACCAACACCCCGGAGCTCAAGCCGCAGTCGTCGACAGCTGTCGCCGACTGGACCAAGAGCTTCGAGCGGCAGCTGGAGTTCTACACCTGGTTGCAGTCCGCCGAGGGCGGCATCGCCGGTGGCGCCACCAACAGCTGGGACGGTAGCTACGCCCAGCCGCCGGCCGGCACCAGCACCTTCTACGGCATGTTCTACGACGTCGACCCGGTCTACAACGACCCGCCGTCGAACCAGTGGTTCGGCATGCAGGCCTGGTCGATGCAGCGCATCGCCGAGCTGTACCAGCAGACCGGCAACGCGAAGGCCAAGGCGCTGCTGGACAAGTGGGTTCCCTGGGCGATCGCCAACACCACCCTCGGCACCAACTGGTCGATCCCGTCGGACATGGCGTGGACCGGTCAGCCGACCACCTGGAACCCGTCCAACCCGCAGCCCAACACCGGCCTGCACGTCGAGGTCATCAGCAAGGGTCAGGACGTCGGCGTCACCGCCGCCTACGCCCGGATCCTGATCGCGTACGCGGCCAAGTCGGGCAACGTGGCGGCGAAGGACACCGCCAAGGGGCTGCTCGACGCGCTTTCGGCCGCCAGCGACGCCAAGGGTGTCTCCACCACCGAGAAGCGTGGCGACTACCGGCGCTTCGACGACGTCTACAACGCGTCCACCGGGCAGGGCCTCTACGTCCCGTCGGGTTGGACCGGGAAGATGCCGAACGGTGACACCATCGCCGCCGGCAAGAGCTTCCTCGACATCCGGTCCTTCTACAAGAACGACCCGGACTGGCCCAAGGTACAGGCGTACCTCAACGGTGGTGCGGAGCCCGAGTTCAACTACCACCGGTTCTGGGCGCAGGCTGACGTCGCCATGGCGTACGCCGACTACGGCAGCATGTTCCCGAACGGCTGAGACGACCCGGGGTGGGTGGCGTGGACCGCCCACCCCGGGATCCGGCCCGGGTCCGGGGAACGACGGACCCGGGCTGGCGGGACGGCCTGACTCCCACGGTCAGGCCGGGGTGGGCCGGCCATCTGGCCGACGCAGCGGATCGGTTGGCCCACCCCACCGCCCGGACTGGAGCCAGCCGCGAAAAAGCCCAGAAATTCGGGCCGTCGCGGGATCACACCGAGGTCCGTGACGGAGTAACGTACGTCACCGGAGAGGCCGCTCCCCCCGTGGCGGCCTCTCCACTTTTTTGCCCCGAGTCCGGCCGCTGCCCTGCCCCGAGTCGGGCCGCGCGGGGCCGGTTTCAGCGAGGCGGCGCGACCGGGTGACGCAACCCCGGGTGCCCGGCCGGCAGCGAGCGCCGCAGCACCACCCAGCTCAGCGCAAGCGCCGCGGCGACCAGCGGCCAGGTCAGCGCCACCCGGGCCACCACCAGCGCGAGCACCTGCCCACCCAGGTAGAGCGGCACGAACACGGCCAGCCGCAGCAGGTAGGTAGCCGTCCACACCCAACTGGCCCGGCCGTAGCCACGCAGCAGCACCGGGTCGCGCCGCCAACCGGCCCGCTGGCCCAGCACCGCGCCAACCAGCACACCGAGCAGTGGCCACCGCACCACGATGCTGACCGTCCACGCCAGAGCGCTCGCGGCGTTCGACAGCACCTGGATCAGGAAGAAGTTCTCGGCCCGGCCGGTGCGTACCGCGATCAACGCCGCGACGCAGACGGCCAGCAGTCCGATCAGCACCGAGCGCGGCCGGTCACCCCGGCGCAGCCGTACGCCGGTCACCACCGCGCCCGCGGCCAGCGCCGCACCGACCCCGCCCCACAGCGACTCGCCACCCAGCAGCCAGCCCGCCGCGAACGCCAGCGGCGGCACTGTCGCATCGATGGCGCCGCGTCGCCCGCCCAGCAGATCCGTCAGCGACTCGGCCCGCGCCGGCCCACCCGGACCGGTGCCGACGCCGGCCCGCACCGGCCCTCCCGACCCCGGGTTGTCGCCTTCACGCTGCTCCGCGCCGGGTTCGGCCGGGCCGCTGTCGCGCTCCGGTGTTCCGCTCACGACCGCCTCCTCGCCTCCGGCACAACCTAACCGGCGATTGGCGGCGGGCCACCGGTCGGAGCGCCGACACCTGCCGCTACGGTGTGCGGATGCGCGCGACGGCACGGGGTTGGACCGCGGTCTGGTTGGTCGTACTGGCCCTCGTCCAGGCGGCCGCCTTCCTCGCCGTGTGGCGG
This sequence comes from Micromonospora sp. NPDC048947, assembly GCF_040649495.1. Lineage (NCBI taxonomy): Bacteria > Bacillati > Actinomycetota > Actinomycetes > Micromonosporales > Micromonosporaceae > Micromonospora > Micromonospora sp. NPDC048947. The sequence goes on from NZ_JBEZFO010000004.1 coordinate 173,355, forward strand.
GTGGCCGTGCACTCCGAGATAGGTCAGTGGGTGGACACGGTCGCCCTCACCGGCAACCGGATCGGGCAGGACACCATCGAGGGTCCGGTCGACCGGATCCTCAACGCGATGTCGGTGGTCTCGCTGCTGGCCGCCACCGCGATGATCGGGTTCATCGCGCTGATCCGGGGGCGGATCGCCCTGGCGATCACCGCGACCCTGCTGATCGCCGGAGCGAACGTCACCACCCAGCTGCTCAAGTACGGGCTGAACCGGCCCGACTTCGGTGTCGACCCGGAACGCGCCGCGGTCGGCAACAGCCTTCCGAGCGGGCACGCCACGGTGGCCGCCTCGGTGGCGGTCGCCCTGATGCTCGTGCTGCCGCGCAAGGTGCGGGCCGCCGGTGCCTTCATCGGCGCCGCCTACGCCGCCGTCGCCGGGGTCGCCACCCTCTCCGCCGGCTGGCACCGACCCAGCGACGCCGTCGCCGCGTACCTCGTGGTCGGCGTGTGGGCGGCGTTGGCCGGGTTGCTGCTGCTGGTCACCCAGCGGGAGCAGGCCGAGATCGCCCCCGGCGACGCGCACCGGATCGCGGCGCTGGTGCTCGGGCTCGGCGGTGTGCTCGCCCTGGTGGCCTGCGGGATCTCCCTGTCCTGGCTACTCGACCTGCGCGACACCGGGCCGGAGGAGCTGGCCCGCCGTCCCCTGTTCGTCGGGTACGCGGGCAGCGCCGCCGGGATCGCCGGCACGATGGCGGTGGTGATGGCGTTGGCGCTCACCGTCGTGCACCGGCTGGTGCCCCGGGTCAAGGGCTGAGCCAGCCCGGCTCAGCCGCCTCGCGTGGGAACGGCCGGGGTCAGCTCGCTGCGCGGGGTGCGGGGACGTGCGGGGCGACACGGCGCAGGTGTGTCAGCACCACCGGGTCGATCCGCCCCGGCACCAGCCGCTCCTCCAGGTTCTCCAAACCGGCCCAGGAGATCAATGCCGCTTCGGTGCCGTCCTCGTGCACCGGATGGCCCAGCGCGCCGAGCAACGCCGCCACCTCGGCGGCGACCGCGCCGCTCAGGTCGAGCAGGGTGGCCGGGTCGGGCCGGCCGAACAGCATGGTGTGCACAGTGAGCAGGCGACCCAGCTCGGCGACCGGGTCCGGGTGGTCGTCCACGCGCAGGTCCACCACCACGTCGCTGGTCCCGCCGTACCCGCCGCCGCGCTCGACCACGAGCAGGCCGGCGCTCTGCCGGCCACGCCGGTCGCCACCGGCCTCGTCGCCGGCCCGCAGCGCGGCGACCAACCGCTCGGCGAAGGGCAGCGCCGTTCCCGCCAGCCAGGCCTCGCCGAGGGCGTCGACGACCTCCGGGCCGGTGAGCACGTTGCCCTGCGCGGCCCAGCCGTCGCCGGTCCGCCCGCCGGCCCACTGGTGGCAGGCCGGCCCGGTCCAGCTGGCGCCCGCGCCGGTTGCCCCCACGACGCCGAGTTGGCGGTGCTCCCGCTCGGGGTCGGCGGCGACCAGCCCGGCCACCACGTCGGCGGCGGCCACCCCGGTGCGCAACAGGGTGAGGCCCTGCGGGCGGTAGGCGAGGTTGACGTGCGCCTGGGTGGCCAGCGCGCCCACCTCGGCGGCGGCGGCCGGCACCAGCGCCCCGGCGGCGAGGAACTTGCTGGCGACGGCCACGCCGTGCAGGCGGCCGTCAGCGGAGCGGGCGACGAGGGAAAAGGTCACCGGCCGAGATTAGCCTTCCGCGCCGCCGTGACGCGGCCAAGCGAGGCTCAGAACGGTGGCGTGGCGGCCTCCGGTGGGGCGCCCTGGGCCCGACGGGCGTCGGCCACCGCTACCGCGGCCAGCACCATCGCTCCGACCGCTGTCGCGGCCACCCCGGGCAGGTGTCGCAGCGGCACGGCTGACGCCGCCAGCACCAGGAGGGCGATCCACCGGGACGGGGAGACCCGTGCGAACACCTCGTACTCCAGGCGGGCCCGCCCGGCCAGGAACAGGACCGGACCGCCGAGCACCATGACCAGCCACGGCCCCGGGATCCGCTCCAGCGGGCTCTCGATGATCAGCTCGTATCCGATCGCTGTCGAGGCGAGACCGATCACCATCACCAGGTGGGTGTCGGCGGCGGAACGGCCGATGGTGGCGGGGTGGCGGGCCTTCATCACCGCCTCGCCCAGGATCCGCCCGGCGCGCTGCACGTAGATCCGCCACAGCATGATCGAGGTGGCCAGCGCCAGCGCGAACGCCCACGCGTGCCCCGCCTGGTACGGGCCCTTGCTGTACGCGAAACCGGCCACCAGGATCGTCTCGCCCAGCGCGACGAGGAAGAACTGCTGGTACCGCTCGGCCAGGTGTTCCCCGGCGATCTCCCACTTCGAGATCGTCGATCGACCCAGGCCGGGCACCGGCCAACCACAGCGGGCCGCCAGGTACTCGAGCACCAGCGCCGCCGACCAGAGCGCCACCTGCGCGTTGGTGCTCAGCATCGCGCCGGTGATCCAGAGCACCCCGCTGACGGCGAAGATCACCGCCATCCGGACCTTCAGCCGGCGGTACGGGTGCGGGCCCAGCGCGATCGACAGGATCACCGGCCGCGTCACCTGGGCGATCACGTACGGCACCGCGAACATCAGCGCGGTCTCGCTGAAGGCCCGGGGGATCGCGACCCCCATCAGCATGCTGCACACCAGCGCGGTGATCACCACGGTCTGCAACGGCACGCGGTAGGGGTCGTAACGGCTGGTCGTCCACGCGGTGCCCTGCCAGACAGCCCAGAGCGCCAGCAGCAACAGCAGTGTCTTGCCGCTGCCGGTGACCGCCTCCCAGATGTGCTTCCGGCCCGACTCCTCGGTCAGGTCCTCGAACGCGCGCGCCGAGATCCGGGTGAGCGCGAAGACGTACACCAGGTCGAAGAAGAGTTCCAGGAACGTCGCCCGGCCGGGCGCGGCCGCCGCCGGGACCGGCTCCAGGTGTCCCGCTGCCCTGGAACCCATGGTCAGCGGCCTGCGCCGTCGGTCCGGTCCACCACGAAGTCGTAGCATTCGGTGCTGGGGCGCACTGGCGGAAACCGGCGATTCTGCCCAACCCGGGGATCTTGCTCGGGCCCGCGTCAACGGGCACGATCGACCGGTGACGAATCGATGGGGCATGACGGTGCCGCTGGGCGGGATCGCGCTGGCGCAGCACGACGCGGCCTACGCGGCCCTCGACCGGGCCGGGTTCACCGACGTCTGGTCGTCCGAGGTCGCCGGGACCGACGCGTTCACCCCGCTGGCGCTGGCCGCGGCCTGGCAGCCCGGCCTGCGGCTCGGCACCGCGATCACACCGGTCTTCACCCGGGGCCCCGGGTTGTTGGCGATGAGCGCGGCGGCGCTGGCCGAAGCCGCGCCGGGTCGGTTCTCGCTCGGCATCGGCGCGTCCTCACCCGTGCTGGTACGGGACTGGAACGCGGTGCCGTTCGACGAGCCGTTCCGCCGCACCCGCGACGTGCTGCGTTTCCTGCGCGCCGCGCTGGCCGGCGAGACGGTCGACGAGGTCTACGACACGTTCGCCGTCCGCCGGTTCACGCTGGAACGACCGCCGGCGGTGCCGCCGGCGATCCTGCTCGCCGCGCTGCGCCCGGGGATGCTTCGGCTGGCCGGTGCGGAAGCCGACGGGGTCATCCTCAACTGGCTCAGCGCCGACGACGTGCCGCAGGCCCTCGCCGAGCTGGGCGAGCGCCGGGCCGGCTTCGAGGTCGCCGCCCGGATCTTCGTCTGCCCCACCGAGGACGCCGCGTACGCCCGGGCGCTGGGCCGTCGGCTCATCACCAGCTACCTCACCGTCGGAGCGTACGCCGAGTTCCACCGCTGGCTCGGCCGTGACGAGGCGCTCGCGCCCATGTGGGCGGCGTGGGCCGCCGGTGACCGGCGTGGCGCCAACGCGGCGGTGCCCGACGAGGTGGTCGACGCGTTGGTGCTGCACGGCTCTGCGGAGCGGTGCCGCGCCGAGGTGCGCCGCTACGCCGACAACGGGGTGGACGTGCCGATCGTCGCTCTGCTGCCCACCCCCGAGGTCACCGCCGGCGGCGCGACAGCGCTGCTCAGCCTCATCGCCCGGTTGGGCACCAACGTCGTGGAGGCGTCCGCGTGAACCTCACCGACCGGATCGTGGTGGTCACCGGCGGGGCCGGCGGCATCGGCGCGGCGCTGTCGCGCCGGTTCGCCGCCGAGGGGGCCGCCGCCGTGGTGGTCGCCGACCTGGACGCCGACGCGGCCCGCGCGGTGGCCGAGGGCATCGGCCCGGTCGCGCACGCCCGCGCCCTCGACGTCACCGACGAGGAGCAGGTCCGCGCCCTGGTCGCCGACACCGAGCAGCGGTACGGCCGGATCGACCTGTTCTGCGCCAACGCCGGGGTGACCACCGGCGGGGGCGTGGAGGTCGACGACGCCGGCTGGGACCGCTCCTGGCGGGTCAACGTGCTGGCCCACGTCTACTCCGCGCGCGCGGTGCTGCCCGGAATGCTCGCCCGCGGCGGCGGGCACCTGCTGCACACCTGCTCCGCGGCCGGTGTGCTGACAGCGGTGGGCGACGCCGCCTACACGACGACGAAACACGCTTCGGTGGGGTTCGCGGAGTGGCTGGCCATCACCTACCGGGACCGGGGTATCCGGGTCAGCGCGCTGTGCCCGCAGGGGGTGGACACCCCGATGCTCGCCGACGGGCTCGCCGAGGGTCACCTCGGCGCCCGGGTGGTCGCCGCGTCCGGTGCGGTGCTCACCCCGGACCAGGTCGCCGACGCGGCCATCGCCGGGCTGGCCGAGGAGAGGTTCCTGATCCTGCCGCACCCCGAGGTGGCCGACTACGCGCGCCGCCGCGCCGAGGACCCGGACGGGTGGCAGGCCGGCATGCGCAAACTCATCCGCCGGCTGACCGCCTGACCCGCTACCGCATCGGAACGCGCCCCACGGCCAGGAGATGAGCGCTGGAACCGATCAGCGCCGGCTCGCTGCTGTAGAGCCGGGCCAGGTCCAACGCCGCGGCGAAGACAGCGTCCCGCGCCGGCCCGTCCGCCGCCGCCTCCGCCGCCGTCCAGGCCGGACCCTCCACCCCGTGTACGACGACATCGGTCAGCCCCGCCGCCGCGCACTCGTCGGTGATCTCCTCGACGCGGTGGAAGTAGGCGTGGGTGAACCCGATCCTCGGATCGTTGACACCGTCGCTCAGCAGCGCCCTGGCCTCGTCGAGCAGCCGTTCGTCGAGTCGTCCGGTGGCCGCGAAGTCCAACGGGCCGGCGAAGCGGGAGATGACGGCGGCCACGACGAGACCGCCGGGGCGGGTCACCCGGACCGCCTCGCGGAGCGCCTGGAGCCGGTCGGCGCGGCGTACCAGGTGATAGAGCGGGCCCAGCAGCAGCGCGGCGTCGTACCCGTCGTCGGCGTCGGGAAGCGCACGCGCGTCGGCCACCTGTGCCTCGACCGGAGGGTGCCCATCGCGGGCCTGCGCGACGTGGCTGGGCACCAGATCGACGAGGCGGACCTGGTAGCCGGCGGAGACGAGGGCCCGTGCGTACTCGCCGGTGCCCCCACCGATGTCCAGCACCCGGGCACCAGGGCCGGGTAGGAGATCCCGCAGGAGCTGCGTCGTGCGGATCCACTCCAGTCGCCCCTGTGGGCGGGCGGTGAGTCGCTGGTCTTCGCGGTAGCGCTGCGTGTAGTAGTCGACGATGTCGCTCGAATGCTGATCCACGCTCTGATGGTCAACGGTGTGCGGCGCGCGAGCCACCTGATTTCACCCGTCGAGCTGGCCGGTCACTACCGCTGGCGGGTGGTGGTCACCAGGGTCATCCGCCGGGGTGCGGGTGCCTGGCCGACGTCGCGGAAGCCGGCTTCGGTGAGTTGGTCGGTGACCCACTCCGGCGCGATGCGTAGCTTGCGGTAGGAGCTGGCGGACAGTGTCCAGCCCTGCTGAGCGCTCCGTTGGTGGAGCAGGTCGTGGACGGTGACGACGTCGGGTTCGTACTCCAGGAAGCAGGTCAGGATCGAGTCGGCGTCGGCGTGCACCGGGATGAACCGGCTCGTCCCGGTGAGGCTCGTGGTGAGGTCGCGGAAGCTGAGGACGAGGCGACCGCCCGGCGCCAGGGCGGCGGACAGATCGACGAAGAGCTCAGTGACGGCCCGGCGGTCGGGCAGATGGGTGAGCGTGTCGCCCATGCACACCGCCAGTTCGGCGGTGCCGGCCGGGAGGTTCGCCGCGACCTGGCTCAGGTCGTCGTGGACGACGCGGATCGCCGGATGGTCACTGGCGTGCAGTTCCAACTCGGCGAGGAGCTTGGCGCTGCTGTCGACCGCCAGGACGGTCCGATAACCCATCCTGGCCAACGCGACCGACTGGAAACCCGAGCCGCAGCCGAGGTCGACGGCGAGGCCGGTGCCGGTCGGCTCCGCGACGCCGGCTCGGCGCAGCGCATCGAGCTGCTCCGCGACGAGCGCCGGGTAGGGCGCACCGAACATCCAGGTGTAGTGGTCGGCGAGGAAGCCGTCATAGTGCGGGTTCATCAACGCTCCACAGTGGTCGACAGGTGGTCTTCCAGTAGCTCACAGGATGAACGACGTGGGGATCCCCCAGCGGCGGTACCGCACTCCCCTGCGCGGGGGAGGAGCCGACCGCAGGTGTTACCGCCGTGCGCCTGCTCATCGGGGAGAGCGGCGGGCGCGGCGCAGCGGAGTGGGGTGCACCGACCAGAGCAGACGCCGCCACCAGGGGCGGGCCGAGCGCAGGGTGGCCACGTAGGCGGTGGCCACCTCGGCGGCGCGAGCCGCCTGGTCGGGAGTCGCGGCGGCGGGGGCGAAGCCCACCTGATTGAGCAGGGCCGCCAACTCGTCGACCACCGGGCCGGATGCGTCTGCCCCCGCTGTGCCGCCGGTGGGCGCGACGGCGTCCGGGTCGGCGGTCGTGTCGCGCCCGGTCGGTTCGTGGCCGGTAGTGCCCGCCCGGGCGTCGGCGAGGGTCCGGCGGGCGTGCCCGGCGATCTCGGTGGCGGCCAGGTCGTCACCGACCGGTCTGCCGGCCAGCCGGAGCGCGTCGGTGACCTCCCGCCAAGCGCCGGCGATGCGCTGACCGGGGTCGCCCCGCACGAGTCGGCTGCGGGTGAGGGAACGGCGCATCGCCAACAGGGTGAGCAGGAGTGCCCCCACCACCAGCAGCAGACCGCCGCTGCCGCCGGCGACCAGCACCGGCGTGGAGACCCCGTCCGGGCCGGGCGGGGCGTCGGCGGCGTCCGCCGGCTCCGGTGAGGCGCTCGGCTCCGCTGTCGGCGCCGGCGCCTCCGACGGCGGAGGGTCCTCCGGCGTCGGGCGGAAATCCTCCTCCACCGGTCTCGGCTCGTCATCGGGGCGGGGCAGCGGGTCGAACGCCACCCATCCCAGCCCGTCGAAGAGCACCTCCGGCCAGGCGTACGCGTCACCGGCCAGCACCGGCCCCTGCCCGCTGGTCCGGAAGCCCACCACCACCCGCGTGGGCAGCCCGGAGAGCCGACCGAGGACCGCGAAGGACGCCGCGAACTGCTCCGAGGTGCCCTCCTGCCCGCCGCCGTTGCGGGGCCCGAACAGGAAGAACCCCAGATTCGGGTACGCGTGCCCGCTCGGGGCGTCCGCCACCACCCGGTAGTGCTCGGCCAGGAACTGCTCGATCGCCGACGCCCGCGCGAACGGCGCGCCGTTCTCCTCGGCGAGTTGGGTGGCCAGCCGGCGCATCGGGTCGGGCACCCCGTCGGCGACCCGCAGCACCCGGGCCACCTCGTCGCCGGCGGGCACGTTCGCGCTGGCCAACAGGTTCGCGTCCGGCCGTTCCTCGGCGGAGGTCACCGAGTACCGCAGCCCCGGCGTCAGCCCCTCCGGCCGGATCAGCGTTCCGCTCGCCGGGTCGTACGCCACCCGCGCCCCACTGACCTCCCGGGGCGTCGCCACCGCGGGCAGCAGCCGACCGCTCAACTCGGCCACGCTGATCTGCTGCCGGACCGTCTGCACAGTGCTGTCGCGGGCCGCGGTCGCGGCCGGCAGGATCCGTCCGGCGTTGCGGTACGTCGCGCCGACCCGCCAGGTCACCCCGTCGTAGTCGCTGAGCACCGCCAACCGGATCCGCACACTGCGCGCGGTGTCCGCCGCCGGGTCGGCCTCCGGCGGTGCGTCGGCGGGCGGTGCGTCGGGGCGTTGCGTGCTCACGTCGAGGAGCTTCTGCTCCGGGTGCAGCGCCCAGCCGGAGATCCGGATCAACGGGTTCTCGTCGAGCGTCTGCACCTGCGGCGGCTCCACGTACCGGCGTGGGTCCACCGGCCGGCCGTCGACCTGCTCCGCGACGACCGGGCCGAGCAACGCCACCAGCCCGACCACCACCGCCACCCCGAGCGCCGCGCTGGTGGCCAGGCGCAGTCGCACCGCCGCGCGTACCCGGGGAGCCAGTTCGGCGCTCGGATCGCCACCGCCGGGCGCGGTCCGGGTGGGAGTCGCCAGGCCGAGGGCCGCGACAGCGACGAACACCACCGTCGACCCCAGCGCCGGTTCGGCGTTCGGGCCGACCACGTAGAGGGCGGCGGCGTAGAGCCCCGCCGCCGGCAGATAACCCAGCAGCACCCGACCGGTGCGCAGCGCCACCTCCGCGCCGGTCAGCCCGGCCAGCCAGGCCGCGACAACAGGCACCAGCACGGTGTCCGGGGTGGGTTCCACCGGGATCATCGCGGTGAGCAGCCGGGGGATGCCGTTGCGGGCGGCGTCCGCGGTGACCTCCAACAGGCCGCCCGGCAACTGCGCGCGGGTCGCGGCCAACCGCAGCGACCACAGTGTCCAGCCGGCCATCGCGGCCACCGACACCGGCGCCACCAGCCAGGACGGTAGCCGCCGGGCCGCCACGCTGACCAGCACCGAACCCGCCGCCGCGCCGACGACCAGCCAGGTCAGCAGGCCACCGGCGTACACCCGGCCGAGCACGACCCCGGCGAGCGCCGTCAGCCCGATCAGCGCCAGCGGCAGAACCGCCGCCCGCAGCACCCGCACGGCGACCGTCACCACCGGCGTACCCCGTCCCACTCGGCGGCGAACTGCGCGCCGTCGGCCGCGTCGACGATCACCAGGCCGGCGGTGCCCGGCGGCGTCGGCTCCGCCGCGCCGAACACCCCGACCACCACCGACGGGTACGCCCCGCGCAGCGCCCCCACGTGCCCCAGCTCGGCCCGGCCACCCGGCCCGGTCAGGAAGATCAGGGTGTCGCCGAGCCGGTCCTGCCGCAGCCGGGTGGTGGCCGCCCGCACCGCGTCACCGTCGGCGGACAGGTCGGCGGCGGCGAGCCGGTCCAGCGGCCCGAGCGCGCCGTCGGCGTCACCGTCGAGCGTCGTCACCTCCGCCGGTTCCGCGGCGGCCAACAGCAACAGCACCGGCAGGTCGGCGCGGTGCGCGGCGGTGACGACCGACGCCGCCGCCTCGCAGGCCGACTCGAACGACTCCGCCACCCCGCCGACCCGCTGCGGGTGCGCGGCGGCACGGTTGTCCAACAGCACGACCAGGCGCGGCAGGCTGGTGTCCACGTTCTCCCGCACCATCAGCTCACCCACCCTGGCGCTGGTGCGCCAGTGCACCCGGCGCAACTCGTCGCCGACCACGTACTCCCGCAGCGAGTCGAACGTGATCGACCCGTGCGGAACCCCGTCCACCCGGCCGTCGAGGCTGCGCCCCGAGCCTCGGGGCACCGCCGTCAGCGGATGGATCCGGGGGTGCACCCAGACCGGCACCGCCGCACCGTACGGGCGGGCCAACGCCACCAACCCCAGCGGGTCGCGTCGGGTCACCCGCAGCGGACCGACCGGCACCACCCCACGACGGTCGGTCGGCACGTCGTAGCGGACCTCGGTGTCCCGGCCGGGGCGCAGGCGCAGCACCGGCACCGGCACTATCCGCTCACCGCACCGGTCCTCGGCCAGCAGGTTCGCCGAGCGCAGCCGCCCGGTGTTGCGCACTGTCAACGTCATGCTCGCCGGCTCGCCGCGCGCCACCCGGTCCGGGTCCGCGCGTCGGGTCACCGTCAGCCGGGGCCGCCAGGCCGCGACCAACGCCGCGTAGCCGACGGCCGCGCCGGCCGCCGCGCCGAGTAGCGTCAACTCGGGGTACGCGAACCGGAAACCCACCCCCAGCAGCGCCACGGCGGCGACGAGCAGCCCGACCCCGCGGGCGGTGATCCCCATCGCGCTGCTGCCGGTCAGCCCTGCACCGGAGCGGGTTGCCCCGACGGCAGCGGCACCGGCACTGAGGCGACGGCCTGGCGCAGCACCTCCGCGGGGGTCATCCCGCGCACCTGGGCGTCCGGGGTGAGCAGCAACCGGTGCGCGAACACCGCCTCGACGAGCGCCTTCAGATCCTCCGGCATGATCCAGCCCCGCCCGTCGATCAGCGCGTACGCGCACGCCGCCCGGGTCAACGCGATCACTCCCCGAGGGCTGACCCCGACGCGCACCTGCGGGTGGGTGCGGGTGGCCGCCGCCAACCGGACCGCGTACGCGTAGAGCGGCTCGGCGATGTGCACCCGGCGGGCCATCCGGACCATCTCCCCGACGGTGGCGGTGTCGGTGACCGGGGCGAGCGCCTCGGGGGAGCGCACCGTCGCGCCGCGCAGCACCTCCACCTCGACCGCCTCGTCCGGGTACCCGACGGAGAGCTTCACCAGGAACCGGTCCAACTGCGCCTCGGGCAGCCGGTAGGTGCCGTCCATCTCCACCGGGTTCTGCGTGGCCACCACCAGGAACGGCGAGGGCACCGGGTGCCGGACCCCGTCCACTGTGACGGTCCGTTCCTCCATCACCTCCAGCAGCGCCGACTGGGTCTTCGGCGACGCCCGGTTGATCTCGTCGGCGATGACGATGTTGGCGAAGACCGGCCCCGGGTGGAACTCGAAGTCCCGGGTCGCCTGGTTGAAGATCGTCACGCCGGACACGTCCGAGGGGAGCAGGTCGGGCGTGAACTGGATGCGCCGCCACTCGCCCTTCACGGTGGCGGCGATGGCCCGCGCCAGGGTCGTCTTACCGACCCCTGGCACGTCCTCCAGCAGCACATGACCCTGGGCGAAGAGCGCGGTCAGCGCCAACCGCACCACCTGCGGCTTGCCGAGCACCACCGCGTTGACGTTCTCGGCCAGCCGGGCGGCCAGGGCGGCGAAACCCTGCACCTCCGGTTGGGTGAGCGGCTCGTGGGTGTTCACTGTCGGTGGTGCTCCTCGCCTGGTGGTTCAGCAGGTGGGCAGGACGTTGATGTTGTCGCCGCCCTCCAGGTTGAGCCAGGCCCAGGGGATGTAGTTCTTCCCCTCGTAGTTCACCTGCACCCACCAGGTGCTGCGCTTGTCACTGTTGTAGATGTAGGCGTACACCTCTTCGCCCGACTTCTTGCAGTACGCCTGCAACCGGCGGCCCGGCTTCGCCCAGCCCACCTGCTTGTCGTTGTCCTGCCGGGCTACCGAGAAGATCTCATTACCGTTGCGGCCGCTCACGTCCTTGTCACAGTAGGTCGACTCGGGCCCGGACGCTCCGTTGCGGCAGGTCGCGATCCCGAACAGCGGCTGGGTGGCCTGCGCCTTCTTCGCGGTGCCCTTACCGGCGGCGTTGCTCGCTGTCACAGTGAACGTGTAATTCGTGCCCGGCGTCAGGCCCGTCATCGTGATGCTGGAGCACGCCCCGGCCTTCGCCGCTTCGCCCGTCGTGGTCAGCGTGCAGGTGGCCTGCCCGCCACCGGCGTCCACTGTGAACGTGACAGTCGCCCCGGTCGCCGTCGACGACGAGCCGGTCACAGTGACGCGTGGCTCGGCCACCGTGCGGGCGGTGGCGGTGGCCTCCGGGCCCGGCCCCGCCTCGTTCACCGCCTTCACCTTCACCGTGACGTTCTGGCCGTTGCCCAGCCCGGTGACGGTCGTACGGGTGTCCGTCACCTCGCTGACCCGCCCACCGACGTCCACCAGGTACTTCGTCACCGGCCGACCGTTGGCCTCGGCCGGCGCCCACTGCACCGTCACCGCGCCCGGCTGGTTGGCGACGGTGCCGGCGCGCAGGTTGAGCGGTCGACCGGGCGCCGCGAAGGGCACCACGGTGTTGCTGACCGGGGACGCCGCCGACCCGGCGCCCTTGCTGTTGACAGCCACCACCGTGAACGCGTACTGGGTGCCGAACTCCAACTCACCGGCGGGCACCGCCAGTTCCGTCTTCGTCGACTCGCCCGCCGGTGCGTTCGTCCCCGCCGAACTGGCCGTCACCGCGTACCTCGCGATGGTGTTGCCCTGCCCGTTCGCCGCCGGCCACTTGACCAGCACCGTGCCGTCCGGCCGTTCCTGCGCGGTGACGCTCGCCGGTGGATCGGGCACCGCGGCGGTCGGCGTCACCGGGTTGCTGTTGCGCGGCGGGCCGTCGCCCTTGGCGTTGACGGCGTGCACCGCGAAGCGGTACGTCTCGCCGTTGGTCAGCCCTTTCACCTCCACCGCACGCTGGTTGGCGCCCACCTCCAGTCGCTGCCCGGCGCCCTGCACCACGTACTTGATGATCTCGGCGCCGTTGGCGGCGGCCGGCCGCCAACTCACCCGCGCCTGGGCGTTGCCGGCGGCTGCGGTGACGCTGCGCGGCGCGCTCGGCTTGCCCACCCGCGGCTTCTTCGGCGGAGGCGGCGGCGGGGGAACCGGCGGCGGGTCACCGCCGAGCACGTCGTTGGCGTACTTGTTGACCTCACGCACCTGGTGCTTGTCGTCCACGACCCGGGCGGTCGCCGCGTCGGGGGAGTTGATGAACAGGTGGTTTTCCCGGACCTCCAGCTCCAGCGGCCCGTTGGCCCGCCCGCGGATGGTCTCGACCAGCTGACCCGCCGCGTCGAAGGAGTAGATGGTGCCGGTGGCCTCGTCGGCGCAGTAGAAGCGGTTCGCCCAGGCCACCGCCGCGCTGAGCCGATCCCCCTCACCCGGCACCGTGAACGCGCTCTCCTGCCCACCGTCACCCACCAGCAGCACCCGCCGGTCGGCGGTCACCGTGACCGGCACCCGTGGGCCGCTGGTGCGCGCGGGCAGCGCCGCCGGGCCGGACAGCGTCAGCGCCGTCGGGTGCACCTCACCGCGCTGCACCCGCACCAGCTTCCCGGCCGTGCGGTCGAGCACCGCCACCCCGTCGTCCAGGGTGGAGACCACCAGCTCGTGGCTCGCTTCGGCAACGTCGTACGACTCGACCCGCTGCGGGCTGAGCCCGGCACCCGCGGGCGCGGCCGAAGCCGGCGCGGACGGCAGCTTGGCGGCGGTGATCGCCGAGACGGTGCCCTGGCTGGGCACCGCGATCCAGAGTCGACCCTTACCGTCGAAGGTGCCGCCGGCGATGCCCGGCGGATAGCGCACCGGCTCGCCGACCGGGGTCAACGATCGCGGGTCGAGCTGGCGCACGATGCCCTGCACGGCGTCGACGACGAACGCCGAGTCCTCGTGCAGGGCCACACTGACGCCCAGGCCAGGGGTGGTCCGGGTGGTCGCGCTGAGCTGGAGGGTGGCCAGATCCAGTGAGCTGATCTGCCCGGTTTGAAGGTCCCGCAGGATCAGCAGCCGGTCGGTCTGGGTGATCTGCATCGGGTGCTGCCGGGCACCGGGGATCTCGGTGCGGGTGTCCACCCGGGCGGTGACCCCGTTGACCCGGGCCAGCTCGCTGCGCGCCGCGCTCCACAGCCAGGAACTCGCGTCGTAGTTGGCCACCGCGTTGTCCGCCGCACCCAACCCGAGGACTGTCAACCCCATGGCGGCCAGCAGCGCGGCCACCGTGCCGACGGTCACCAGCCCGCCGCGCAGCCGTGACCGGGAGCGGGGGGCCTCGGTCGGTACGGCGTCGTCGATGCTGGCCACAGCCGGCTGCCTCCCCTGAGTCGTGGCAGGTGGCGCGCCTTCCGGCGACCCCTGCCCTGAGCCGGGTGCCATCATATGGCGCTGGTGGTGGCGGGGGAACCCGCACCGTCACCCCTGTGGATACCGAGAGTGTGCGTTGTGGACCTCCAGCTCAGCCCGGTTTCCGCTCGACTCGGCGCGGTTCCGGCTCGGCTCAGCGCGGCGACGGTCGGCCGGAGGGCTCCCCACTTGGTGTGGCTTGGCGCTCCCGCGCGGTGCAGACCTGCCCGGAAGTCGCAAAGCTGTCAGTGGAGTAGACCGCCAACACGGTGAAACAGTGATCCACTCGGGAGTTCAACCCGTTGACCGTGTAGCTGGTCCGGCCCGGGTCCACCGTGGCGATCACGCCCAGGGCCTGCCCGGCCCGCCCGGCGGCGACCATGAACGGCACCGCGCCACCGGTCGGGTCCGTCCAGGTCAACGTGATCGTGGCCGAATCGTCGCGCAACTTCAGGTCGCCCGGCGGAAGCCCGGCAGCCGTCGGCGCCGCCGCCGTCGGCGCGGTCCCGGCCGGCGGCGGATCGTCGCGGGTCAGCATCACCGCACCCAGGCCCGCCACCGCCACGACGGCCACCCCGGCCGCCACGACCGCGCCGATCACCGCCACCCGGTTGCGGCCCGTCGACCCACCATCATCGGTGTACGCCGCCCGGTACGCGTCCGGGACCGGGTGGTACTGCTGACCCGGGTACGGCGTCTGGTGTTGGTCGTGGGCCGGGTACGGCGCCTGGTGTTGGTCCTGGGTCGGGTACGGCGCCGGGGGTGGCTGGTGGTGGTACTGCTGGGCCGGCGGCGGTGCGGCCGGCGGCACCAGCGTCGGGTCCGCGCCGACGCCCGGTGACCAGACCGGCTGCGCGACGGGGCTCGACTGCCCGGCCATCGGGCTCGCCTGAGCGATGCTCGGGTGTGCCTGGGCGGCCGTGAGGTGCGTTTGCGCGACGACGGTGCCTGCCGGGGTGACCGTTGGAGCGGGCTGGGCCGCGGCTCGCCAGCCCAGACTGGCCTCGACCGCAGCCGTGCTGCCATCCCCCGGAACTGACGGCAGCACCACGGTCTGGTCGGACATCGTGCTCGGGGCCCGCTGGGACGGCACCACCGGGGCGTCGAGGATGCCCAGCCCGGAGTCACCGTCCGCACCGGTGCCGCCCGCGTCCATCATGGTCTGCCCGACGGGCGGGTGTTGCCCGGCGGGCGTGTGTTGCCCGACGGGCTTGCTCTGCCCAGCGGGCGGGTGCTGCCCAGAGGGCGTGTGTTGCCCAGCGGCGCCGGCCTCCGCAGCCGCCGTGATCGGCGTAGGCGTCGTGGTCTGCGCGGGGGAGTCGGTGCCTGGAGTGGGCAGGGGCTGTGATGGGGCGCTGCTGCTCCAGGGTGGCGCGGTCAACCCCCAGGGCGGCACTGGTGGCGCGCTCACCGGAGGCGCGGAGACTGGTGGTCCGTACGGCGGCCCCGAGGCGGGCGGCCCGAAACCCGGCGGCGCGGACACCGGGTAGGTGTGCCCGGGTGGTCCGGACACGGGTTGGGCGTAGCCGGGAGGTGCGGACACGGGGTAGGTGTGCCCGGGTGGTCCGGACACGGGTTGGGCGTAGCCGGGGGGCGCGGACACGGGGTAGGTGTGCCCAGGCGGTGCGGACACGGGCTGGCCGTAGCCGGGGGGCCCGGATACGGGGTAGCTGTGCCCGGGCGGTGCGGACACCGGCTGGCCGTAGCCGGGGGGCCCGGACACGGGTTGAGCATGGCCGGGCGATGCGGGGCCGGGTGGTGCGGAGACCGGGTACGGCTGCGCCGGTGGTCCCGAGACCGGATACGGCTGGCTGGGGGGCGCGGAGATCGGAGGCGGGGTCACCGGCGGGGCGCCGATGGGCTGGGTCGGTGGTCCGCTCACCGGGTACGCCGGCCCCGGCTGGCCAACGGTAGGAGAGGGCCTGCCCGATGATGACGCCTCAGCGCCGGACACGTTGTGCGATTCGCTCGGCGCGGTTGGTCGGTCGACGGCTCGGGCGGCTTCCTCGGCGAGCAGTGGCTCGATCTGCCGTACCTGGATCGTGGGGTTGTCCCAGCGAGGTGCCGGCACCTCGGCCACCGGCGGGGTCGCGTGGTCACCCACCCTTTGACGTGGTGCCACGGCCGGCCCGGACGGCGGTCGGTCTGGTGACCCCTGCGCGGCCGGCGTCGTCGGCGGGCCTTCAGCCCTCGGCCGGGGTACCGGACCCACCGCTGGCCGGGCCGGTCCGGACGGTTGCTCGTCGGGACGTTGACGGGGTGGCATCGCTTTCGCCGGCGGTGGCGCGTCGGCGCGTGGGCGGGGCGGAGTCGCGGGTCTGGGTGGGGCCGTCGGCGGGCCGGGCTGCACCGGCGCGATCGAGACTGGCGCGATTGAGGAAGCTGCCGGCTTAACGGGCGTCGCACGAGGGGCTGGGACCGGTGCCGGGGTGGCGTGGCCGGGCGACGTGGGTGTGGCTGGTGCGCGTACCGCTGGAGGGGTTTGTCGGGGTGCGGCCGGCGGTTGCGGCGCCCAGGGTGAGACGGCGGGCGGCGGGCCACCGGCGGAGGGCCGCATCGCGGCGAGGGTCGCCAGCGACAGGGTGGGGCCGGAGAGCGCCGACCGGGCACCGGGCTCGGTCACCGGGACCGGACCGGGTGTCGGCGTGGGGTGCTGCTCGCCCGACGTCGACGGGAGTGGGCCGAGGTAGTCGCGGGCTGCGCGTACCGCAGGGTGGTTCGCCCCCAGCGCGGCGGGACCGGCGGTGGCGACGCGGGTGTAGTTGCGGCGGGCCTCGTGCCGGTTGCCGAGTTCCTCCGCCACCTCTGCGAGCTCGAAGGCGAGCGCGAGCATCAGCGGGTCAGAGTGCTCCCAGCGCCGCTCGCCCGCCGCGAACGCCTCCTCCAACACCCGGCGGGCGGCGAGCGGATCGTCCCCCTCCCGGTGCAGCCGCGCCAGCAGATGCGCGGTGTGCAGCACCTCGGGATGGTCGGCACCGTACGGCGGGGGAGCGGATTCGACGGCCTCCGCGAGCAGTTGCCGGGCGGCGCTGAGATCGCCCGCGGCGCGCAGGGCGAGGGCTCGGTGCTGGGCGGCTGCCAGGGGGGAGGGATGGGACACGTGGCAATGCTGCCGTCACAGGGCCGCCGGACGCTACCCGGACACGCTCCGACGGTGTGCCGGAGTGGCCGCTTTGAGGCGGCTTGCGCAGCGGCGGAAGCGGCCCGGGGGAGGCGTCGGAAGGCAATGTGCATGATCCACGAGCGGCGTGTACAGTAACTCCCCGTGCGGCCCACAGTGCCAACCACCGGATGGAAAGATCATCTGGTCGGCAAGGTAGGCTGAACGTGCAGGTCCGGGTGGCGGAATGGCAGACGCGCTAGCTTGAGGTGCTAGTACCCGTATAGGGTGTGGGGGTTCAAGTCCCCCCTCGGACACCAAATATCGTGGAAAATCACGATAATCAGGACAGACTGACTGTCCTATTTGGCCTAGTTAGGCCCCAGCTGTTGTGAGTCTAGAATGCTGTTGGTACGACCTGCTGCATGGGCTCAATTCGGTAGATAGGGAATGGTGTCCGTTCGCGGCGCTGACTGTCGGCGATTGGCAGTGCCGGGGCCTGCGCCTCACCGTCGGTACGGGTCGATGATTTCCTTGGGGCGCAGCGCGGGGGCGGCGAGGTCGCGCAGTGTTGGCGAGGTGAGGTAGAACCTGCCTCGGGTCTCGCCGTGCTGTTCGAGCATGCCTGCCCGGACGAGGGCGCGAAGGTCGCGGGTTGCTTGGTCGTCGGTGAGGTTCTCGTCGCGCTGATAGAGGGTCCGGCGTACTCGACCGCCGGTGGCGGCGAGGTACAGGGCGCTGACGACCCGCTCGGGTAGCCCCGCGCGTCGGACCCAGGTGTCGAGCAGTTCCCAGAGCTGCGCGGCCTGATCGAGGCGTTGCCGGACCAGTTGGGCCTGTTGGTGATGGGCGCTCAGGCAGAACCGGATCCATTTGCTGGTGTCGTTCTCGGGCTGCCAGGTTGGGCCACCGACCTCACCGAGTGCGTCGTAGTAGGCGTAGGTGTTCCGGCCGACGCCGAGCCACTCCTCGATCGAGGAGAACTCCGGGGCGAGGACACCGTCCCGGGCGAGCACGAGGGTGTGTAGACAGCGCGACATCCGGCCGTTCCCGTCCCGCCAAGGATGGATCTTGACCAGGTTCAGGTGAGCCATCGAGGCCCGTACGAGCAGCGGTGTCTCCGGCTCGCCGTCGGCCAGCCAGTCGATCAGCTCGGAGATCAGAGACGGAACATCGTCGGCGTCAGGCCCGGTGTAGACGCGTCGGGCGGTGTGTGCCTCGTCGATATGGATGTCGCCCGGACGGAAGCGGCCCGGCCACTTGCCGAGCTCATGGCGGAGCATCATAAAGTGCAGCGCGTTGAGCAGCATGTGCTGCCAGGCGAACTCGCGTGAGCGGGCGAGTTGCTGCACGTAGGTCAGGGCGTCCCGGTAGCCGGTGATGACCTCCCAGGTTTGCGGGTTCGTCTCTACCGGTTCGTCGCCGGCGACGGCCGCGGCCGCGTCGTCCAGGGACACCTGGTAGCCCTCGATCGAATTCGAGCCCTGGATAGCGTGAGCGATCAGAGTGCGTCGGAGTTGCCCTGTCCAGCGGTGCGGCTCAGCAATCTGATACCGCAGGTTGTCCCGCATGGTGTCCAGTTCGCCAAGCACGCGCTTGTCGTCATCGGCCAGCGCAGGGGTCCGATACAGCATGTGCTAATCATACAATGCTTTCCGCCGAATCCCAGATTAATTTCAGCGTTACGCCGGTGAAGGGCATCAGGCCGCCTCTGACGTGTCGCGCCTTATCGCTGGATGAGGTTGTTCGGTCATGACACGACCTATCCGACCGAAGGAACACCTCGTCGGTCCACTCGTACCCGCTGTCCTGCCCGCGCGTCCGGGTCAAATCCCGATGCCGGTGCCAGCTCTACCTGCCCGAGTCTGCCCACCGGCGATCACCGACGCGGCCCTGGTGCTGGGGATGGCTCTCCCGGCACGCTGTGGCCGGGTGAGCGCGCAGCACCTCCTGCGCGCGTTGGGGTGGCCCCCGCACCACCGCCTCGACGTTCAGCCGCGCCACGGCATGCTCGTCATCTGCTCGGCCAGCGACGGCCTTCACCAGGTGGGGAGCCGAGGGGACCTATCTTTGCCGGCGAATGCCCGGCACATGTGCCGCATCGATCCCGGTCAACCCGTGCTGCTCGCCGCCATCGTTGCGCACGACCTGCTCGTCGTGCATCCGTCAGCACAGTCGTACGCCTGCTCGCCGACCTGCACACCCACCTGGCGGGAGCCGGCAATGACCGCTGACCCATAAGCCACCCCCGCTTTCATGGAGCTTCTTGACCATGTTCTGATCGCCGTGGGGGAGCAAGTCGTCTGCGGCAGCACCGAAGAAGTACCCCGACGAGCTACGTCATCGCGCTGTGCGCTTGTATCGCGAGTCGGACTCGAAGCGCGGGTCGAACTACACGCAAACGCTCCCGACGAAGCCGGTGCACCGGGCCAGTGGAGCTCTCGCGGGTCACAGTGATGGCATCGAGTTGCGGCTGCGCCGTCGCCTTGGGCGCGATCCCAGGTCGTGTCGCCGCCGCAGGTGCGGCGCTGGCGATTGAGGAAGCGGCCCACCGAAACAACCAAGATCAGCCGTCAATGTGACACCGCCGAACCCTGGTGCCGGAGAAGCGGGATCCCGGACCGAGGCCGAACTTCGGTGGCGGCTCCCGGTTGTCACGACGGGCCGAGGCCGTTGAGGAAGGTCTCCACGACCAGGTCGGCCGCCCGTGGGGGAGCCGTTTCGGGGAAGTGATGGGCGGCGGTCTCCACCAGTTGGTTGAGGACCGCCCGCGCCCAGGCCGGGGAGGTGTCGGGGCGAAGGTAGCCCTCATCGGAAGCGCGTTTGAGGAAGTCGTTCAGTCGCTGACTCTGCTGCTGACGTCGTCTGTCGGCGGCGGGATCCGCGCGCATCATGCGGCGCGTGTCGACGGGCCAGTCACGGCTGACCGGAATGATCCCTTCCACGTAGCGGTGCAATGCGACCGCTACCGGAGCCTCCGTAAGCCGCGAGTCGTCGAGGACTCGCTCCGCCGAGTCGAGCTTGGCCTGGAAGACGGCGCTGAGCAGGGCTTCGCGATTGGCGAAGCGGCGGTGAACGGTGGTGCGGTCCACTCCCGCCGCGCTGGCTATGGCGGAGATCGAGGTGCTCGGGTCCTCCGCCAGCAGGCGGGCCCCGGTGCGCAGGACGGCAGCGAGGTTGCGGGCGGCGTCAGCTCTCATGATAGCTCCAAGCGTAACAGTGGTAGTAGATAACCTCACGATCATCCTCGCCGAGGAGGTGTTCGAGTGCGTTAGTGCTACAGTCGAGTCGTAGTTAGGTGAAGATCTACTACGCATATCTCGCGGCACACGCAGGCTGAATCCGAGTGGGTTCAGTTCTAGACAGAAGGAGGTGCCATGGCACGGACATGGCTGATCACCGGCGGTTCCCAGGGTCTCGGGAAGGCCCTGACCCTGGCGGCACTCGGGGCAGGCGATCGAGTTGCCGTGACCTCGCGCAACCCACATTCGCTGACGGACCTGACTCGGGAGCACCCGGAGCGACTCCTGACCCTGCTGCTGGACGTCACCTCGCCTGAGGCGTGCCGCAAAGCGGTCGCGGCGACCGTCGACCGATTCGGCTCCCTCGACGTGGTGATCAACAATGCCGGTTACGCCGCCAGCAGTTCGGTGGAGGACTTCCCGGAGGATGAGTTCCGGGCACAGGTCGACGCAAACCTGTACGGAACCGTCAACGTGACCAGGGCGGCGCTGCCCGTCCTGCGCCGCCAGCGCGGCGGACACATCGTGCAGATCTCGTCCATCGGCGGGCGGGTCGGCGGCACCCCAGGCCTCAGCGCCTACCAGACGGCGAAATTCGGCGTCGAGGGCTTCTCCGAGGTGCTGGCGAACGAGGTCGCCCCGCTGGGCATCAAGGTGACGATCGTCGAGCCGGGCGGCATCCGTACCGGTTGGGCCGCCGGGGCCGCGACCGCCTCCGGCCAGCTCAGCGAGGGCTACGAGCAGACCGTCGGCGCGTGGTTGGAACGGTTCGCGACCTACGCCGGCAACGAGCCTGGTGACCCGGCCCGGATGGCAAAGGCGATCGTCGACATCCTCGACGTGCCGGAGCCCCCGCGTCGACTGCTGCTCGGCAGCGACGCCCTGGAGATCGCGTTGAAATCGGGCGACGAGCGCAACACGGAGGCCCGGACGTGGGCCGAGGTCAGTCGTTCCACGGACCACCCGGTTAAGTCCTGACCGCCAGAGCCCGGCGACCTGCGGACTGTTCGTGGCCGAGCATGCGCTCAGGCCGCTTGTCGCGGCTCGGTGTGGAGGGCGCAGCCGTGCCCCGAAATTCCGTGAAAGTGTGGGTGAGGCGCAATGACAAAGACACTCTTGGTGACCGGAGCGGGCGGAGGCCTCGGTCGGCACCTGGTCGATGCCGGGCTGCAGGCCGGGCACAACGTGCTTGCGACGGATTTGACCACCGACGTCCTGCCGGTGCCCGACCAACAGCAGGACCGGTTGCGCGTACTCGCCGTCGACGTGACCTCCAGCGCTGACGCACGGACGGCGGTCCAGTACGCGGTCAGCGAGTTCGGCCGCCTCGACGTGCTGGTGAACAGCGCCGGATACCGCAGCGTCGGCTCGATTGAAGACATGCCGGAGGACGAGTTCCGCCGGACCGTCGAGATCAATTTCTTCGGTGCGGTCAACATGGTGCGGGCCGCCCTGCCGGTGTTACGCCCACAGCGCTCCGGCAGCATCGTGAACGTCTCGACGATTGGCGGCCGACGCGCCCAGGCCGGCCTGGCGGCATATCAGGCGGCCAAGTGGGCGCTGGGCGGTTTCACGGAGATCCTCGCACGCGAGGTGGAGACGATTGGCATCCACGCCACCCTGGTCGAGCCGGGCGGCATTCGCACGCCGTGGGCGGCTGCCCCGATGTCCGTGCCGCCCATGCAGGACGAGTACGACGAGACAGTTGGCGCCTTCGTACGGACGTACCGCGACAATCCGGACGTGCAACGCGGCGATCCAGCAAAAATGGCGCGGGTGATCCTGCGGATCACGGAGGAGCCGCAGCCGCCGGCGCGGCTCCTCCTGGGCTCGGACGCGGCCTGGCTCGCGCCATTGATCGCCGAGGCCCGGGCCACGGAGGACGCCGCGTGGCGCGAGGTGAGCCAATCCACGGATCTCGACGGTCTCGGCGACTTCACCGAGACCTCGGTCGCCAAGATGGTCCGCCCCCCAACTTTCCCAATCAGCTAGGGCGCACGCCCCACCGCGCCTGACGCCCGATTTCCCTCCCCTCACTAGAAAGACGTGACCGATGATTGTTCGCGACAAGCTCTACATCGGCGGTACCTGGATGACGCCCAGCAGTTCGAAGCTGCTGGAGATCCGCTCCCCGCACGACCAGTCCGTGCTCGGCCAGGTGGCCCAGGCCGCCAACGCCGATGTGGACGCGGCTGTCGCCGCCGCCCGCACGGCGTTCGACAACGGGCCGTGGCCGCATACGATCCCGGAGGAGCGCCAAGAGGTCATCCGCCGCTACGACGCGTTGCGCGCCGCGCGGGCCGACGAGATTGCGGCAGCGATCTCGGCCGAGAACGGATCGGCCGGCTGGTTCACGAAGGCCGGCCAGCCTTTCCTGACCCGGCAGGTCAACGCCTACCTCAAGGCGGCCGAGGAGTTCGGCTGGGAAGAGGTCGTCGAGCCCTCCGACCCCACGGTGGCTTTCGACACCATCGTTCGGCGCGAGGCGATCGGCGTGGTCGCCGCAGTCATCCCGTGGAACTCGCCGTTCTCCGCCGCCACCGCCAAGCTGGTCCCCGCGCTGCTGGCCGGCAACACCGTGGTACTGAAAGTCTCCCCGGAGAACTCGCTGAGCATGATGCTGCTTGCCGACCTCTGGCACGAGGCCGGCCTCCCCGATGGCGTGCTCAGCATTCTCCCGGCGGACCGGGAGACCAGCGAATACCTCGTCTCGCACCCGGACGTTGACAAGATCTCGTTCACCGGGTCGACCCGGGCCGGCCGTCGTATCGCCTCGATCGCCGGGGAGCACCTCAAGCGGGTTGGCCTGGAGTTGGGCGGCAAGTCCGCCGCCATCATCCTGGCCGACGCCGACCTGCCCGCCGTGATGCAGGGGCTGCGCTTCGGTTCCCTGGGCAACAACGGCGAGGCCTGCATCCTGCAGACCCGGATCCTGGCTCCGCGTAGCCGCTACGACGAGGTCGTCGCGGCGCTGAAGGAGATGGTGGAGTCGCTGAAGGTCGGAGATCCGTCAGAGCCGGACACCTTCGTCGGCCCGATGATCCGGCCGGACCAGCAGCACCGCGTGATCGACTACATCAAGCTGGGTATCGCGGAAGGCGCCCGCCTGGTGACCGGTGGCCCCGAGGTGCCCCAGGGCCTGGAGCAGGGCAACTACGTCACCCCGACCGTCTTCGCCGATGTCACCAACAACATGCGCATCGCGCAGGAGGAGATTTTCGGCCCGGTCCTGGCCGTGATCGCCTACGACGACGAGGACGAGGCAGTGCGGATCGCCAACGACTCCGACTACGGTCTCTCCGGCGGAATCTGGACGACGAGCCCCGAGCGGGCACTGGACATGGCCCGCCGACTGCGCACCGGCACTGTCACATTGAACGGCTCGCCGATTAGCTTCGATGGCCCGTTCGGCGGCTACAAGGCCAGCGGCCTCGGTCGCGAGTACGGCCAGGTCGGCCTGACCGGCTACATCGAGCACAAGACGGTCACCCGCCTGCGGTGACAGCCGACGGCGGGCTTTGAATCGCTGGTGCGCCCCGGTCCCCGCCGGCCGCATCCGTGGCGCTCACCACCTGCGCCCCCGCTCGGCCGCAGGCAAGGTGCCCCAACTCCTCGCGACTTTCGTCGGGCAGGAAAGCCAGTGCCAGGCCCCGGAGGAGATAGCCCAGCGGCGGCGCGCAGGTCTCCTTCGAGGATTAGCCTCGGTCTTTCACTCGAGTGGGAATCCATAGCTGGTGTTCGATGAAGTTGGTTGGCGTTTCTGTTGCCGCTTTGTCGGCATGCTGAGGGCCCGGCGCGGGTCCGGGTTCCTCCGCTGAGATCGACTACAGCGCGCACCGTTTGCGTTTCGGTCTGGTAGGTGAATCGCAGTCCGAGTTGCCGGTAGACCTCGGCTTTGTCGTCGGGGTCGGCGTCGCGGAGCACGGTGGCGATGTCGCCGAGCGATTGGACCAGGTCGGCGATCTCGGATCGGCTCATCCGGCATGGTTCCGTCTGCTGGGCCGTTTGAAGATCAGCTTCGGCTCGTGTCTGTTCGGTCTGGGGTTGGGTGATCCATCCGGCGACGATTGCGGGATCTGCGCCGGCATCGAGGGCGGCCGGGGTCTCCGCGTTTTTCGGTCAACAATTTCGGTGCTGCTTGCCATGATCAATTTGCAGGCGTCGCGGACACTTTATTCATGGTGGACCTGTGGCAGGTGGTGCTCTCGGTGGCCGGCGGGGTATTGGCCGCGTTGATCAGCGTGGCGATGGGCGCTTTTCTGAGTGGACGGATCCAGCGAAGGCATTGGGCTCGCACGGCGCAGCTTGACTACTTCGCCCAGCTGCTTTCCGCCTACTCCTACATTTACAATGAATTCTACAAGTGGTCCAGGACGGGGATGCGGCCCGAAACCGAATGGTCGGGATGGAACAATGCGCTGGCCAACCTTAGCCTCGCAGCGGATCCGGTCATCGTCCAGGCGGCATTGGTGATCGATGGATTGTTCTGGGAAACGACTGACAAATTCAAGACTGGTTTGGTTGACCGTAAAAGCTGGCCACAACACCGTGATCGCCTGGAGCAGGCGCACGTTGCATTCATCAATTGCTGCCGAGGCAATCTAGGTGTTGCTCGCGGGCTGATATCTACAACGATCGCGCGGGAAGTTAGATCGGAGATCGAGGGAGTTAAAAGAAGTATTGGTGGCGATGCCCAAGCTCCGAGTTGATGATCGTTTAGCCCTCAGCCTGCCTTGGCCCGGGCCCGGGTGCTCGTCTCCCATGGCCAACCGACACCACTCATGCCGGTCTACCCGGGCACCAGCCGCCGTGGGCAACATCCCGAGCAGGCCCTTAAGGCTGAAGACCTCTCCGGCGAGCCCGCAGGCAGGCGTTGACGCCGGGCTTGCCGGCGGCGGACCGCTCATCGAGCTGCCGCCGGCGTAACACGCGCGACCACATCGTCGCCGGTCCGCCCGAGCGTCGTGCCACGCGTAAACCTGCAACGCCAAACCCGGCACCGGTCCCACGTTCGGCCGGAACCACCGAGCGGGCCACGCCGGAGCGCATCATCGGGGCTAGGGTGCCGCGAATGGAGTGGGACCACGAGGCGTATCGATTGATCGATCCCGGTGAGGCCGAGCGGCGGTTCTCGTTGTCTGCACATGTTGGCTATCCCTACGCCGACCCTGCCGACCAGCAGGAGATTCGGCTGTTCGAGGGCGATTGGACGGTCGACGGGGACCTGATGTCGGCGTTCGACTTCACCCGGCCGCCGTACCACGTCATCATCGACGGCGACCTGACCCAGGTCAGCGAGCTGACCTGGGTGACCGACGACCGCTCCTCGTTCTTCCTGGTCTGTGGCAATGTGGAGGCCCGGGCGGTGACGCTCGGCGGAGTCACCGCAGGGCCGGAACTCGTCATCAGCGGGAACCTGGTGGCAGACGAGGGCGTACTCGGCGACTGCGACGACCCCGGCGGGCGGCTCGTTGTCCACGGTCGTACGCACACCCCGATCGCGATGGTACTCGACGCCTTCGTCATGGATTTTCGTCGGTCGCTGGACGGCGTCGCCGTCGGCGAACCGAGTGCCTTCGTCGGGTCGCATCCTGTCGCCAGCTATGCGGACGCACTGCGCCCCGGGCTTGTCGTCGACGGCGAGTTCGACAGGGAAGCAATCTGGGAAGACCTCAGCGCTGGCGGCGCCGCTTCCCTCCTGTGGTCGCAGTACGACCCTCGGTCGGACTGACCGCTTCTGCGGTGGCAGGCAGGTGGATCCGGGCCAAGGTGTCGGTGAGGCCAGCCTGCCACTGGAAGATCCTTACCCAGCCGCGCTGCTGCCCACGCCGATCCACCACGATCGTGCCTGCCATCCTCGCCCTGCACCACGTCGGAGCCAATCGCTACGCACCATGAAAGGGCGTCGCCGAACGCCGGTCACGCGAGGGTCGTCGCCGGCTCGGTAGGGTCCGGTTGGGGGGTGCACGGATGAGTTTCCGGCTGGCGGCGTATGCCGTGTGCATTGAGGAGGGCGTGTGCTGCTCGCCCATTATGTTTCGCCGACGGGGGACACCCACTGGACCCTTCCGGGTGGCAAGGTTGAGCAGGCCGAGGATCCGTTCGATGCTGTGGTGCGGGAGGTCGCCGAGGAGACGGGCTGCGTTTCGGTGGTCGAACGCCTGCTGGGCGTGGACTCGCGGGTGATTCCTGCCGCTGAGGCGCATCTGGGGATCGAGCATCAGAACGTCGGCATCTTTTACCAGGTCCGGATCACTGGTGGTGTCCTTCGGCCCGAGGCGAACGGCGAGACCGCCGAGTCGGTCTGGACATCGATTTCAGATGTCGCCGGTCTGTGCCGGTCGTCGCTGGTCGATGCCGGTCTTGCGCTGGCGCGAGCCCTTCCGCCGACCGCAACCGGTCACGTCTCTCCGGTTGCGGTCGGCGGCCTGATTCGGCACTGACGCGCCGTCCGGGCAACAACAGCGAGAACAGTGAGTAGTTCAGTGAGCTTGGAAATGGCGCACTGTTGGGTCCTCAAGCCGACCCGGCCTCGTCTCGAACTCGTTGCAACCCGCAGGGGTTCGAATACTCACGAGGGCTGAGTATTCGTCATCAGGTGGCCGGCTCGACCGACCCCTAGTGTTGCCGCGTGGTGACATTCCTGCGTCGGTGGACCCTGCGGGCCGCGAGCTTCGCCCTGACCTGGCTCTACACCCTCTACCGGATCCATCCGGCGGTGTGGCGGCTCACGGCGCGTCAGTACCGTCCCTACATGGGCCGCTTCGCCCGGCTACACGCCTGGATGACCTGCCAGTTCGCCGCGATCGACGTGCCCGCGTACGGCGTCTTTCTCCACCGCCACCACTGGCGGTTCCGCTGGTTCGATCTGTCGTCCTACCCGCCCACCGACAAGCGGTCGTACGTGCAGGCGTACCCGGAGGCGCAGCGTTGTCGGCACGGGCAGATCGAGATCGCCGGGAGCGTGGTCGACGAGTCGTCGGGCTCGTCCGGCCAGCCGTTCAACTGGATCCGCAGCCGCCGCGAGCTGCGCTCGGTGCACAAGAACCTGGCCGGCTACGCGACAATGGTGTTCCCGTCCGAGCGGCGCTTCGTCATCAACGCGTACTCGATGGGCGCCTGGGCCACGGGGACCAACACCGGCATCGCCATGTCGGCGATCGCGATGGTCAAGAACACGGGACCCGACCTGCGGAAGATCGTCGACACCCTGTTGTACTTCGGCCCCGGCTTCGACTACATCGTCACCGCCTACCCACCGTTCCTCAAGCACCTGCGCGACAAGCTCGACGCCGATGACTTCCCCTGGGCCGAATACCGCATCAGCGGGCTGGTCGGTGGTGAGGGGATGACCGAGGCGCTGCGCGACTACCTGGAGGAGCGCTTCGTCAAGGTGCGCTCCGGCTACGGGGCCAGCGACCTCACCATCGGCATGGCCGGGGAGAGCGACTTCAGCGTCTGGGTCCGCCGACAGCTGCGTACCGACGCCGCGCTGCGGACCGCGCTGCTCGGCGCCGACGAGCACCGGCTGCCGATGGTCTTCCAGTACAACCCGCTGGAGACCTACCTGGAGACCACAGCGGACCACGAGGTGCTCTGCACGATCAACTCCACGGCGGTGCTCAATCCCCGAGTCCGCTACAACATCGGCGACGAGGGCCGGCTGATCTCGTACCCGGATGTCCGGGCCGCGATCGCCGACCCCGCAGCGCGGGCCGCCGCGGACCGTGCCTGGCAGGTCGACCGGATGCGTCTACCACTGCTGTTCCTGTACGGCCGCAAGGACAGCACGATCTCCTATATGGGCGCCAACATCTACCCGCAGGACGTCGAGTACGGCCTCTACGCGGGCAATCCCCAGGCGCACCTGCTGCAGAGCTTCTGCCTGGCGGTGACCGAGCAGGCCGACCTGGAGAGCCGGCCGGTGGTCAACCTGCAACTCCGCGAGGGCCTGGCGCTCGACCCGGTGCAGCGGCGAACCCTCACCGACACCTGCCGCGCGGGGGTGTTGCGCCACCTCGCCGAGGTCAGCCGGGACTTCGCCGAGTCCCTCGCCGAGGACCCGTCCGCGGCGGACCTGCGGGTCGAGGTCCACGAGTACGGCACCGGCCCGTTCGCCGCCGCGGGTTCCGGACTAAAGAACGTCTACCTGGTGAAGGGCGCGCTGGCATGAGGACCACCGACTTCTCCGCCGCGCCCGCCGTGGGCCAGGCGACAGCCATGTTCGTCGGCGCCACCCGTTACCGGGGGCCGCGCTCGATCATCACGCTCACCCGGAGCTGGATCCGAATGGTCCGGCAGATGAGACGGATGGACGGATACCGTTGGCACACCGTCTACTACCAGTTCCCGTTCACGCTCGGCACCATCGCCTTCTTCAGCGACCGTGACGCGCTCCTGACGTTCGCCCGCAGCCGCCATCACCGGGACCTCATGTGTTGGGTGACCGATCACGGCACGAAGAACGCGACAGGCGGCTACATCCGCCTTTACAACGCCGAGCCCGAGGGCTACAGCAACGGCATCTGGCGCGCCGAGTCCGACGTCATGGCACACATAACTACGTTCACGACGCTCTCGCGTGAGACGTCCGGCCCGCCAGTGCACCGCGCATGAGAGTGGACCCCGTGCAGTCAAGGGCCGACCTGCGCGCATTCGTCGACTTTCCGCTCCGGCTCCACCCGACCGACCGGTACGTACCCCTGGTGTCTTCGGTCATCGCGGCCCACCGGGACGCCGCCGAGCTGTTCGTGGTCCGCGACCGACGCGGCGAGGTCGTGGGACGCACCAGCATGCACCGCAGCGCGCCCCTCGACGACAAGATCGGCCCACGACAGTTGTTCGGGCACACCGAGTTCGTCGACGACGACGATGTCTTCACCGCCATCATGGACGCGGTTGCGACCCAGGCCGACGGTCGACACCTGTTCGGGCCGGTGGCCCTGCTGCCCAACCAGACCGGCGGGGTGATCACCTCCGGCTTCGCCGACCGTGGCTTCGTGGACTCGGCGTGGAACCCCCCCTACTACCCCAGGATGTACGAGCGGCACGGCTTCCGCCGTCGCTTCGAGGCCGACACCTGGCTGGTCGACCTCGACGGTACGGCCACGGCTGCTCGGCCCACTGCCGGTGCTCCGGCCGGAACCGACCATGGGTTCACCTTTGACGATGCTCGGATGGCTGCCGAACGGCTCGTCATCCGGCACGGCTCCCGGTGGCACCTGCGCAGCCAACTGCCGATCCTGCGCCGGATGCTCAACGCAAGCTTCGCGCAGTTGGGCTACTACACCGACATCTCCGCCGAGCAACTGGCGGAGCAGACCGCCGGCCTGGCGGTCCTACTCGACGAGGCGCTGCTGCTCTGGCTGGAGAAGGCCGGCCGACCCGTCGCGTTCGTCGTCACCGTGCCGGACATCTCCGACTACCTGATGAGCGTTGGCGGTCGGCTCGGCGTACTCAATCAGCTCCGGCTTCTCGCCACCCGCGGCCGGTACCGGCGGGACGCGGTCCTCATCATCAAGGGCACCGTTCCCGATGAGCAGGGCAACGGGTACCTGACGCTGCTGTCCCGGG
Source organism: Micromonospora sp. NPDC048947 (assembly GCF_040649495.1). Classification (NCBI taxonomy): domain Bacteria; kingdom Bacillati; phylum Actinomycetota; class Actinomycetes; order Micromonosporales; family Micromonosporaceae; genus Micromonospora; species Micromonospora sp. NPDC048947. Next base: position 203,155 of record NZ_JBEZFO010000004.1, read on the forward strand.
AGTTGCATCGCAACCTCGCCCGCAACGGCTACCGGACGCTGCGCAGCACCTTCGTGGAGCGGACGAACGTCGCTTCGGCCGCTCAGTACAGGCGCGCGGGTGGGCGGCCACTGCACGGGTACACCTTCTACGAGCGAGGAACAGCGGTGTGAGTTGGGTCGAGCAGTTGCGGGCTACCGAGGCGATCTGCCGCCGGGCACCAAGCGCACACAACACGCAGCCGTGGCGACCGGAATACCACACCGACGAGATCGCCATCGATGTTGATCCCGCGTGCCGCCTGCCCGACTCCGACCCGACCGGGCGTGATCTGGCCCTCGGCATCGGCGCGTTCGTCGAGACATGCCTCATCGTCTCCGCCGAACTCGGCCTCACCGTCACCGTGGCGCCCGGTCCACGACTGGTCCCCGCGGCACAGAGGTACGCGACTCCGTTCACGATCGCCGACATCGAGGCCCGCCGGGTCGCCCGTGGCCCATACGCACCCGGGTACGTCGACGACGCCGTCCTCGCCGATCTCGAGCCGGGTATCGCGCACGTCCCGACCCGAGATCTCGTATCGGACCTGGCCGTCGCCGACCGGTGGATGTTCCGCACACCTGCCGTCGCGGTGGAGTTGCGGGACTGGCTGCGTCTCAGTCCACGCCATCCGCGATATCACCTCGACGGACTCACGGACCGGGCGCTCAGCCTGTCCCGGACCGAGGCGCGTGTCCTGTCCGCCGCGCTGCGCGCGTACCCGGTCACCCGCCGACTGGGCCTGCCGGCGCTGCTGGCCGCCAGCGGCCGCGGCCTGTTGCGCTACGACGGCAGCGTCCTGGTCCTCCTCGCCGTCGACGGCGACGACCAGATCAGGTCGGGCCGACGTCTGCTGCGTACGTGGCTGGCTCTCGCCCGGCACGACCTGGCGGTCCATCCGCTCAGCCAGCTTATCGACTGCCCCGCGACCGCCGGTCGGCTCGCCGACCGGGTCGCCGGCCAACCGCTCGCCGTGTTTCGCGTCGGCCGACCCCGCATCGCCCCGGTCCGTTCGGCCCGCCGCGGCGAGCGATAGATCACTACGATGGCTAGCCTCGCGCGAGCTTCAGGGTTGCGCTGAGCGTCAACGACGGTGGGGCAATTAGTCGTGTTGTCCCTCGGACACGAGCCATAACCCCACGTAGGGGTTGCGGGCGCGACGCTGGCGCTCCTGACGGTCGACGGCCCGCGCGCGACGGCTGAGTAGGGCTTGCGCTTGCTCGAAGCTCTCGTCATCGATCAGGGGTGGGTGGGTGATCTCCTTCGAGACCACCCACTTGTCGCGGGTGTTCCAGCGCATGACGCCGGCAGGTCGACCGCACGAGCGTCCGTGAGCCGGATCCGTGCTCGACTCGCGAGCTTCTTCGCCGCGGCCACCGTCGTGTCGAGCACGGGCCCGATCTCGTTGAACGGGACGGCGAAGAGGTCATGCAGGACGTAGGCCACCCGCTGTGGGGGAGACAGTTCGTCGAGCACGACCAGCAGCGCCCGGGAGACGTCCTCACGCCGGACGAACGCCTCGTCGGCCGCGAGCTGCTCGCTGGGGATGTCGTCGGCCTTGAGCGGGACCTCGCGCCGGCGTTGGCGGGCGCGAAGCTGGTCGAGGCACAGGCGTGCCGTCACCATGGTGAGCCAGCCCTCGGGGTTGACCAGTTGCGCCGGGTCGGCCGATGTCGCGCGCAGCCAGGCGGCCTGCACCGCGTCTTCGGCATCGTTGCGCGAGCCGACGATGCGATAGGCCATCGACATCAGTCGGGCCCTCGAAGCCTCGAAGTGTTCGACGAGTTCCACGTCTGGTCACCTTTCATCCGTGCGGGGCGTCAGAAGGGGCGAGAGACCGCAGCCTGATGAACCCGCGCACGTGGAGGCACCTATGAGTTTACCGATTGCTCAATCGCGCCGACGCGCGTCATGATCGCCGTACTGGAGGGCGTCCTGGTCGTCGCGACCGTCCTTTGCGCTCTTGGCAACGCCATCGAGGTGATCGCCAAGGTGATCAGGGCGGACTTCGTGATGCGCAACTGTGCCGAGGTCGGGCTGTCCGCACGGTGGATCCCCTACCTCGCGGTGGTCGAGGGGGCCGGCGTCGTCGGTCTGGTGCTCGGCTTTCTCGGCGTACATCCCGTCGGATTGGCCGCAGCCGTTGGCCTCGTCCTGTTCTTCGTCGGCGCGATCCTGGCTCACGCCCGCGCGCGGGTGTTCCACAACATCTCGTTTCCCGCGGTCTTCCTCGTCCTCGCCGTCGCCGCCGTGGGGCATTTCGCGTCGACGACCGCCTGATCAATCGCCGATCGGCCTTGGCGGTGCAGGGGCTGAGGGTCCAGGTGTCGGGGTTCGCCGATTCGTGCGGATCAGGGAGCGGCCGATCTGCTCGGCGCCTTCGATCGGGTGGAGCACGGCGCCGACAATGCCGCCGTCGGCGATCGCCGTGGCGTTGGGGTCGAGGAGGCCGATGAGGGCGTTGATGTCCTTGGCTTCCCACGCCTGTTTGAAATTTCTGACGATGTCGGCGGCTGCGTGCTCGGCTCGTCGGATCCTACGGCGACTGCGGACTGCGGTTCCTTGCCTTTGACGACGAGCTGTTCCCGCTGTCGACGTCGTTGCGCCTGGCATCGGCCGTCGTGCTCATCCATGCCCTTGTCCCGCGCACACGCTGACGCGATGCGGAGCGAGGCGTCCCGCCGCTGGTCACGCCGGTCGTTGTTAGTGATGGCTGGAGCATCGACAGGCCCGCTCCGGCCAGGACCTCGTCGGAGCGTCCCGTCGATCACCGCCGCGCGCGCCGACCGGGGCGGACTTCGGCAGTCGGATTTCGCGGCGGTCGATGGAAGCATTGTTGGACGATGGTGAATCTGTTAACTTTTCCAAACCTCCATGAGAGAGCGCTCTCCCGAGAATGGCGGTTAAGAAAAGTTGGCGGCGCTGCACCCCTGACCAGCCACCGTCAACAGCCGCTCACGTCCACCCGACCCCACCCCCGACCCCAATACGGCGCCGCGACCTTCAGCGAGGCGCGACGTGCCGACGACCCTCCACTGCAGGGACAGGCGCGACACCGCTGTGCGCGTCCCGGGACCTACCCGCGGGGCCGCCCACCGCGGCCACGTTCGAGACGTGATCGGCGCACGTTTCGGCTACTTCCTCACGAGAGGTAACCAACCGATCATGATTCGCAGAATGCTGCTCATCGTCGCTCTTGTGCTGGCCGGGATGGGCGTCAACGTCGCCCCGGCATTCGCGGCCGACTTCTCGGTGCTGGTCTTCAGCAAGACCGCGGGGTTCCGGCATGACGCGATCCCCGCAGGGATCGCGGCGATCCAGCAACTGGGCACGCAGGGCAACTTCACGGTCGAGGCGACCGAGGACGCCGCCCAGTTCACCGACACGAACCTGGCCAGGTTCAGGGCGGTCATCTGGCTGTCCACGACCGCCGACGTGCTCGACTCGACCCAGCAGGCCGCGTTCGAGCGGTACATCCGCGCCGGCGGCGGTTATGTCGGCGTGCACGCCGCCTCCGACACCGAATACGACTGGCCCTGGTACGGCAACCTCGTCGGCGCCTACTTCTCCAGCCACCCCGCGATCCAGCCGGCCACCGTCCGCATCGAGGACACCGCCCACCCTTCGAACGCGGGTATCCCGGTGAACTGGAACCGCACCGACGAGTTGTACAACTACCGCACCAACCCCCGCTCGCAGGTGCACGTCCTCGCGAATCTGAACGAGGCCACGTACACCGGCGGCACCATGAACGGCGACCACCCGATCTCGTGGTGCCGGCCCTACGACGGCGGCCGCTCCTGGTACACCGGCCTCGGCCATACCCAGGAGAGCTACACCGAGGCCAACTTCCGCACCCACCTGCTCGGCGGCATCAGGTACGCCGCGCAGAACATCGGCAACTGCTCCGTGCAGGCCCCCGTCGGCACGTTCAACCAGGTGAACCTGGCCAAGGGCGTGGCGGAGACCGGTGAACCGATGGGCCTCACCGTGCTGCCCAACCGGGGTGTGCTGCACACCTCGCGGAACGGCGTCATCCGGCACACCGACGTCAACGGCAACACCAAAGTCGCCCTGACGCTGCCGGTCTACAGCCACGACGAGGAGGGTCTGCAGAGCATCAAGGCCGACCCGAACTTCGCCAGCAACCGCTGGGTGTACGTCTACTACGCGCCACCGCTCAGCACGCCGGGCGGCGACGCTCCGTCCACCGGCACAGCGGCGCAGTTTGCCCCGTTCAACGGCTCCAACAAGCTGGCGCGGCTCACCGTGCGAGACGACAACACGATCGACCCGGCCTCGCTGGTGACGATCCTCGACGTGCCGACCAGCCGTGGGCTGTGCTGCCACGTCGGCGGTGACATCGACTTCGACGCCGCCGGCAACCTGTACCTGTCCACCGGTGACGACACCAACCCGTTCGATTCGGCCGGTTCCGCGCCGCTCGACGAGCGGGCCGACCGCAACCCCGCCTACGACGCGCAGCGTACCTCGGCCAACAGCAATGACCTGCGCGGCAAGGTGCTGCGGATCAAGCCGGGTGCGACGGGGGGCTACACCATCCCGGCCGGCAACATGTTCGCCCCGGGCACGGCGAACACCAGGCCCGAGGTGTACGCCATGGGCTTCCGCAACCCGTTCCGGATGAGCGTGGACAAGGCGACCGGAGTCGTCTACCTCGGTGACTACGGCCCCGACGCCGGCTCTGCCGACCCGCAGCGCGGGCCGGCGGGCACCGTCTCGTTCGAGCGGATCACCCAGCCGGGCTTCTACGGCTGGCCGTACTGCTCCAACTACAACACCCCCTACCAGGAGTTCACGTTCCCCAGCGGGCCGTCGTCCGGCCCGTACAACTGCGCCGGTGGGCCGACGAACAACTCCCGGAACAACACCGGCATCACCACGCTGCCGCCGTCGCAGGCGGCCTGGCTGCCCTACGGCGGGCAGGGGCCCTGGCGGCCCGAGCTGGGTGGCGGCGGTCCCATGGGCGGTCCGGTCTACAACTTCAACCCGGCGCTGGCCTCCGACGTGAAGTTCCCGGCGTCGTACAACGGGAAGGTCTTCCTCGGCGAGTTCACCAGTCGCTGGATCAAGGCGGTCACCCTGAACGCCAACGGCACGGCCGGCGCGATCGAGCCGATCCCGTGGTCCGGAACCGCGATCATGGACATGGAGTTCGGGCCTGACGGCGCCCTGTACGTGCTCGACTACGGCACCACCTGGTTCGGCGGCGACGCCAACTCGGCCCTCTACCGGATCGAGTACAACACCGGCGGCAACCGGGCACCGATCGCGCAGATCAGCGCCACCCCGTCCTCCGGCGCGGCGCCGCTGGCCGTGCAGTTCAGCTCGGCGGGCAGCAACGACCCGGACGGCGACCCGATCACGTACGCCTGGGACTTCACCAGCAACGGCAGCACCGACTCCACGGCGGCCAACCCGACATTCACCTACCCGGCTAACGGCGAGTACACCGCGACGCTGACGGTACGGGACCCCAGCGGCAGAACCTCGACGGCCAGTACCGTCATCGGGGTCGGCCGACCATCCATCCAATTGATTACGCCGGCCGACGGATCGGTGTTCCAGTTCGGCGACCTGGTGCCCTACGAGGTGAGGGTCACCGATCCGAACGCCGGCACCATCGACTGCAACCGGGTCCAGCTCAACTACATCCTCGGCCACGACAGTCACGGTCACCCGATCACCAGCAAGAACGGCTGCACCGGGTCGATCCAGACCACGGTGGACGGTGAGCACGACGCATCCGCGAACATCTTCGGAGTGCTCGCCGCCGTGTACACCCCGGTCAACGGGGTCGCGGTCCAGGACCAGCACGTGCTGCAACCGCGGACCCGGCAGGCCGAGCACTTCGGCACCATGAACGGCGTCCAGCTCGCCGCCAAGCCCAGCGCCCACGGCGGCAACGCCATCGGATACATCGAGAACGGCGACTGGATTTCCTTCACGCCGTACAACCTGGCCGGCATCACCGGGATCAAGGCGCGGGTCGCCTCGGCCGGCGTCGGTGGCACGCTGACCGTCCGGGTCGACTCACCAACCGGCCCGGTGGCCGGCACGGTGCAGGTCGCCCCGACCGGTGGCTGGGAGACGTGGGCCGACGTCACCGGGACGATCAGCCCACCGGCCGGAACGCACCAGCTGTACCTGGTGTTCACCGGCGGCGCGGGATCGCTGTTCGACATCGACGACTTCACGTTCACCTCCGGCACCACCCAACCGCCGTCGGGGAACCTGGCGTTGAACAAGCCGGTGACGGCGTCGAGCACGGAGTCCGGCACATTCCCGGCCTCGGCCGCGGTCGACGGTTCGCTGACCACCAGGTGGGCGAGCACCTTCAGCGATCCGCAATGGATCCAGGTGGACCTCGGCCAGTCGACCTCCATCGACCAGGTCAAGCTGACCTGGGAAGCGGCGTACGGCTCGGGGTATCAGATCCAGACGTCGGCTAACGGGACCACCTGGACCACGGTCCGGACGGTGACCGGCGGCGACGGTGGGGTGGACGACAACACCGCGCTGGCCGCCACGGGTCGCTACGTGCGGATCAACGGTACGACCCGCGCCACCGCCTACGGATATTCGCTGTTCGAGTTCGAGGTCTACGGCGGCGGCGTCGTACAGCCGCCCTCGGGCAACCTGGCGTTGAACAAGCCGGTGACTGCGTCGAGCACCGAGGCGGTCGCCTTTCCGGCCTCCGCTGCGGTCGATGGTTCGCTGACCAGCAGGTGGGCGAGTGTCTTCGCCGACCCGCAGTGGATCCAGGTGGATCTCGGTCAGTCGTACCCCATCAATCGGGTCAAGTTGACCTGGGAGGCGGCGTACGGCTCGGGGTACCAGATCCAGACGTCGGCCAACGGAACAACCTGGACCACGGCCCGGACGATCACCGGTGGCGACGGTGCCGTGGACGACAACACCGCGCTGGCCGCCACCGGCCGATATGTGCGGATCAACGGTACGACTCGCGCCACAGCCTGGGGCTACTCGCTGTTCGAGTTCGAGGTCTACAGCTGATTGGGTAGACCGCGCACGATGGGGTGCAGGGACCTTCGAAGGTCCCTGCGCCCCTGGTCTGTCCCGGCCGACGCCACCTGACGTGGACCGCGACGTAGGCGCCGGCGAAGAGCAGCCCACAACCACCCAGCGCCTGGGTGATCGCCGCCCCGGCCAGTACGCTCCCTAGCGTGGCGGTGATCAACACGATTCGGATGGTCGGGGTCTCCGCGTCGAACCAGTCGGTCAACACGGCGGTGGGCACCCAGATCCACAAGACAGCCGTCAGCAGCAACACGGTGCGTAGCACGCCGCCAAGCGTGAGGTCTTCCAGCAGATGCTGGGCCAACTGGTTGAGGGCAAGCACGAACGCCAAGTCGAAGAAGAGCTCCAGGAACGAGGCGCTGAGTGGCATCCTTCCTTCGCGCAGCAGCCGCTCGGGCCTACTCGCCATCGGTGCTCCTCCCTAGGGCACACGCGCCCTCGTCTGTACCACCTGGGAAAGGCCGCTGGAGACGAATGCTCTCGGGCGCCACCGATTCAGTAGCTGGCGTGGTCAGTTGGGACACTGAGCCATCGGGCAGCGACGTGACCAGGCCCTTCAGCCTGGAGACCTCTTCGGCGGACCCGAAGGCGTCAGCACTACTGGTACCGGTCGTGCTCGGCTGACGTCCGCTCGTGCCGATGTGCGGGCACCGGCCGACGATCGGTCAGCCGAGCCGGTGGGCTCGGCGTTGGAGGTATCGCTGCTCGACCTGGTTGTGGGTTAGGGCGGCTGCTTCGCGGTACAACGCCGCCGCGCCGGCCGTGTCACCGGTCATCTCAAGCAGGTGTGCGCGGATCGCGCGTTCGCGTTGCCGGGTCAGCGGTTTCTCGTCGAGGTGGTAGCCCCGGTTGAGGTCGTCGAGCAGGGCCAGCCCTCGGGCCGGCCCGTACGCGTGCGCGACTGCGACCACCCGGCTCAGCCGTACCGGCGCGGTCGGACTGAGCCGTTCCAGTCCCAGGTACAGCGCCGCGATCTGGGGCCAGTCCGTCCGGTCCGGCGCCGCAGCCGCAGCATGCACGGCCGCGATCGCCGCCTGCAGCTGGTACGCGCCGACCTCGCGCCGCCGCCAGACGCTGTCGATAAGCTCCGTGCCCTCGCGGATCAGCTCGGGATCCCACCGTGTCCGGTCCTGCTCGTCCAGCGGCACCAGTTCGTCGCCGTCGGTACGGGCAGCGCGCCGCGACTCGGTGAGCAGCATCAGGGCGAGCAGCCCGGTCACCTCGGGGTCGTCCGGCAGGGAGGCGCGGAGCATGCGGGTTAGCCGGATCGCCTCGCGGGTCAGGTCCACGCGGGTGAGTGCGTTTCCGGTGGAGGCGGTGTAGCCCTCGTTGAAGATCAGGTAGAGCACCTGCATGACAGCGTTCATCCGGCTGTCGCGGTCGGCGTCGGTCGGCGGGGTGAACCGGGCGCCGGCGCGGGCCAGTTGCTGCTTGGCACGGCTGATCCGGGCGCCAATGGTGTTCTCGGTCGTCCCGTGCGCGTGTGCAATCTCCGCCGTTGTCAGGCCGCCGACCGCGCGCAGCGTGAGCGCCACCTGGGAGGTGGGGCTCAGCGCGGGGTGACAGCAAAGCAGCAGAAGCGTGAGACTGTCGTCTGTCTCCAGCGCAGGGCCCGCCTGGCGGGTCGGGTCCCGCATCGCCAGCTCACTCATCCCGGCGTGCCGCTCACGGCGGCGTCGGGCCTGGTCGGTTCGGAGCAGGTCCACCATCCGCCGGTACCCGATCCGGATCAGCCAGCTACGCGGGTTCTCCGGCACACCGTCCGTCGGCCACACCCGGCTCGCGACGAGCAGTGCCTCCTGTACCGCGTCCTCGGCGATATCGAAGCGACCGAAGCGCCGCACCAGCCCGCCGAGAACCTGCGGCGCCTCGGTGCGCAGCAGGTGCTCGACGTCCGGCGTCACGCCGGTACTGCCGTTCGGGTGCCCTCCCGGCCTGCCGCCGTCCGGCGAGGCTGGACGCGGCGGGTCATGCCGCGAAGTCCGCGCCCATTATGGGCCGGATCTCCATCGGCTCGCCCAGAACCTCGACCATCCGCGAGACGATTTCGACGGCGCGCTCCTGGTTGTCCACGTCGATCACGGCAAAGCTGGCCAGGACCTCCTTGAGCTCGACGAATGGGCCGTCGGTGGCCACCACGCCAGTCGGGGTCTTGCGGACCGTGGTGCTGACCGCCGGGTGACCGAGTCCCTCGCTGCTGACGAACTCGCCGGTCTCGATCAGCTCCTGTTCGAACCGCTGGTACGCGGCGAACGCGGCCAGCGCCTCCTCAGACGGGGTGTCGGCGGTCGCGGCGTCCCAGGCGGCGGCCGGCGTGTAGCTGAGCAGCAGATACTTCATGATTATCCTTGTGTTCGCGGGGCTCGGGTCACGCTACGCCGATCAGCTCGCACGGCGCAGGGAGAGGGCGACGACCGTCGTCCAGGTGAAGGCGACCAGGCCGTTCACGGCGATCTGGATGCTCATGTGGTCCGGCGACATCGGCATCAGCAGGATGAGCGCGGCGAGGCCGTTCAGCGCCGCCGGCAGGGCGGCCCGACGGCGGACGTACCGGATGGTCAGCACGATGGCGGCGACGGCCAGCGCGGTGAAGGCGATGGCCGCCGCCGCCGAGTGCGCGATGCTGTGCCAGGACATCTCGTCGACGGGCCCGTCAGGGGTCCCTACCGGGAAGCCGTACTCCGGATCCATCGTGAACACCCCGGCCGCGACGAGCCCGGCACCGAAGATCCCGATGAAGATCGGCAGCACACGCCGGCCGGTGCCCTCGGTGAGCGTACGTCGGACGCCGACGGCGAGGGCGATCCCGCCGAGGCCGGCGAGCACGAACGTGGTGATCTGGATCCAGCCGAGACTTCCGGTGGCCAACTGGCTGATCGGGTGCCGCGTAATGTCGTAGCCCTCCCGCGTGAGCATCTGCGTCACGGCCGAGGCGAAGAAGACCGGCCCGGCAAGGGTGCCAGCGAGGAGTAACCGGTCGGACGAGCGGCGGGCAGCGGGAACGGTGGCGGCGACGGTGGCCATGACTTCCTCCTTGGTGGGTGCGTGCCGCTACCTCGTGGCCGCACCGCGAACTTTGACGTTCTACAGCGTGAGCTGGATCACGCAACGTCGAAGTCAAGGCCCGGACGTCGCCTCCGAGGTAGCGGCGAACACCTACCGAGGAGGACACGATGTCCGAGAACACCCAGCCGAGCGCCGAACTGACCGCTCTGGACCGTCTGGTCGGCACCTGGTCGGTGACCGGCGGCGCCGAGGGAACCGTGCGGTACGAGTGGATGGCCGGCCGATTCTTTCTGCTCCAGCACGTCGAACTGAGCCAGTTCGGCCAACCCGTCACCGGTCTGGAGGTCATCGGCAATCTGCACCCGTTCGGCGAACCGGTCGGCGCGGACGTGGTGTCGCGGTTCTACGACACGGCCGGCAACACCTTCGACTATGTCTACGAACTCGTCGGTGACAAGCTGACCATCTGGGCCGGTGCGAAAGGCAGCCCCGCCTACTACGAGGGCGCATTCAGCACCGACGACACCACGGTCACCGGCGAATGGACCTACCCCGGCGGAGGCGGCTACGCCTCCACCATGACCCGGCTCTGAGAACGCAGAGCCACATCGACCCGAACGGCCGGAGCGCGGTGTCTCATCGAGGAGACACCGTGCCCCGGCCGTGTCGACCTCCCACTGCGGGCCTCACGGTCCGATCACCGGTGCACCTGGTCCGGACGTCCGGATCTGCCGCGAGTCGGATGCCACGAGGCGTTTACCGCCGCTGTGACCATGAGGACCTGACCGGCGCAAACGCGAGCAGAAGCCTCGCCTGCCGCGCAGAATCTGGTCCCGGTACTGCTCAAAGGTGTGCCGGCCGGCGGTTTGAGTGGGCTTGCCGGTCAGGAACTCGCCGGTCGAGATGTCGAAGGCAAGGCCACCCTCCTCGAACGGCTTGGTCGCGGCCCAGCTGGCGAGCATGCGGAGCGCGTCCCCGGCGGGGGTGCCTGCCGCCGCGGGGCTCGGCCCCTGGTGTCGTCGGTGGGGATGCGGAGCTCGACCCTGTCGGGTATAAGGAGCTCCCGGCGCTGCGCAAGGATATGTGGAGCCTGGAGGGGTGGAAAACGAGATCTCGCGCCGGGCCGCGGCCTACTTCGCGCGGGGACATCCTCCCCAAATGCACGGTGACCTCGTCGGCGGATTCGAAGAGGTCACCGGTGCGACTACCCTTGCGTGAGGGCCAATGTCTTCCTCATGGTCATCGGCCGTGGGGCAACGGGTCGTGTCCCCCTCGGACACAATTCATTTGCTTCACGGTGTGCGCTGAGATCGACTGCAGCGCACACCGTTTGCGTTTCGGTCTGGTAGGTGAGTCGGAGTCCGAGTTGCCGGTAGACGTCGGGCTCAGCCAGCCCATGCCGGCCACGACCGCAGCCCGTGCGAACCCATCCTCATCTGCCGAAGAGAGTGGCGTCGTACTCCCAGAGGCAGTACCAGAAATCCGCAAAATCCGGCAAGCAATTGTGTGCCGAACTTTCGCTGGACTTCGCGCTGATCGGCCAGCGGGTTTTGTGCAGGTCCAGAACCGCAATGGCGCTCAGCAGCAGAGGCCTGTCGCCTCGCGTACCTGAACGACGTTGCCGACCCTGCACTCCTGATCATGGCGGTCGAAGTGGTGCTCGGTGAGGTGACGTGTCCATCCGGGCATTTGGTGATCATGGATGGTGGTTACCTCGAACTGTGGTCCGGCGACCGGGTGCCGGACGACGAGGAGCGCCCGGCAACCGACTTCGCGATCGTGGGGCCGGACGCCGAGGCCGCGGCGGACTCCTTTGACCGGCAGACCGGAACCCGGCTGTACGACATCCCCGCCCACGCCGTCGCCGAGTTCACCGCCACGTTCGACGAACACTGCCGCGAGCACGGGCACGGCGCAAGCCTGCGCGCGTTCAGGCAGCAGTTCCCGCACCGGGAACGCGTCCGGCACGCGGTCGCGGCCCGGGAACCCGGATTTATCGTCATGGGCGTACCGGTGCTGCCGATCGAGGTACCAGCTGGTCGCCCGCTGCGTGTCACCCGAGACGCGGAGAAACGAACCCGGCGGACCGAAATTCGCGTTCGACTTCCGCCCGCACTCGCATCACTGGCAGGTGATGGGTCTGGTCAGGGCCTCAGAACACGAGGCCGGCGTGATCCAGGTCGGCGGAGCGGACATCCTGATGGCGATGACGTCAGTCGGTGACGGCTTCTTTCCTGTCCATTTGGACGTGGATGTCGATGGTTTACCAGTCGCCCTGCGCATCGACATTGCCCGCGAGGACTGATCCGGCTTCACAGGCGTTGACTATTCCTCGAGTTCGTACGCGCTGCCGCCGCACGTTCGTCCGGCCTCGCTGCATAACTCTGCGCCACACCTTCGTGTCCACCATGCTCGACGCGGGCGTCAGCCTCCGAGACCTGCAGATCGCCGCCCGCCACCCGGACCCCCGAACCACCATGCGTTACGACCGAGCCCGCAAGAACCTCGACCGCCACCCCTACTACATCCTCGCCGCGTAATGGCGTCCGGGACCTAGCAAACGCTCGCGGCTTTGCCGATGAGGGTGCGTTTGTAGTCAGGGAGAAGACGCCGAACTCGCTGAGCAGGCTCCACCCCGCCTGAACCTCTGCGGTGACGCCGTCCGGTGAGGTGACCCTGAGCCAAGCGCCGCACTGGTCGGCGAAGTGGTACGGCAGCATGACCGTGCCGCCCCTGGTAGTGCGTAGCCCGTGGAGGTGCGCGATCCACTGCTCCAGCATGTACATGCGGGTTCTGTGCCGACCGCCGACGTCGAAGACCACCTCGTCCGGTTCCAGGACACACTCGTGACGGCTGGTGCCGAGCAGCAATATAAAGCGAGCAGGCTCCGATGCGCCGCCGGCCTCGATCGACAGACCGATGTGCCGCGCGGTCGTCAGGTTCGCCTCGCCACCCATTTACGCGTGGCCCCTCACCGTCGCCCGGTCCGCTCGCTCGTTATGAGCCGGGCCAATCACACAGATCTACCTCGCCTCGGATCACCACCCCGTCGGGAACGCCGATGCCTACCTCACTCCCCGGCGCTGGGTCATAGGCGCCGGGGGTACCGGTCCTTGTCATCGGGACAATTGCGCGGCGAGTCGTCCACAACAGCATCTGCTGGCGCCCGAAGAGCCGGACGGAAAGGATCGCGCCGGCGGTGGCCCGCTCAGCACCGTCGAAAGAGGTTCTACCAGCAGTTCCGCACATGGGGTTCGACCAGCCGCAACGCCTCCTCGGCGTCCGCTTCGGCCAAGAAGGCCCGCCTGCTCGACCTGGCCCGCGTCGCCGGGACACGGTGGGCAATCGAAGAGCGCCTCCAACAGGCCAAGAACGAGGCCGGCCTCGACGAATACCAGGTCTGCGACTGGCGAGGCTGGGGCACCCACCCCTACCTGCGCACTCGCTTGGCGGAAGTCGGCAATGAACGCTGACCCGGCCCGGACCGGGGTACGCGGGCGGCGCCGGTGCTCGTCCCGGCTCAGCCCCGCCGGCCGGGAAAGTTGACGGTGAACGGCGAGGTGCCCACCCGGATGGCGGACGCGTCGACCTGCCGGACGTAGTTCGGGTAGCAGCGGTCGGGGTGCAGGCAGAGCCGGACCCGCTGGCCGGGCAGGAGTCGGGCGTCGTACCGGCCGTCCTCGACGTTCTCGTCGACCGCGACGATGTCGCCGGTGTCGGCGTTGTAGACGTAGACGGGGTAGCTGTAGCCGTACACCGGGAGGCCGTTGGCTTGGCCGGATACGGCGGTGCCGGCGCTCATCCGCTCGTTCGCCACGGTGATGCCGCCTGCGACGACCTTGATCCGGGTCGCCTTGACGCTGTTCGGCGCCCCACCGGACCACTGGGTGGCGTAGACGCTGTTGGCGCCGCCGTTGCCCGGTGGGATGAACGCAAGTGACCACTCGTACGGGCCGAGCCCGCTAAAGGTGTACGAGCCGTCGCCGGGAACCTTCCGGGTGGTCTCGTACCAGAACGGATCGTAGGTCGTCAGCGCGACGGTCACCGACACCGGCTGGCCGGTGACCGCGTCGGTGATCGACCCGGTGATCGACCCAGCCCGGTCCAACAGGATGTCGGGCAGCGTGGTGATCCCGGGCCCTGGCGCGACCACCAGTGCCTTGGTCCGGTCGCCGGTGCCACCGCTCGGGCCGACCCACTGCGCGCCGTGCCCCTCGGCCGAGCCGCCGGCCCAGATGTTGTACCGGTCCGGGTGGAGGCTCCGGAACCGCACCACCCCGTTCTCGTCGGAGATCTCGTTGGCGTCATAGATGTCGGGGAACCGCTTGTCCACCGAGATGGCGATGATTCCCGCGTTGGGCACCGGCGCGCCGGTCGCCCGGTCTCGCAGTGTCACGCGTAGTTCGTTACCGGGCGGCTGGACCGGCAGCGTCGCGTGGGTCACCCGCCCGGCGACCGCGGTCGCCTCGACCATCCCACCCTCGTGTACGCCGTCGTTCGCGGCACCGGTGAATCGGTAGTGGCCGGGCGGCACCTCCAGGTCGACATACCCGTTCGGGAAGGTCCCGGCGGGGTTGGTGCAGATGAGGCCGAGCTCCATCGGGTCCTGCACACAGAAGTTCCGCACCTCGGCGCCGGTGGCCGCGTCGGCCGCGACGAACCGGATCCGGCCGGCCGGAGGAAGCACGTCGTCGACGACGAGCCGGCCACGGGTCGGCACGGTGACAGCTCCCCAGGGGAATCCGAGCCGGCTCGGGTAGTAGCGCGGCCGGAACACGCCGGGCAGTTGGTTGGTGATCCGGTAGCGCCCGGCCGACACCCCGGACACCCGCCACCGGCCGGCCCGGTCCGTGGTGGTCGAGTAGGTCGGATGCTCGGCGCCGGAGTCCGGTGCGAGGGTGACCCTGACCTGGCCAGCCGGTCGGCCGGACCGTTCGGTCAGAGTGCCGCTGACTGTCGCGGTGGCGCTACTGGCCCGTACCGGCGCGACCGTACCCAGCACCGCGTCGACGCCGAGCAGCAACAGTGCGCACAGCGCCGCCAACAGGAGGGTCGCGGGACGTGCTATTCGGCTGTCCATCGTGGTGGCACCTCCGGAATCGGCAAAGCTCGGCTCGCTCGCGCACGTCAGGGCAGCGTAACTTTGGCCATCATCACTTCAGGTCATGTGATGAACACGGACAGCGTCGGTTTTCGAGGCATCTGCAACTCGCTACCGACGGTCAGGGCAACGCCAGCCGCTCAGCCTGAGGAAGCATGCTGTCGCGGCCCGCCATTCGTACGGGAACCGCTCCGGAGGGGTGTCGTTCACGGCGGTGACCGGCTCCATCTGCATCGCTGAGTTCAGTGGAAGGGTCGCATCCGTCCTGTGAGGTCTGTGGCGTCGAATGTTGCCCACATCAGATGCTCGGTCGCCCGCTCCTCCGAGGATCCTCGGCAGCGGTACGCGGTCCGTACCGTGTCCGCCACCCCCACATGTTCGGGACAGTGACCTCGCACTGGTCGCGGCGTCGGCCAAGACTTCGGCCAGCTGCGCCACGGTGCTCACCGTCCGCCGCCGTGCAGCAGGCGATGCCATGAGCAGTGAGAAGACTGGCAGCCGGACGGACTCGTGTCTGCGGACCTCCACGGTTCGGACGTTTCCATCGACGACCCGACCTGTACGCCCGAGACACCCTGGCACCGCCTGCGCCACTCGATCACAACGCGTGGGACCCGCGTACGGGAGGCACCCCGCCGCGGGTGCGCCAGGCGGGAGGCTCCGCCCGCCAAACCCCGTGCCGACGGCCAGCATTCTGGCCTTGGCCGGGGGTGTCGTCGCGGCACTGATCGTGCGTCGCCGGATCGCCGTGACCACGGTCGCCCGGGCCCGCAGCCGGTGGGTGCCGGCCCGCTTTCAGCACTGAGTAGCGCCGAGAGTCAGCGTCCCCGTGGGGGTAGCCGAACTCACGGGGACAGACACGCCCGACCGCGAAGTGTCGGCCCGGCCGCTCAGGCGGGGCTGAACTGGATGAGGACCGACGCGGTCGGCAGCTCGTCCGGAGCGGGTGGCGCCTCGGTGTGCCAGGCCAGCCGTACGCGCCACCGGCGGCCCGGCGGAAGGCGGTAGGCGTCGGCGATGCCGCCGGCCGTGCCGCTGGAGAACCCGAGGATGCCCGACTCGAAGACCACCTCGAGCACGTGGCTGCGGTCCCAGCCGGCCGGATCGAAGTCGGCCGGCCCGTCCCAGGTCTCCAGCCGGGTGTCGCTACCCAGCACCATGGCGTCGTCGATGTTCTCGACCACCACGTAGCCCGGCGCCGAGCTGACCCATTGATCGAGCTCGTGCGGTGAGGGTGGAACGTTGCGCCGGTCGTTGCTGTCGTCGATCATCGCGAACAGTCGATAGTCGACATCGACGTACAGCTCGGTGTGCTCGACCAGCGCCGCCATGCTGGCCCCTCCCCGCTCAATGGACTACGAGGGTAGCGATCTCCCGCCGACCGTGAGTGTCCGCACACTTAGTCGCCCTTGCGTCGGCAGCAGCGAGTATCCCGAGTGCGGCGTGATGGCGGCGGTGATTGCAAGCGTAGAGCCAGGCAGGTAGGGCCGCTCGTCGGGCGGTCTCGGATCGGTAGGCCCGGTCGCCGTGCCTAAATCGGGTGAGCCGCCACTTCTCGGCGCCCCCCCTGGCAGCCCCATCGAGAACCAGACCCAGCCCTGAAACGGCGGGGAGACTGCCGATGTGGGCGGGGAGCCTCGCTGACGCGACGCTGCCGCTCCCTTCCAACTTCGACTCCCGGCCCCTGGCCTGGGCCCCACGCTTGGGCCCCACGCTGACAGCGTCGCAGCCGCTCATGCCGCCGAGAGGTCGCTATTGGGCGACCGCTTGCCGTCGGCCCTCGGCGCCTGAACACTTTCCCGCCTGATCGGCAATGTCAGGGTGAAGCACGGACTTTGCCGAGGAGGGCCATGGCTTCGGATGCGGATTTGATAGGCCGGTCGCTGGATGGCGATGTCGACGCCTTCGTAGAGGTGGTCGAGCGTCATGAGGCCGCCGTCGGTTCGTACCTCGTTCGCCGGGCTGGGCGGGATGCGGCTGAGGACCTCCTGGGCGAGGTTTGGGTTGCGGCGTTCGAGTCGCGGCGATCGTACGACCGGTCGTACAACGATGCACGGCCGTGGCTGTACGGGGTGGCATTGAATCGCTTGCGGCGCTACTGGCGGTCCCGACCGGCCGAGGACCTGGTGGCGGACGTGCCGGACGTGGCTGCTGGATGGGATCCGTGGTCGGCGGTGGACCTCGGCGTGGACGCCCGGGCGGTGCTCCGGTCGGCCCTGACGCGGCTCAAACCCGAAGAGCGGGAGGTCCTGAGGCTCGTCGCCTGGGAGGACCTGACCGCAGCCGACGCCGCGCGGGCCCTCGGCATACCGGCCGGCACCGCGCGGCGGTTGCTGAGCCAGGCCAGGACGGCGTTGCGCGACGCCCCGGGGGTGTCCGCGCTTCTGAAGGACCGCAACAGCGCGAAGGAGAGACACCGATGACCGACGAGCTTGATCTGGTCGGTGCGTTGGGCAGCGCAGAACCACTACGCCCGGAGGCGTATCAGCGGGCGCGGGCGGTGCTGCGGGCGGCTATGGCCGACCCCGGAACCGTGCGGCTGCTGGGCGCGAAATCAGCGGAGGACACGACTATGGAGGCGACTTCAACAATGGAAACGACGACAACCACGCGGGACCACGAATCCAGCCCGGCGCTTCAGCGCCGCCGCAGGATCAGCGTCGCGGGCCGATTGGGCATCGGCGCCGGGGTGGGGGTTGCCGCCGCGGCGGCAGTTGTCGCTGTGGTGCTCAACTCGCCGGCGACCGGGGGAGTGGAGGCCAGCAAGGATTCGCCAGCCGCCACCTCGGGCTCGACCACCGTCGACGGGTCCGCCGAGCGCGCGCCGCTGATGACCCTGGCCGGGTCCATCAAGACGGTCACCCCGTCGACGGGCGACGCGTGGCTGGTGAAGGCGACGCAGGTCCACGGCACCAAGACCATGCAGGTCGTCTACACGCTGTACACCGATGGTCACGCGATCTACACGGGCAACAGCGTGAAGGACATCAAGCGTGCGATCGCCCGTCACCAGGACCAGATGACGGACGGCGGCTACGCTCCGCTCCTCAAGGCGGCCGTCGCCGCGGCGGACAGCAGCCCGGCCGACGGCCGTGCCCAGATGCTCAAGGCAGCCAACGATCCGCTGGTGGGCCTCGACCCCGCAGCGCAGAAGGCGGTGTGGGACAAGCAGCAGGCGGATGTTCAGGTGATCATCAAGCAGAAGGGCGGTAACGCCGAGCCGAAGCCGTACAGCCCCCAGGCCGTTCAGCGGCACTTCGACAACGCCCTGTGGACGTACAGCACCCAAGCGTTGTCCGCTGGCGACGGCAACACGCAGGTCCGGGCCGGTGTGCTGCGTCTGCTGTCCACCATCTCCGCGGTCAGCGTCAAGAACTCGACGACCCACGGCAAGGCCACGCTGACGATCACCGCCGGCCCCGAGGTGTTCGGCGGCGAGGGCAGCGAGGTGCTGACCATCGACGCCACGACCGGCATGCTCGTCAAGGACGTCTCCACCGTGCCGGGCCTCCCTCAGGCCTCCACGACGTACGAATCCTCCCGCGTGACGAAGGCCGACCTGTAGGCCGGGAGCTTCCATCCACCAGCATTCGGTAGACGGGCGTCAGGCGCCCGGCGTTCGATAATCCCGGTCGCCGACTACCTGGTGCGATCCCGCCGCAGGCGCCGTGGCCAGCGCGTCCTTGGTGGTGACCTCTTCGGAGGTCACCACCACAGCGAGGCTTGTGCGAGCTCCAGAATCGCACTGAGCGTTATCGGCGGTGGGGCAACGGGTCGTGTCGCCCTCGGACACGAACCATTACCGCACGGTGCGCGCTGAGATCCACTGCAGCGCGCACCGTTCGCGTTTCAGGCTGGCAGTTCAGCCGGGCTTGTCTCGCCATCGGCCAGGGGGCGGGCCAACTCCGACGGACCCGATAATGCTGTGATCTCTCGGTGCAACTGGAATCGTGACGTGCCAAACACCGCGCCGATTCCCTCTTCCAAACCGCGAATGCGCCACGGATCGAAGACAGCCGGGCCCCGACGGGTCCCCAACAGGGTGGCGCTGAGTACGGTCTCCCATAGGGCATCCGGCCTGGGAGTAAAGCGGATACAGGGTGCCGATGTGAGTGCGTTAGGTGATACCGCACGCTGCGACGAGCGGACGTCAGCCGTTGCCGCGCTGCCGTTCCTGCTCCGCCAGAGCAGCGCTGCCCTGTCCAGGTCGTGGTGAGGAAACACCGGGATGCCCCGGCGGCGCAAGGCCTCGGCCGCGACGCCACGCCACGCCCAGCGACGGTGACGCCGGTGAAGGTTCCGTCGTGTACGTAGGTGCTACCGCAGGTAGGGCTGCCCTCGACCAGGATGGCCAGCCCGACGCCGACCTGCAGTGCCTTGTCGACCGCCCGCTGCGCCGCCGCCTGGAACAGTTCGGTGACGTCACGGCCCGAGGCTTCGTGCACTTGGGCGCGGCCGTCGAGGACATCGGCCGCGCTGCCGCCGACGATCTCGGCTGGCGGGCGCGGCACCGGGAATCCGACGGCCAGTTCTGGACACAGCGACACGAGGCGCCCTTGTGAAACCCACCGCTGCCAGATCGAAGAGGCGATCGGCACGCCAGTCTCGTTGAACCGGATCGGTGCGCCGCCAAGGCAGCCGCTGACCAGGATTTTCAACACGGCAACACCTGGGGCAGCAGCGCCGTCAGCGTCGCCGCGGTGTAGGTTGCCGTGACCCCCGGCGGCAGGCCGCCTCCAGCACGGTCGAGGAATGCCGTGTCGATACCCAGAGCGGCGGCTCCGGCAACATCGGACGATGCCGAGTTGCCGATGTGGATCACGTCGCCGGGGCCCAGGCCGAGGCGGGCCAGCGCGAGCTGGAGAGGCTGCGAGGGCGAACGACGCGTGGTCGATGGCCGGTTCGCCGACCTCAACCCTCACTGCGCGGTACCACGACAAAAATGGGTGGCCTCGCCAGCCCGTCCGGCCCTACCTTGCAATTGGATCTATCTTTTCCGATCCACTCACGAGAGGACTTCACTCCGCGTGACGCCGCCTGCTCTTTAGACCTGACACCTTTTCCATGCATCGGTCGCCGACGTCGCCGTCGGCTCCTTTCCCATGCCTTCCGTCAGATCTTCAGAGGGATCATGTCTACGCGTCCTCATATCGTTGCGTCCTGGACCCTTCGGCGCACGTACTCTCCGCTGCTCGCGTTCCGCTGCGTCCGCTGCCAATCCGGCCTCGCCAGCACCGGCGACGACACGTCCCGCAGCAATGCCAGCGGCGAACTCCTCGACATCCCGCCCCTGGCCACCTACGTTTCCTGCGACCCCACCAGCAGAATCACGGGTCGCGATCGCGTCCCGGTCCGATACCTGGATCCGATCCGTCTGGAGGGCTACTCCGGAAACTCCTCCCGCCGTGGGCCTGGTCTGGGGCGACAGGCAAGGTGGCCTTGCCCCGGACTGCATCATGCGGCGGTCCGCGCACGGTCGCTCACGACCGGGCGCGAACGAGGACCAGGGCCGGCCCGATACCGGCGACGAAGGTGAACGGCCGGGTGCGTGCATCCGGTGCGGTTGCTGGACAACCCGACGTGCAGCGACCGGTACGGTCGCGCCTCGCCGACGTCCGCTCATGGCCGATGAGCGTGCCCGGCCGGGTATCCGTGACAGAAACTGAGTGGCAGACGTTGCCAGGAGGCGCGATGCGCCACAGTAGCCCTCGTATTCGGCTACTGCCGTTGCAGCATTAATCCTGCCCTCAGGTTGATCGGGGAGGATGAGCCCAAAAGCATCAACGGGAGGGAGCGGGCCGGCGTGCGAATCATGATCGCCGATGACGAGGCGGCCATCCGTGAGTCGCTGGAGCGGGTGCTTCAGGTCGAGGGCTACGGCACCAGCACCGCCTCCAACGGTCTCGCCGTGCTCGACGGGATCGGTGGCGCCGCGCCGGATCTGCTGATCCTCGACGTGATGATGCCCCGCCTCGGCGGGTTGGAGACCTGCCGGCGGTTGCGGGCGGCGGGTCGGGATCTGCCGGTACTGATGCTGACCGCCCGGGATCAGGTCTCCGACCGGGTCGCGGGGCTGGACGCGGGCGCCGACGACTACCTGCCCAAGCCGTTCGCCACCGAGGAGTTGCTGGCCCGGGTCCGGGCTCTGCTGCGCCGCCGCGCGCCCGGCGACGACGAGTCGCAGATACTGTCGTTCGCCGACGTTCGGCTCGATCCGGACAGGTTCGAGGCGTGGCGGGGTGGGCGGCCGCTGTATCTGACCCGGACCGAGTTCTCCCTGCTACAGGTCCTCATGCGCAATGCGACCCGGGTGTTGACCCGTGACGCGCTGTTCGAGGCGATCTGGGGCTTCGACATGAGCACCACCGCCAACAACCTTCAGGTGTACGTGAGCTATCTGCGCCGCAAGATGGAGGCCGAGGGTGAGCCGCGATTGATTTACACGCTGCGCGGCTTGGGGTACACGCTGCGGGAGACTCCTCCGTGAGCGGGCCCGCCGGTCGGGTACCGCGCCGGCTGAGCCGATGGTGGCGCCAGCGGTCCCTGCGGACCAGGCTGACGGTGATCGCGGCGACGGCCATCGCGGTCAGCGTGTTCGTGGCCTTCCAGGTGGCCAGCGAACTGCTGGACTCGGAGCTGCGGGACAACGCCGAGGATCAGCTACGCGCGGACTCCCGCGTCCTGGCGACGACAGTGGAGCACACCAATCTGGCGCAGTTCCAGCTACCGCCGTATCCCGGATCCGGTCGGCTGGTGCGGGTCATCCTGCCCGACGGTTCGACCCGGACGCCGGCCGGCCAACCCGCGCTGCCCCCCGTCAGCGGGCACGCCAGGCGGGTGGCGCAGGGCGCGTCGGCCGACCTGATGGAGTCGAACGACAGCGATGAGGACGGCTACCTCATCTACACGCTGCGGGCGGGCGACGGCGCGGTCCAGGTGGCCCGCAACAGTGACGACAGCCCGATCAACCAGTTCGGACTGGGCATGTTGCTGATCGGACTGCTCTGTGTGGTCGGGGGTGCCCTTGTCGGGCGGACCGTGGCGCGGACCGGGCTGGCGCCGATCGACCGGCTCACTGCCGCCGCGGTTCGTGTCGCGCAGACGCGGGACCTCGACGCCGACATCCCGGACGAGGGCGGTGGGGAGATCCGGCGGCTGATCCGGTCAATCAACGACATGCTCGCCGCGCTCCGGGACTCCCGGCGGGCACAGCGGCTGCTCGCCGAGGACGCCGCCCACGAACTCAAGACCCCGCTCACCAGCCTGCGCCTCAACGTTGAGCTGCTGATCCGGCTCGATCGGCGCGGCACCCTGGACAGCGCACTGCCGGCGGAGAGCCGGACCCGGCTGCTCAACGATCTCGGCGCCCAGGTGGCCGAGTTGAGCACCCTTGCCGCCGAGCTGACCGACCTGGCGCGCGGCGACGTCAGCGACGAGAGCACCGAGCTGCTCGATCTCGCCGACGTGGTGGTGGCCGCCGCGACCCGGGCGCGTTCCCGCGTGCCCGACATCGAGGTCACGCTCGACGTGACCTCCGTGTGGGTCAGCGGGCGTCCCGCTGCGCTCCAGCGGGCGGTGCTCAACCTCATCGACAACGCCAGCAAGTGGACCCCCGCTGACCAGCCGGTCCAGGTGCGGCTCCGTGCCGAGGGCGCGTCGGCGGTCCTCGAGGTCGACGACGCCGGGCCGGGCATCGACGCCGCCGACGTACCGCGGGTGTTCGACCGGTTCTACCGTGCCGACAGCGCCCGGGCGCTGCCGGGATCAGGTCTGGGGCTGTCGATCGTGCAGCGCGTCGTCGACGCCCACGCCGGGCGGGTCACCGTCGCCCGGTCGGCACGCGGTGGGGCGCTGCTGCGGATCATCCTTCCGGCCGCCGCCCCGCCCGCTCGGATCACGCAGCTCACCGCGGTGGCGGACACGGTGGCGCGCTGACCCGCTGCGGCACGGCGCCGGGACCGCCACGGCGCACGGTGCCAGGACCCGCCGCAGCGGGCGGCGCAGTACAAGGGCGGCGGACAGGTGACGGCCGCGGGCCATGACAAAGATTCGGGACGGGCAAGAGCCCGTCCCGGATCTCGACTGTGCCGCCGCGCTCACCGTTGCGGCGCGGACCCCTCCACGAGCGGCCGTTGATCGTCCGGCAGCTCCACCGGTCGGGACAACCGGCTCGGCCACCACATCCGCCGGCCGATCAGCAGCGTGAGGGCGGGCACCAGGACCGACCGCACCAGCAAGGCGTCGAGCAGCACGCCGAAGGCGACCAGGAACCCGACCTCGATCAGCATCACCAGCGGAAGTGAGGCGAGAACCGCGAACGTGGCCGCTAGGACCAGCCCTGCCGAGGTGATGACGCCACCGGTGGCGGAGAGGGCTTTGAGCATGCCCTCTCTGGTGCCGAGGCGCACAGTCTCCTCCCGGGCCCGGCTGGCCAGGAAAATGTTGTAGTCGATGCCGAGCGCCACCAGGAACAGGAACGCCAGCAGCGGCACCGAATAGTCGACGCCCTCGAACCCGAGGATCGTGTCGAAGACGAACACGCTGCCGCCGAAGGCTGCGGCGAACGAGACGATCACGGTCGCCATCAGGACCAGCGGGGCCACGATCGCGCGCAGCAGTAGCCCGAGGATGATCAGGACGACGGTGAGCACCAGCGGGATCACCAGCTTCTCGTCGCGGGTGGTGGTGACCTCGGTGTCGAGGTTCTCCGCGCTCGGCCCGCCGACGATCGCCTCCGCCCCGTTCACCGCGTGCACGGCGGTACGCACCCGCTTGATCGTGTCGTACTCCGCGGCGGTGTCCGGCGCGTCGGCCGGGAACACGGAGATGTCGGCCCAGCCTCCGCTGGTCTGCCCTGGGACGGCCAGGGCCACGCCGCTAGTGCCCTGGACGATGTCGAGCACCCGCTCCTGGTGCGCCGGCCGCGTGAAGATTGTCATCGGCTGGCCGCCGAGCTCCGGGAAGTGTTGGCGGAGGACGGTGAAGCCGGTGACCGACTCCGGCGCGGACAGGAACTGGTCCTGCTCCCGCAGGGCGCCGGTATTGCCCGCCAGCCCGATGGCGAGCACGCCGAGGACTCCGAGTGAGCCGAGCGTCGCCACCCACCGGCGGCGGCTGATGGCGGTGCCGAGCCGTCCCCACAGCCCCGGCTTCTCCTGGACGGCCGTGTCGAACCGCGGGATGGCCGGCCAGAAGATCCGCCTGCCGAGCACCACGAGCAGCGCCGGGAACAGCGTCAGCATGGCCACCAGCGCGCACAGGATGCCGGCCGCGCCGATCGGGCCCAACCCGCTGGTGCTGTTCAGGTCGGCGACGAGCAGGCAGAGCAGGCCAGCGATCACGGTGGCCGCGGACGCGACGATGGCCGGCGCCGCGCCGCGTAGCGCGTGGACCATCGCGACCCGGACGTTCTCGTGGTGGTGCAGTGTCTCCCGGTACCGGGCGATGAGCAACAGCGCGTAGTCCGTGCCGACGCCGAATACCAGGATCGTCAGCAGCGCCGAGTTCTGGTCGTTGATCACGATGCCGAAGCCCTTGACGAGCAGGTAGACGGTCGCCATCGCGGTCAGTGCGGCCGCGCCCACAGCCATGAGCGGGATGAGCCACAACACCGGGCTGCGGTAGGTGAGGAACAGCAGGAGCGTGACGACGACGACGGTGGTGAGGAAGACCTGCAGGTCGATGCCGTCGAAGACGGCGTCCATGTCGCCGTCGACCGCGGCGGGTCCGGTCACGTCGAGTTCCAGGCCGGCGGGGCGGTCCTTCGCAGCCTCACGCAACGGGCCGACGAGGCTCTCTGGTGCGCCGTAGGTCGTGCTCACGTCGAGGGTGAACATCATCGCCTTGCCGTCGGTGGAGGGTCTCGTCGCCGGGCCCTCGTCGTCCTCGCCGCCCGCCGCCGTCGCCTTTGGCGGGTACCGCTTGGCAAGGGTGTCGTGGTGGCGCTCGACCGACGCGCGGTCGGCGTCGGTCATGCCGCCGGCGCGGTGGTACACGAAGACGAACGTGTTGTCCTCACCGCCGGGGAGGCTGTCCTCCAGCACCGCCACCTTGGTGGACTCGGCGCTGGCCGGCAGCGTGTCCACGGCTCTGTCGGTGGTTACCGAGCTCAACTTCCCGCTCAGCGGCACCATGACCGCCGCCAGCGCCACCCACAACCCGATCACCAACCACGGCACCCACCGGCCTGCCAAGCGACCGGCCGGCGCTTCCCCGGGCGGCGCTGCCTTGACTGCCATCACTAGCTTCCTCCATACGGGTCACATCGCTTATCTGATGCCGACTTCGTACCGAGCGAATCTGAGACGACAGTTAATGCGCCGCTCAGGCCGGGTGGCCGAGCCAGATGCCGAGCGCACGCACCAGCGCGGTGGTGTGCAGATCCTGCGCGGTGGGCAAGGCGGATCCAGGTTTCCCCAGGTCAGGGTGGGTGCCGCGCCCGAAGGAATCCCGGTCTCAGGAACGACCCATGACCCGTGTACGGCTTTTGCCCGCCCTGAGTTGCCGCATTCGCGGCAGCGTGGCCTCCATTGTCGGCAGTGCGGTCCTCAGGTCGGTGTGGCGAAACGGATTTCGTGTGACGCTTTGGGGGCGAGTAGGTCCAGCAGCTCGCCGCCCTCGGTGGTCAATGCCTCGCGGTCGGCTGCGGACAGTGGCTCGAATGGGTGCACGGTCAGGGACGCCGCGCCTCGTGCCGTGGCGAACGTCCAGGTTGCCGCGGTGAAGCCGTCGAGGAGTACCAGGCGGGGGACCGAGCCGTGCGGGGCGAAGTTCTGCTGGCGGAGGCCGTCGGTGACCACCCTGGAGCGGTCGTGGTGAGACAGCAGCAGGTTGTCGAAGTCGTACAGATACCGGGCAGGCGCGTTGACCTGGGGGTCGGGTCGGGGTGCGTCGGGTAGGTCGAACAGTTCGACGCCGTTCTCGTCGCGGAACGTGGCCAGGCGGGGCCGGAGCCGGTCGAGCACCTCCGCCAGTCGGGTGAGACCGCACCAGGTCTGCGCGTCGCGTACTGTCGCCGGGCCGAACGCGGCCAGGTATCGCAGGAGCATCTGGTCGATCGGCTGGTCGGTGCGTAGCGGCGCGCCGACCCACGATTCGAGCGGTGCGTGGACGGGTTGGCCACTGGCGCCCCACACGCCGCGCGGCGGGGTTTGCACGACCGGCAGCAGGTTGCGAACCGCGTAGGCGAGGCTCGCGGGGTTCCGATCTGGCCACCGCTGGGCCAGCAAGCGGCCCAGTTCGCCCGGGGTACGCGGCTGCTCGTCGAGGAGTTCCCGGCCTGCAGCGACGAGCTCCGCGGTGTCCAGGCCGCGCATGGGCCGGCCGTGTGTGTGGTTGGTGAACAGGTCGCGGTCCAACGCCGGCTGTACGAGCGGGCGTAGCGCCAGCGCGTCGGACGCGCTGACGAGATGGATCGTCGAGCGCATGAGCGCGATCCGCACTGCCCGTCGTTCGGTGAGTAGCGCCCCGATGTCCTCGGGTCGGCACTCGGTGAGCCGGGTCCACAGCCCCACGTACCAGGTGTGCGGGGTCTGGGCCTGCAGGCCGACGAGGTGCTCGATGGCCTGCAGCGGGGTGAGGTCGGCGCGGCGCAGGAGCAACTGCCGCTCAAGGGTGGCGCGGTTGAGGGCGCGGCGGGTCAGGGTTTGCACGGGTGGCCTTCCCGGAGGGTCGAGATCAGGGGTATGCGCGGCGGGCGTACCTGCTGGGTGTGGGTCAGTGGAGTTGGCGCAAGAAGCCACGGATGCTGCTCACCAGCGGGTCGGGGGCGTGCGCGGCGAAGTGGCTGCCCTTGTCGTACACGTGCCAGGACACGATGTTCTTGTGGTCCCTTTCGGCGAGCGGGCGGATCGACTGGAAGTCCCGTGCGTTCGTGAGGTCAGCCGGTCCGCCAACCGGCCGGGTCGGTACCGCCGGGCACTGGCGCCGCGGGGTCGTAGGGCTGCCGGGTGAAGATGAAAGTGCCAAGATCGAGGTGGCTGACGGCGCCAGTCGCGTCGTGTCGCACCCGCAGCCGCTCGCCGGCGAAGTAGCCGTTGATCCCCTCCCAGTCGCCGTCGTCGGTGGGGCGCAGCCGGGTGCCGCGCCCGCCGGACAGCGGGGCCAACTCCACGAAGCCATCAGCCTGCGGGCGCAGCACATAGGGGGCCGGCCCCCAGTACCACGGGCCGGCGAGATCCAGTAGCTGTGGGTCAACTGAGGGCAGCGGTCGCCACGGCGCAGGGATCCGCGGCTCCCGCTCGGCGACCGTCTGCAGCAGATCAGCGGCGAGAGCACCGGCGGACAGGCCGGCGGTCACGTTACCCATGACGACCGCGCCCAGAGCGTCATCGGGGTCGACCCAAACGGTCGCGACAAAGCCCGGCATCGAGCCGGTGTGCCCGGCCAACAGCCGGCCGTCGCGGCGCAGCAGCTGCATGCCCAGCCCATAGCTCCTGTCCCAGTCCGTCGCTTCCGGCGGGCTCGCCGGGGTGCGCATCTGCGCGACGGTGTCCGGATGCAACACCCGGTCGTCGCCGTCGATGAGGAACGCGGAGAACCTGGCCAGGTCCGTCGCGGTCGACCACAGCTGCCCGGCAGGCGCCATCAGACCGGTGTCCACGGCCGGCTCCGCCAGAAGCACATCGGCCCAGGGGTGCACCGCCCAGCCCGTGGCGTGTGGCGCGACGGGCAGCAGGGTCGTGCGGGTCATCGCGAGCGGCTCCAGCACCTCGCGCCGCAGCACCTCGCCCCAGGCCTGCCCCCGAACCCGCTGCACCAGCGCGCCGAGCAGCGCATAGCCGGGGTTGGAATAGTGGTGGCGCTGTCCGGCGGGATGCACCTGCGGATCGCTGCCCAGCACGTCGGCCAAGTCGGGCCGTAGCGTGCCCGGGGTTCGCTCCCACCACGGGCCGGGCGCCTCAGCGATCAGCCCAGCGGTGTGCGCCAGCAGCGCACCGACCGTGGCCTGGCCCGCCGCCGTGCCCGGCAGGTGCTCGGCCAGTGGATCGGTGAGCGCGAGTCGTCCCTCGTCGCGCAGGCGCAGCACCAGCACCGCCAGGAACGTCTTGGTGATCGAGCCGATCCGGTATTGGAGGTTGCCATCCGGCACCCTGCCGTCCACAGTTCCCCACCCGTCCACCCACACAGGACGGCCATCACGCACCACGGCAGCGACGACCGAAGGCGCCCGACCCGCTACCTGACCAGTGGCCAGCCGGTGGACGAGCGCGCGCCGGGTTTCGGGTAGCAGCGGCGTCGGGATCGGTGACATGCGGGCAAACCTACCGGTGGCCCGCACGGCCCGTACCGATCCGACGCGTCCGGATCTGCCGCTGATGAGCGTGGCGTCCGTGAGGGCGGACACTGAGGCCGTGCCCGTGGGAACAGGTCGGGCACGCCGGGCAGGGCACCGTGATCACCTCGCGGCGACAGAAGCCATCACGATCGGCCACTCACGCGGTGAAGGTGAAGATTCTGCCGGTGGGTGGCGCCTGCTGAGGTTGTTCGTGAAACCGATGAGCGCCGACAGAGAACAGCACGTCAGGTGGTGCGTGGAATGCCTCCTCGGCGAAGCCGGCGTCGGCGAACCAGCCGCGTATCGCCGGGGTGAGGTCGGGACCGCGGCGTGTCCTGGTCCAGATCACGGTTGCGTCGGCTGCGCACAGCCGCGGCAAGGCGTTGATCGTTGCTCGCACGTCGCCGTCGCTGATATTGCCCAGCACCCCGGCGAGAACGACCAAATCGGCAGGGGCGGCCCTGCGGTACGCGGCGAAGTCGCCAGCATCGGCTTGGGTGGCGGTGATCCCGTTGAGACCAGCGGCGGCGATGCCCATCCGGGCGGCGGCCACGTTGCGAGGGTCGTACTCGATCAGCTCTGCGCAAACCCGGTCGGCGTCCGACCGCGACGCAAGGGCGCCAATGAGGTCATGCCCTTGTCCCGCGCACACGCTGACGATCCGGAGCGAGGAGTCCGGCCGCTGGTCAAGCCAGTCGCTGATGTGCTTCTGAACGAGCCGAAGCCTGCGCGACAACGGCGATGTGTCGTCGTCGTAGGGCAGGTGCCAGTCGTGCCAGTCGATAGCAGCAGTCACCGAAGCCATGCTGCCACGACCGGCGGAGGCGGTAGGGCGGCGTCGCCTCATGCCGAAGAGCCCCTGCCGATCCGGGCCAGGGCTCACCCGCGCAGCGCGGACCGGAGCCCGCAGGTGCTCCACCTTGCAACAGGTACCTTGCTCTGGAAAGGTAGCATCATGCAGACCGATCCAAAGCTCGTAGCCTTGCGGCGCGGCCTGCTCGAACCACTCGTACTAGCTGCGGTCGAGTCCCAGCAGCGGTACGCGGCGGAGATCCTCGCCGCGCTGCAGGAGGCAGGCTTCCCCGCGCAGGAAGGCACGCTGTACCCGCTGCTGAGCAAACTCCGGCGAGACGGGCTTGTGCACCACGAGTGGCGTGAGTCGCCGTCAGGACCGCCCCGGAAGTACTTCTCCTTGACGGATGCCGGCAGAGGCCAGCTTGCCGCGTTCCGCGAGTACTGGAACGAGCTGACCCGCGTCATTGACTCGATTGGACGATGACCCATGACTGAGCCGATATCCATTCGCCTCACCGGTCATGTCGCGGCCTTCCCGGCCACCAGCGAAGCACGCGAAGCCCTGCGGCGGTACCTCGATGATGCGCGGCGCGCGCTGCGCTCCGACCCGGACGCTGACGAGATCGTCCGAGATCTCGAGTGCGCGATCGGCGACCGGTTGAGCGCTTTCATAGGCTTGGGCGACGCTTCGGTGACCGGTGACCGGTGACCGGTGACCGGTGACCGGTGACCGGTGACCGGTGCCCGGATGGCAGCGATCCTGGCTGAGCTCGGGCCGGTGAGCCCCGCACGCCCCTCGCCGCCTTCACCCGAGGGGAGGTCGCGTGGCCGGTTCTGGTGCCGGATCGACGAAGGCAAATGGTTTGGCCGCCTCTGCCTCGGCATCGCGGCGTACGGCGGGTTCCGCGTCGACTGGGTACGAACCGTCGTGCTGCTGTTGACCGTGCTCACCGGTGGACTACTGGCAGTGCCGTACCTGGTCCTGCTGCTCGTCCTGCCCGCCGTCCCGACGGTCGCCGACTATGAGCGCCAACGTGACGCACCGCGATATGCCTGAACCGAGCGAACGGAGAAGAGGGAGTCCGAAGCGCGCTGTTGTCGCTCAGCAAACCACCGTGCCACAGCCCGACCAGGGCCCCGACGGATGTCACCACCTTCCGGATATGCGCGATCAATTGCACTCTTCTGCCGCCGCTGACAAGGCGCGGCGATCGGGGGCGTGCTCCCCGATCGACCGCTGCCGGTGCCGCGTGGCGAGATGGTGCCGTGCCCCTGGTTATGGCTCACGGGTTGACTGGTGGCGGGGGTCCGCCTCGAACATGCACGCCGGTTGCCTGGCGCGGGAGCGCCGCCACAACCACTTGGTCACTCCGTCGTCCAACGATCGTGGTGGATCACCGATGACACCGGGCTTCGCTGGCGCCAGCCGTGCCGCTCCAGGTCCGGCGTCTGCTCCAAATGGGTGACCGGGCCGAGGCAGAGCCATGCCACCGGGCGGACGGTGGCCGGGATGCCGAGCAGGTCGCGTAGGAACGGCTCCCGGTAGAACGAGACCCAGCCGACCCCGAGTTGCTCGGCGGTTGCGGCCAGCCACAGGTTCTGGATCGCCAGACAGACCGAGTAGAGGCCGGCGTCGGCGATCGCGTGACGGCCGAGCACGGCCGGCCCGCCCCGCTCGGGGTCGTACGTGACGACGACTGACATCGTCGACTCCCGTACGCCATCGATCTTGATCCGGTTGAAGCGTTCCGCCGCAGCACCCTCGAGAGTGGCCGCGAAGGTGTCCCGTTCCCGCTGCACGTGCCGGTGGAACTCCTGCCGCAGCTCGGGATCGCGGACCAGGATGAAGTCCCAGGGCTGGGAGAGGCCGACGCTCGGCGCGGCGTGCGCCGCCGTGAGGACCCGGTTCAACGTCTCGTCGGGGATCGGCGCCCCGGTGAACTGGGCACGTACGTCCCGGCGGCGGTGGATGGTCTCGTAGAGGCCGGTGTCCAAGGCAGGCTCCCGCTGCGCTCGTGCCCCTGACGGGGGCGATGACGCGAGGCCGGTCTTCGGACTCCCGGATCTATGCTGGTCACCCGCCTTCCCAACCCCGCAGGGTCAGTGGCTGCGTCTGGTACGCGTGGGTGGCAGCTCCCCGGTCACCGCGGCGGGCCCGTGCCGGACTCACACCGGCTTCCCGATTCTCCCCACTCGCGCAGGGCACCTCGCAACGTTTGTGCCACCGCACACGATAACGGTCCCGACGAACATGGGAGGCCCCGGCGCTGCATCGCCAGTGATGGGCGCGGGCTCGTCACGATCGGGCTTGCCGCGTGACCGCGGCGGCCAGACGCCGACGCCGTACGGGGACCTCCAGGCGGACGGGTCGGGTAGCATCTTCCTGTCGGGTCGAGAGGCGCTGCGACGGGCGGAGCCCGCCACGCTCGGCCCTCATCTCTTCGACAAGGGCGCCTCCGAGCTTCGGAGGCGACCGCTTGAGCGCGTTATTGAGCCAGAAAGACACCGCATCGTCGCTGCGGCAGCTGATGTCCCAGCGTGTTCTGGTGCTGGACGGCGCCTGGGGAACGATGTTGCAGGGCGCGCAGCTCACCGCCGCGGACTATCGGGGCGACCTGATTGTCGACCATCCGCAGGACGTCAGCGGTGATCCCGACCTGCTCAACCTCACCCGGCCGGACGTCATCCTGGACGTACACCGGCAGTATCTGGCCGCCGGCGCCGACATCACCACCACCAATACGTTCACTGCGACGAGCATCGGCCAGGCCGACTACGGGCTCCAGTCACTGGTTCGTGAGATGAACGTCCAGGGCGCGCGGCTGGCCCGGCAGGCGGCGGACGAGTTCGGTGGCCGGTTCGTGGCTGGCTCGGTCGGGCCGCTGAACGTGACGCTGTCGCTGTCGCCGCGGGTCGAGGACCCGGCGTATCGTGCCGTCGACTTCGACGCAGTGCGCGCGGCGTACGCGGAGCAGATCTCGGCCCTGGCCGAGGGTGGTGTCGACCTGCTTCTGATCGAGACGATCTTCGACACGTTGAACGCGAAGGCCGCAATCGCCGCAGCCCGTGAGGTCGCGCCGCAGCTGCCGCTGTGGATCTCCGTTACCATCGTCGACCTGAGCGGCCGGACCCTGTCGGGGCAGACCGTGGAGGCTTTCTGGCGCTCGATAGAGCGGGCCGATCCGCTGGTCGTCGGCGTGAACTGCTCGCTGGGCGCGGCCGAGATGCGCCCGCACGTCGAGGAGCTTTCCAAGATCGCTGGCACCTACGTGGCGTGTCACCCCAACGCCGGTCTGCCGAACGCTTTCGGCGGCTACGACCAGACGCCGGAGGAGACCGCCGGCCTGCTCGGCGAATTTGCCGCGTCCGGTTTGCTCAACATCGCCGGCGGCTGCTGCGGCACCTCACCGGAGCACATCGCCCGGATCGTCGCCGCCGTGGCCGGCACACCGCCACGAACGGTCGCCGCCCTGCCGCAGACCACCCGGTTCAGTGGGTTGGAGCCGTTCGCGATCGGACCCGACACCGGGTTCGTGATGATCGGTGAGCGCACCAACGTCACCGGCTCGGCCAAGTTCCGCCGGCTCATCGAGTCGGACAACTATCAGGGCGCGGTCGACGTGGCCCTGGAGCAGGTCCGCGGCGGCGCCAACCTGCTCGACGTCAACATGGACGCGGACCTGCTCGACAGCGAGCGCGCCATGACGACCTTCCTCAACCTCATCGCCACCGAGCCTGAGGTCGCCCGGATCCCAGTGATGGTCGATAGTTCGAAGTGGACTGTCCTCGAGGCCGGCCTCAAGTGCGTGCAGGGCAAGGGCGTGGTCAACTCCATCAGCCTCAAGGAGGGCACTGAGGCCTTCCTGGCTCAGGCCCGCCGGATTCACGACTACGGCGCCGGCGTGGTGGTGATGGCCTTCGACGAACAGGGCCAGGCCGACACCACCGAACGCAAGGTGTCCATCTGCGGCCGGGCCTACGATCTGCTCGTCGAGCAGGTCGGGTTCGCGCCGGAGGACATCATCTTCGACCCGAACGTCCTCGCGGTCGCCACCGGGATCGCCGAGCACAACGGATACGCGAAGGCCTTCATCGACGCCCTCCCGCTGATCAAGGCGCGCTGCCCGGGTGCCCGCACCAGCGGAGGCATCTCCAACCTGTCATTCTCCTTCCGCGGCAACGACGTGGTTCGCGAGGCCATGCATTCGGCGTTCCTGTTGCACGCTGTCCGCGCCGGGTTGGACATGGGCATCGTCAACGCCGGCCAGCTCGCCGTGTACGCCGATATCCCCGCCGACCTCGTCGAACTCGTCGAGGACGTGATCTTCGACCGGCGCCCGGACGCCACCGACCGCCTGGTCGCCTTCGCGTCGACCGTTACCGGTTCCGGCACGAAGCGTGCGGTCGACCTGTCCTGGCGCGAGGCGCCGGTGCACGAGCGGCTGTCGTACGCGCTGGTCCACGGCATCGTCGACTTCATCGAACAGGACACGGAGGAGGCTCGACAGGGCCTCGCCCGACCCCTCGATGTCATCGAGGGTCCGCTGATGAACGGAATGAAGATCGTCGGCGACCTGTTCGGCGCCGGCAAGATGTTCCTGCCGCAGGTCGTCAAGAGCGCCCGGGTGATGAAGCGCTCAGTGGCCTACCTCGAACCGTTCATGGAAGCCGAGAAGGAGCAGGCCCGCCTCGAGGGCCGGATCGACCCGGGCCGCGGGCAGGGCAAGGTCGTGCTGGCGACCGTGAAGGGCGATGTGCACGACATCGGCAAGAACATCGTCGGCGTGGTCCTGGGCTGCAACAGCTACGAGGTCATCGACCTGGGCGTGATGGTTCCGGCCGGCCGGATTCTGGACACGGCCGTCGCCGAGGGAGCTGACGCCATCGGCCTGTCCGGCCTGATCACGCCATCGCTCGACGAGATGGTCACAGTCGGCGCCGAGATGCAGCGTCGCGGCCTCAAGATGCCCCTGCTGATCGGCGGGGCCACGACATCGCGT
This sequence comes from Micromonospora sp. NPDC048947, assembly GCF_040649495.1. Lineage (NCBI taxonomy): Bacteria > Bacillati > Actinomycetota > Actinomycetes > Micromonosporales > Micromonosporaceae > Micromonospora > Micromonospora sp. NPDC048947. Next base: position 237,413 of record NZ_JBEZFO010000004.1, read on the forward strand.
CAACACACCGCCGTGCGCATCGCCCCCGCGTACGACGGCACAACAGTGCACGTGCTCGACGCGTCCCGGGTCGTCGGCGTGGTGTCCGACCTGCTCGACGATGGCCGGGCCCGCGAACTGGACCGCGCCAACCGCGTCGAGCAGGAGCAGTTGCGCGAGGCGCATGCCAACCGGCGCTCCCAGCCGATGCTCACCCTGACTGAGTCTCGCGCCAACCGCGAGGAGGTCGACTTCACTGACTTGCCGACCCCGGACTTCACCGGCCGGCGGACGGTCCAGCCCACCCTTCCCGAGCTGCGCGAGATGATCGACTGGCAGTTCCTCTTTCTGGCCTGGGAACTCAAGGGCAAGTTCCCGGCGATCCTGGAGCAGCCGGTCGCCCGCGAGCTCTACGACGACGCCAACACACTGTTGGACAAGATCACGAAGGACGACTCCTTCCAGGCCCGAGGCGTCTACGGCTTCTGGCCCGCGCGCTCCGAGGGCGACGACATCGTCCTCGGCAACGGGGTGCGCCTGCCGATGCTACGCCAGCAGACGGTCAAACCGGCCGGCCGCGACAACCGCTGCCTGGCCGACTACGTGGCCCCCGACGGCGACCACCTGGGCGGCTTCGCCGTGACCATCCACGGCGCCGACTCACTGGCCGCGTACTACGAGGCCCAGCACGACGACTACCGCGCGATCATGGTCAAGGCGCTGGCCGACAGGCTCGCCGAAGCCTTCGCCGAGTACATCCACCTGAAGGCCCGCCGCGACTGGTTCGAACCAGACGCCATGCCGGACCTCGCCGACCTGCACGCCGAACGCTTCCGGGGCATCCGACCGGCGCTCGGCTATCCCGCCAGCCCAGACCACAGCGAGAAGCGGGAACTGTTCGACCTGCTGAAGGCCGACGAGCTCGGCATCAGCCTGACGGAGTCCTTCGCGATGACGCCGGCAGCCAGCGTCAGTGGGCTGATCTTCGCCAACCCGGCGGCGAAATACTTCACTGTGGGCCGCATCGGCAAGGACCAGATCGAAGACTACGCCGCCCGCCGCGCCACCAGCGTCGCCGACGTCGAACGATGGCTGCGACCCAATCTGGCCTATGAACCGTCCTGACTGGTGTGCCGGCTGGGAGGGAGCGCCCTGCCGTGCTGCGTGGCGGCACCGCCGCAGCCTTACCCTGGCCCCCTCCCGCCGCCGCACACCGGCGACCCGGACATCGTTGAGGCGGCCAGGCGACGAGGTTGCTACCACGAGACCGGCCGTCGCGAATGGCAACCCACTGAGCCCGAATGTCGGCCAGGAAGGGGAACTGCCGCTGGTCCACGAACATGGGCAACCATGATGACCAACGTCGGATGGTGTGGACCACCAGACGTCGCGCGGTCGGTCATGCTCGCCGCCCGGCCAGCGACCGGGTGACGCGGGCCCGACGAGCGGCAGACCCGAAGACGACGGATACTCGCCTGATGACTGGACCGGATCTCGACCCCGAACAGTATCCGCCCATCGACCCACGTGAACCGGTGCCCGACGACGCGAGCATCCTCCTGCCCGACACGCCGGACGAACTGCCAGAAGCCCCAGCCGAACCAATGCCGGACGATGGAGGCAACGCCGGCGGCGTACGCGAGCCGGCGTAGGCCTTCGACGGACGAGCGCCCCCCGCCGCCGTGCTGACGGCGGCGTCGATGTCCACCGCACTGACCGGGACGGCCCTGCGCCAGTGGGGCCTGCGCGTCGAATCCCTACCCCTGCTTCGGGACATCGATGAGTGGGCCGACGCGCTGGCGGTAGCCGCGTCGACGCCCGCCCATGCATCGGGATGCTTGTCCGGAGGGATTGCCACCGGTTGTTCCGGGGTGCGCCGCGCGGGGCTTGCCCGGCCAGCCGAGGGCCAGGAACCCGCCCATCTGGAGGCCCGCCCACCCGGGCACGGGGTGTCCGCTCGGGTCTCCGGGTTCGGATCTTCACCGACCAGAAGATCCGCCGCGGTACCCACAAGTCCGTGCAGTCCCTCGCAGCCGACATCCGGTCGTGGATCGCTGACTGGAACAGCGACCCACGACCGTTCATCTGGACCAGGACCGCCGAGGAGATCCTCAAGTCACTCGCACAATTTTGTGGGCGAGCTTCCCGCGCGAGGCACTAGCTCCGCTGACTCCACTGCTGGTTGCTGCCACCATGGCAGGTCCACAGGTGGATGAGAGTGCCGTTGACGGTGCCGGAGGCACTAGCGTCCAGGCACAGCCCCGACTGCACCCCGGTGATGGTGCCGTTGGAGTTCAGGTTCCACTGCTGGTTGGCCTGGCCATTGCAGTCCCAGATGATTGCCTTCACGCCGTTGCTGGTACCTCCGCCACTGGCGTCCAGGCACTTGTTGCCGTAGACCATCAACTGCTTGCCCGAGGTGTAGGTCCAGCGCTGGTTGCCGCCCCCGTTGCAGTCCCACAGTCGTACCTGCCCGCCGTTGGTCGTGCTCGTACCAGGCGCGTCGACACATCGACCCGACGGACCGCCGACGATCTGGACGGTCGGCACATTCTGCGATCCGGAGATGCGCAGGTCGCTGACGACGTTGATGGCCCGCTGCGTGCGGTCGTGCGACGTGGTGAAAGTGCCGCCGTCCTGCGTGGCGCTGGCACCGGTCAGCGTCACGGATGAACCGATCTGGATGTAGTTGGCACCGTCGTAGGAGTAGTAGGCAGTGGCCTGGTTCCCACTTCGGGTGAGCTTGACCCAGACCGGGCGGTACGTGTCGACGCTCGCTTTGGATTCGCTGTCGACGTACCCATCGCCGTTGGAATCCCACTCGAAGAGGACCCCGTTCGTCCTCGTGACCGCGACCAGCGCATAGCCGTTGGAGGATCCCGGCCTCGTCATGTCGTTGCGGATCATCACGCCGGTCTTGGCGTAGGCATGGGAATCGTTCAGCGAGTCGACCTTGGCGCTCACGCTCGTGCCCGAGGTGACGGAGTTGTCCTGATAGATCGCCCCGAACTCGTCGCCCGCGCCGCTCCAGACATCAGCGCCGGCGGCAGAGAGGGCGAAACGCGAACCTGACTGGGCGAAGAACGAACTGGCCGCGGATGTCGCAGTAGTGAGATAGGGGGCAGCAACGGGCGAGCCGGTCTGACCGCAGGTGCCATTGGGCGCGAACAGGTTCCCGTTGAGTTCCGTTCGCCGCTGCGCCGCGACGCCCGCCTCACAGATCACGGCCTGCGCGCCGGTCGGCCACGCCGTGCCGGAGACCTGAATGTTGCCGGTGACCTGATTGTTGTGCATGGCCGCGTCCGGAATCTGGGCACCACCGGAGTTGTACCAGTTACCGGTAATCATGTTGTCGCTTGTGTTGTGCGCCGTCCCGTAGGAGTTTGTGAACACCCATGGGCTGGAGCCCTGGAGGACGTTGTTCCGATAGTTTGTGTAACGCGTGCCCTCGTCGAGGTAGAGCCCGACGCCGGACACGTTGTACAGGTAGTTCTCCTCAAGGACCGTGCCGGGACTGGCGGACAGGTTGTACACCGAGCCGCCGTCGTGGAACCTGGCCTTCGTGTTGTGCACCAGGTTGTTCGCTACGTAGTTGTCGCGCAACGTCGTTGGAGTCGTGTAACGCGTGCTGTAGTTGTAGTAACCGCGGTTGGCATACTCGTTCGAGCCACCGGGGTCATGGCTGCCCCACCCATACCCGGTGTCGATCGCGTCGTAGGCAACGTTCGCGACCTCGTTACGGACGATGCGCGCGTTGGTGACGTAGGTACTCAAGATGCCCGAGTTGTCCTTGTAATCGACGGCCACCCGATTGACGGTGTTGTCCTCGATGCGGACGTTCTTGTTGACCATGCGCTGATCGCTGGGGTGGTGAGCGTCGGGTTGGATTCCGCCGACGGCGATTCCGTGACCGGAGACCTCCGTGAACTTGTTACCGATCACGTCGATGTCGCTCGCGCCCAGGCCGACCCCCGACACCATCGCGTTCGCGTCTTGACCGATACCGAGCGCCGACTGACCGAGGTTGGCGAAGGTGTTGTCGGTGAAGGCGATGTGGTTGGCCGCCGACACCTGAACGGCGGCGGGCTCCTGGAGCCACGTGTTCCTTGCCCGCTCGAACATCGTGCAGCCGCGTGCGCAGCTGGTGAAGGCGTCGCTCGGCCGATAGCTGTACGTACCCTTGAGGAAGGTGCCGTTCTGCTGGTTGGCGTAACCTTCTACTGAGGAGGGCCCCAGCCAGGACGTCCCCGAGAACTTGATACCCCGGAACGCGAGGTTCGAGACCGGGTTGCTGTAGGTGCCGCCGATGCTCAGCAGGCTCTGCAGGCGGGGCAGCTCGATGTCAAGCTGGTCGGGATGGACCCCCGGCGCAGGCTTGTAGTACAGCCTCCCCGCAGCGGGATCGATGTACCACTGCCCGACTGTGGTCAGGAAGCGCAGAGAATTCCCGAGGAAGTAGGTTGGCCCTCCGATCAGGGAACTCTGCACGGTGTCGTAGCCCCAGGTGTTGTTGTTCCATCCCGGCTGGGCCATCGTGATCACGTTTCCGCTGATGCTGGCGACCTGGGCATAGCGATTCGTGAATGCGGCGATGCTCTCGAACTCGATGCGGTTCTGCTGAGGCAGGGTGCTCAGGTAGTTCAGGGCTGAGTTGTTGACCCTCATTCCGGTCGCCGTCAGCGTGATGTCGGAGTTGTTGAGCTTTATTGCCGCGCGGGATGCGTTGACGCCGTTCACGTACAGCTGCCGCGTTTCGAGACCCACCGGGACGTTCGCGACGTAGATGTTCGACGCGGCGTCATGCAGCGACCATCCGGAGACGTCGAGCGCGCCGGTGATCAGCGGGTTGGCGCCGGGGGCTGCGGTCCACAGGACCGTCCCGCCGCGACCGCCATCCTCTGCGCGGAACTGGAGTGGGCTGGAGATCCGGTACGTCCCCGCGGCGAGCTGCACCGTGACGTCGCCGGCCGGCGCCGATCGAACCTGGGCCTGCGCTTGCCCGATGCTGCACGGTGCCGACGCCGAGCAGGCCGTTCCGGAGCCCGCTGGCGCCGCGTAGATAGCTGTCGCTGCGTACGCCGGCTGCGCCACGACGACTGCTGCGGTAGTCGCGACCGTTGTCGCAATCACGCCGGTCACGATCTTCACAATCTTGGGAGACGGTGTAGATCTTCGCGAAATGCGGTTGAAAGCTGGAGCCATCGTGGTTCCTTCCATCCGAGATGGACGACGGGCAGGGGTGCAGCGGCGTTGGACCGTCATGCGGTGGAAACGCACGCGAAACTCAGGACCAGGATCACATCACACGTATGACGTCCTAGCAATACTGGTCGTCTGGGCACCCCGGCGGTACCCGACCTCAAGCCGCACATCGGCCAGCTCGCACTGACGTCGCTCGGGGTGCGTTACAGCTAACGGACCTACCCGAGCAGCGCCGCCGCCGCGGCCACTGTGGCCAGCGACAGCGTCGTGGTCACCAGCACCGCCCGGTTGGCCACCGTCTCGCCGACGCCGTACTCCTGGCCGTAGATGAACGTGTTCTGCGCTGTCGGCAGGCCCGCGCACACCACCACGGCGAGCAACTGCGGCGCGGACAGGTGCAGGGCCATCCCGGCCGCGTACGCGATGACCGGCTGTGCGACGAGCTTCAGCGCGCTGATCACGGCCAGCTCGGCCAGCCTGGGCCGCTCTGCCGGCTCTGCCCGTGACGGCGCGGTGGGGTGCAGCGACGCGCCGAGCGCGACCAGGGCGGTCGGAACCGCGGCGCCCGACAGCAGGGTGAGCGACGCGGCGGTCGCCGACGGCAACTGCAGGCCGGCAGCCGAGCACGCGACACCGAGCAGCGACGCCAGGATCACAGGGTTGCGGACCGGCAGAGAGGCGATACGGCGGACCCGTACCCGCCCGGCCGGGTCGCTGTGCCGGTCCAGGGCGACCAGGATCACGGGCGTCACCACCAGCACCTGCAGCAGCACCACCTCCGCCAGGAACGACACGTTGCCGAGAACCTGCGTTGCGATCGGGATGCCGAGGTTCGCCGAGTTCACGTACCCGGCGGCCATGCCCCAGATCGGCCGTTCGCCGGGCCCGCGACCGAACAGCCGGCTCGCGGCGACCCACCCGAACCCGACGACCGCGGCGGTGCTCACTCCAAAGGCGAGCAGCGAGCGGCCGGCGAACCCGGAGAGCGGCATTCGGGACAGCGTCAGGAACAGGGCGGACGGCATCGCAAGATGGAAGACGAACCGGCCGAGCACCGACGCCACCGCCTCGCCCAGCAGGCCCCAACGACAGGCCGCGTAGCCGACCGCGGTAAGGAACCAGATCGGTACGAACGCCGACACCAGGCTCATCCGGGCGTCACCGGCGGGCGTCGCGTCGGCTCAGGGACTGGCGGGCGCCAGTGACGTACGAGTCTCGAAACCCGGCGACAATCTCCACCTGGGCGAGGATGCCGCCGGTCTGCCGCACTGGGAGCTCGGTTCCGTGACCCTCCACGGCGCTCTCGCCGGACTTCAGATACACCGACGCGTCCACGGTGCGTACCAAGCCGTCGGGCAGCCGAGACCTGTCCACGTGCACGTCAATCGGGAAGCCACGCGTTCAGCCTCCCATCCCGTTCGGAACGACCCACAGGACGGCCAAGCGCCGATCGACCGGCGGCCAGGAAAACCCCGTACGCTGACACAATGATCGACTTTCGCGCGGCGGTTGAGGCACGCGATGCGGACGCCATGGCGGCGGCCCTGGCCGACGATGTGGTCTTCCGCAGCCCGGTGGCGTTCAAGCCGTATCCGGGCAAGGCAATCACCGCGGCGATCCTGCGCGGCGTGCTGCGGGTGTTCGAGGACTTCCGGTACGTCAGCGAGCTGAGCGGTGACGGCGATCGCGATCACGCGCTGGTATTCGAGGCGCGGATAGGCGATGTCGCCGTCGAAGGTTGCGACTTCCTTCACCTGGACGAGAGCGGCCTGATCGATGAGCTCACCGTCATGATTCGCCCGCTGTCCGCCGCGCAGGCCCTGGCCGCCGCGATGGCCGCCCAGTTCGAGCAGATCCAGCGCGAGGCCATTGCCGGCTAGCACGTCCACAGCACAGCTGGACCTGCGTGAGCCTGAGCGTTGCGCCACGCCTCATCGGTCGTGAGGCACCGGGTCGCGTCGCCTCGCGGACACCGCAATCACCCCAGGGTGCGCGCTGAGATCGACCCTGTTGCGCTCCGTTCGCGTACCGGGCCGGTGATTTCCCCGGAGTGCCTGGTCAATTCAGGTAGCGCAGGACCGCGAGGACGCGACGGTTGTCGGCCTCGCCGGCGGGGAGGCCCAGCTTGCCAAAGATGCTGGTGACGTGTTTCTCCACGGTTCCGTCGCTCACCAGGAGCGTGCCGGCGATGCCTGCGTTCGACCGCCCCTCCGCCATGAGCGCGAGCACGCGGCGTTCGCGTGCGGTAAGTGTCGCTACGCCGTCGGCGCGGCGGCTGGCCCGCAGCAGTCGGCCGACGATCTCAGGGTCCAGCGCCGTGCCGCCCGTGGCGACCCGCTCCAGCGCGTCGGCGAACTCGGCGACGTCGGCCACCCGTTCCTTCAGCAGGTAGCCGGCGCCTGCCGCATTGCCCTCCAACAGCCGGGAGGTGTACTTGGTCTCGATGTACTGCGACAGCATCAGCACACCGGTGCGGGGATGCTGGTGGCGGATCTCGAGCGCGGCGCGAACTCCCTCGTCGGTGTGCGTTGGTGGCATCCGGATGTCGACCACCACCACGTCGGGCTGATGCTCGGCCACGGCGGCCAGCAGCGCGTCGCCGTCGCCCACGGCAGCGCACACCTGGTGGCCGCGGTCCTCGATCAGCCGAGTGAGCCCCGCCCGGAACAAAGCCGCATCCTCGGCGATGACGACCCGCGCATTCATGCGCGGAACGGTAGCTCGACGGTGATCCTCGTTGGGCCGCCAGGTGGGCTCGTGATGGTGAGCCGGCCATCCACCACGGCGACCCGAGACGTCAGCCCGCGCAGGCCACTGCCCCGGCCCGACTCGACACCACCCGTGCCGTCGTCGGTCACGCTGAGCAGCAGCACGTCCCGATGTTCGACGCCCCGGACGTCGATCGCGTTGGCGAGGCTGTGTTTCGCCGCGTTGGCCAGCAGTTCGGCAGCGCAGAAATACGCGATGGTCTCGATCGCAGGAGCGGGCCGGACCGGGAGGTCGACCTGCAGCTCGACAGGAATCGCGCTGTCGGCGGCCAACGACGCGAGGGCGTCCGCCAGCCCGTTGTCGAGCACTGGCGGGTGGATCCCGCGGACCAGGCCGCGCAGCTCGCCGAGCGCGTCCTTGGCGCCCCGGATGGCGGCGTCGACCAGTTCGCGGGCAGCCGCGGCGTCGGGAACCTCGCCGCCGTCGCCGAGCTTCTCCCGGGCCATACCGAGGTTCATGGCCAAGGTGGCCAGCCTGATCTGCGCGCCGTCGTGCAGGTCCCGCTCGAGCCGCCGCAGCATCGCGGCGGAGTCGTCCACGGCCAGCGCCCGGGTCAGCTCCAGGTCGTGGACCCGCTGCGCCAGCCGCCCAGGCCCGAGCAAGCCTCGGATCAGCCAGGCGTCGACGGACGTAACGGCCCTGGTAACCCACGGGGCGACCAGCAGCATCGCCGCTCCCGCCGCGGCGGCGGCGAACGTGCCGGGGAACGTCGCGACGCGGAACGTGCCGTCGCCGAACAACCCGAACGGCGTGAACACCGGCACCGGACTCAGCTGGACTCCCGGCGGATGGTTACGGAACGCCCCCCACAAGAGCGGGTAACTCAGGTTGACCAGCCCGCCGACCCAGAAGAACACGGCGTACAGCTCGACCAGGCCGACCGGCAGCTTGGCCAGCTGATAGGCCATGACCCGCCAGCCTGCCACGTCCCCGAGGCCCGGCCCGGACCAGGCCCGACCGCCGGGGCGCCGCCGCACCGGCGGCGGCTCCCCGACTCGCGTCCCGAGCAGCCGGGTCGCAAGCAGGCGCTGCAGTGAGCCGAGCCTCCGGGCCGCCGTTGTCGACACGAGCAGCATGAGCAGCAGTCCCTGGCAGGCACAGGCGACGGCCATCTCGCCCGCCGACGGGTTACCCCGCCCGCCGTCGACCACGAACCAGATGATGTCCACGGTGAGAACGAAGAGCACCAGTGGATTGATGAGCGTGAACGGCAGCCCGGCCAGGCAGAATGACAGCTCGCGAAGCTGTCGTCGGGTGAACGGCGCTCCGACCGCCGCGCGGGCCACCGCCAACGTCCTCCTGCCCCGACCCTGGCGTTCGGACGATGCGTCCGCTGTCGGTGGCGTCACCGGAGGGTCCATGCCGCCATTGTCCTACCCTGCCCGGCCCTCATTCTGCTCACGAATCCCACCTGCCAGGCCCGGGTGGTCGCGCCCAGACCCAGACCGAGCAGCCCGACCAGGCGGTGACCATCCCCGGTCACCACGACCGCGCGCAGCACGCCGGGCCTGCTGCGCGAGGGCCGGAGTGGGGGAAACCCCCCAGTAAAAGACGGCTGTCAGCCGGGTCCCGCCCGGGCGGTCGTCTGCCTAGCGTGATCTTCGGTAAACACCGACGGGCGGAATTGCTCAAGGAGGCCGAATGAAGCGTGTGCTCCGGTCCATGACGATCGCGACGACAGTGCTGGCGGTGATTGCCGTCCCGGCCGCTGCCACTGCCGTGCCAGCGGAGAGGGATCGCGTCGAACTGCACCGTCGGCTGAACGACGTCGTAGCCGCTGGCACTGTGGGCGCGCTGGCGGAGGTGCGTGACCAGCACGGCATCTGGCAGGGCGCCAGCGGTGTGGCCGAACTGGGTACCACGAGGGCGGTCCCGGTTGACGGTCGAGTGCGGGTGGGCAGCATCACGAAGACGTTCATCGGCACCGTCGTCCTGCAGCTTGTCGGTGAGGGTCGGCTGCGGCTTGACGACACTGTCGAATCGCGGCTGCCCGGAGTCGTCCCCGACGGTCACCGCATTACCGTGCGCCATCTGCTCAACCACAGCAGCGGGTTGTTCGACTACGTCCAGACACTGCCGATGCCGCCCGAGCCTGAGTTCCTGAGCAACCGATGGCGGACCTGGACCCTGGCCGAACTCATTGGGCGGGCGGTGTCCAACCCGCCGACGTCTGACCAGCCGGGTGCGGCCTACGCGTACTCGAACACCAACTATCTTCTGCTCGGCCAGATCATCGAGAAGGTGACCGGCCGGCCATACCGCGATGAGGTCGAACACCGGATCATCCAGCCGTTGCGGTTGCGCGACACCGCAGTGCCAGGGACGTCGCCGCAGATCCGCGGACCGCATCCACACGGCTACGTGCCGACACAGCAGGACGGCGAAATGGAGCTTCTCGACTACACCCGGATGAATCCGTCGGTGTTCGGCGCAGCTGGCGAGATGATCTCCACAACCACTGATCTGAACCGATTCTTCGCCGCGCTGCTGGGCGGGCGTCTTCTGCCGCGTCGCCTCCTCGCCGAGATGAAGACACCCGCTGTCAAGGGCGGTAGTTACGGGCTCGGACTGTCGTGGCGAGACACCACGTGCGGAATCCGGGTGTACGGCAACGACGGCGGCACCCTGACCTACCAATCCTGGTCGTTTTCTACTGAGGACGGGCGCCACCAGGTGACCGTCGCGCTGACGCCCAACTTCCGCGGTGAGTACGCCGACGTCTTCGCCGCGGTCGACGCGCTCCTGAATGAGGCTCTCTGCGCCTGACCAGTCAGCATCTCTCGGCGAGACGACTCCCCGGGTCGATACGGTCGGCGGCCAGCCGCTGCCCGACGACCCGGGGAATCGAACCGGCACGGCCCCCACCACGCCGCTATCCGCATAGATGAAGCGATTTTCCGAGTTGGAGCCTCTTGGTCGTTGAGTGGGCATCTCATCCGTGAGCGGCGCGGTGACGTGGTACGACTGCTTCAGAAACAAGCCGACGAAGCGGGCGGACGGATGACGACGAATAGAGTGGCCAGTCTGCTGCGCAGACGTGAGAGTCCGCAGCGGCCGACCTTTTTGGAACTGTTCTTCGACCTCGTGTTCGTCTTCGCCCTCACCCGGATCGTGCACGAGTTGGTGCTGGACTACACCAGGGGCCACGTCGCGGAGAGGCTGACCACGTCCCTCGCGGAGAACGGCGAGACGCTGCTGCTGTTCCTGGCGGTCTGGTGGATCTGGACCCAGACGGCATGGGTGACGAGCAGATTCGATCCGTTCCAGCCGGCAATCCAGTTCGTCGTCCTCGCGACGATGTACGGGAGCCTGCTCCTGGCGGTCGCGATTTCGGGGGCTCTCGCCGATACCGGCCTGCTCTTCGCGAGCACCTACGTCGCGATCCAGGTGGGCCGCACTCTCTTCTTCGCGCTCATTGTGCGGGGTCACAACCTTCGCCGCGTCAACACGCTGGCGCTCGTCTGGTTCGGCACGTCGGCCGTGCCGTGGCTCACCGGAGCTTTCGCGCCGGAGGCGACGCGCAATTCGCTGTGGACGCTGGCTTTGGCGATCGACTACCTCGGGGCCAGAATCGGCTGGCCGGTCCCGGGGCTTGGTCGCTCACGGGTGTCCCCGTGGTCCGGCGCGGGCGAGCACCTGGCCGAACGATACTGGCAGCTCGTCATCGTCGCGCTTGGGGAGACGATCCTGACCTCCGGATCGAGCCTTCTACGCGGCCCGATCGTGCCCGAACGGACAATGGCCCTCACCGTGTCGTTCCTCATCACGGTGTTGCTGTGGCGGATCTACTTCTACCGAGCCGGTCAGATCCTGGGCGAGGCCATCGCGGCATCCGCCGACCCCGGCCGGGTCGGCCGGTTGGCCGAGCTCGCCCACCTGCTCATGGTGGCGGGCATCCTCGCTGCCTCAGCCGGCTCCGAACTCACCCTCATAGATCCCACCGGAGACGCCAAGCCCGCCTGGGTCGGGGCCATCCTCGGCGGTCCCGCGCTCTTCCTCGCCGGGCGCTCACTGTTCGAGTACGTGGCCTTCGCCCGGGTGTCCCGGCCACGGCCGATCGGGATCTTCGTCCTCGTGGCCATGGCACCGGTGATGGTCGGCCGGCCGCCCCTCGTCGTCGCGCTGGCAGCTGTCGCCGTCCTGCTCGGCGTCGCCGTCTCGGACACGATCCGCGCTCACGGACGCCCCCTGGAGCAGCCTTCGCCGCCACGCTGACCTGTTCCCGTTGCCTTACCAATCAGAGTCGACGTGGACGAACAGGTACCTCTGACGGCTCTGTTGCACTTCCGGCGCCGATCGGATTGTTGGCAGATGACCCCCCAGGTCATCGAAATGGGGATTGTCGGTGGGGTTGGCCACCGCGCCTGCTCAGCGGCTACGTCCCCGACTAGGGTTTATGACGATGTTTCCCCAAAACGGCCACGATGCGGCCATGAGCAGGCGAAGACGGCGCAACGTGCTGTTGGACAGGAGCGTCGAACGCGAGGCGCTCGACCAGCTCCTCGCCGGTGGGCGTGTCGGAGTCAGCGGAGCCCTCGTCCTTCGGGGTGAGGCGGGGATCGGCAAGACCGCGCTCCTGGATTACGCCCTGGCCCAGGCCGGGGATTGCCGGGTCGTCCAGGCCGTCGGCGTGGAGGCCGAAAGCGAACTCGCGTTTGCCGGCCTGCATCAGATCTGCGCGCCCGTCCTGGATCGCCTCGGGCGGCTCCCTGCTCAGCAGGGCCGCGCGCTGAGCACCGCGTTCGGTCTGAGCGCTGGCGAGGCACCGGACCTTTTCATGGTTGGCCTGGGCGTACTGGGCCTTCTTGCCGGCTTCGCCGACGAACAGCCGGTCGTGTGCATCGTTGACGACGCCCAGTGGCTGGACCAGGCTTCGGCCCAGGTCCTCGGCTTCGTTGCCAGGCGGCTGAGAACCGAGTCGCTGATCATGATCTTCGCGGTGCGCGGCGACCTCGACACTGACGACATGCCGGAGCTGAAGGGCTTGCCGGTCCTGACCGTCACCGGCCTGTCCGACGACGATTCGCGGGCGTTGCTCGCCTCCACGTCTCTCGGGCGGGTCGACGAGAGGGTGCTCGACCGCATCATCGCCGAATGCCACGGAAATCCCTTGGCGCTCACCGAACTGCCCCGTGGCTTCACCGCTGCCGAGTTGAGCGGCGGCTTCGGAATCCTCAGCAACAGTGCTCTGCCTCGCCGCATCGAGGAGAGCTTTCGGCGGCAGATCGCCGCGCTCCCTCCGGACGCCCGAGCATTGCTCCTGGTCGCGGCGGCCGAACCCCTCGGGGATCCCGTGCTGGTATGGGGCGCTCTCACTCGTGTGGGCGTACCCGTGGAGAGTCATCTCGCTGCCTCCCGGTGCGCTGCGGATTTCGTGGATCTCGGCTTCGGGGTGCGGTTTCGACACCCCCTGCTGCGCTCGGCGGTCTACCGAGCCGCCAGCGAAACGGAGAGGCGTCAAGCCCATGCCGCGCTCGCCGACACGATGGAGCCCAGTACGGATCCGGACCGGCGAGCCTGGCACCGGGCGCAGGCAGCCGCGGGACCCGACGAGGACGTAGCGACCGAGTTGCAGGCATCCGCGGCTCGGGCGCAGACCCGTGGCGGGTTCGCGGCGGCCGGAGTGTTCCTGGAACGAGCCGCGGAACTGACCCTGGATCCGCCACGGCGGGCTTCGCGGCTGTTGGCGGCAGCGCAGGCCCGACATCTGGGCGGTGCTCCGGACGTCGCGCAGCGCCTGCTCGCCTTGGCCGAGGCCGACCATGCGTCCGAGCTCGACCGGGCACGCGCGGACCTTCTGCGGGCCGACATCGCCTTCACTGTCGACCGAGGTCGCGAGACGGCGGATCTCTTCCTCAGGGCGGCTTCGCGGCTCGAGCCGCTGGACGTCGGTCTCGCCCGGAGCACCTATCTCGACGCCCTACGCGCGGCCTGGTACGCCTCAGACTCCGGAAGCAGCGGCACCCTGCGAGATGTTGCCCGGGCGGCCGCTGCTGCGCCGGTTGCCACAGCGCCAGCGCGACCGTCGGACCTCCTCCTGGACGGTCTCGCGGTGCGCTACACCGCGGGCTTCGCGGCTGCGGTGCCGAAGATGAAGGAGGCACTGAAGGCGTTCCAGAACCCGGGTCTGGCGAACGAGGAGGCCCTTCGGTGGATGTGGTTCGCCAGCTCGATCGCTACGGACCTCTGCCAGGACGAGGCGGCAGACGCGCTCACTGGCAGCTACGTCCGGCTGGCGCGCGAGAGCGGGGCGTTGGCCGACCTTCCCTTGGCGCTGACGACACGCATCCTCATGCACCTTTTCGCCGGCGACCTGTCCGAGGCATCCGTACTGATCATGGAACTCGACGATGTGGCGGACGGAACCGGGATTCCAGTGCCGAGCTACATGGCTCTGCTCCTCGCCGCGTGGCGCGGTGACGAGACGCGGACCCTCGAATTGGCTGCTGTCAGCACCGCCGACGCCCGCCGCCGCGGTGAGGGGCTCGCCCCGGCGATCGTCGGATGGGCCCAGGCGCTGCTCTACAACGGCGTGGGCCGGTTCGATGAGGCGCTGGGCGCAGCTCAGCTGACGATCCAGTCGAGCCTGGAACCCGGGGTCTTGACCGGTGCGCCGCTCGTCGAGCTGATCATCGCCGCCGCCCGCAGCGGACAGCCCGAATTCGGGACCGACGCGTTGGACCGGCTGTCGATCTCGACGCAGGCGTGCGGTACCGACTGGGCGCTCGGTATGGAGGCGTGCTGCCGCGCCGTCCTGACCAACGGTGCGGGGGCGGAGGACCTGTACGTCGAGGCGATCGAGCGGCTCAACCGTACGAAGATTCGACCGCTGACGGCACGCGCCCACTTCTACTACGGCGAGTGGTTGTGGGAGCTGGGTCGACGCGACGATGGCCGCGAGCAGCTTCGGACGGCCTACGACATGTTCACCGCGATGGGCATGGAGGCGTTTGCCGCCTCAGCCGCTCATCGCCTTGGAATGAACGTCCGTCAACGGCCGAGCAACGACTGCGGCCCGCTGACACCACAGGAGACCCACATCGTCAAGCTGGCCCGGGAAGGGCTCTCGAATGCGGAGATCGGAACCCGCCTGTTTATCAGTCCACGAACCGTCGAGTGGCACCTGAGTAAGATCTTCGCCAAGCTGGGCATAACGTCGCGGCGTCAATTGCGTCGCTGAGCCGAGGACGGCAGCGGCATTTCCCGAGGCGCGTGGCAGACCCGGGCACCTGGTCGCGCTCGGCAACAGTCTGCCGACTCGGGTCGCCGACCACGAAGCACAACTGGAGTTGCATGTCACAGCGTCGTCTCGTCGAGGCCAACGGAATCACTATCAGCATATTGGAGGAGGGGGACGGGCCCCTCGTCCTACTGCTGCACGGTTTTCCGGAGACGGCTCACTCATGGCGACACCAGATTCGCCCGTTGGTCGAAGCCGGCTACCGGGTGGTCGCTCCCGACCAACGTGGTTATGGCAGCAGCTCGCGTCCGACGGCGGTCGAGGCTTATTCCATCATGCATCTGGTTGGCGACATCACCGGCCTCATGCGAGAGCTGGAGGCCCCTGACGCCGTGCTGGTGGGCCACGACTGGGGTGCCACTGTCGCGTGGAATCTCGCCCTCATGCGTCCTGACCTGGTCCGGGGTGTGGTGGGGCTGAGTGTTCCCCCTTATCTACGGGGAGAGGGTGGACAGCTGGCCACGATGCGTGCGATGCACCACGGGCGGTTCTACGTGAACTACATCGAGGAGCCCGGCGTCGCTGACGAAGAGTTCGGCCGTGACCCGATGACGAGCCTGCGTCGCACCTTCTACGGCGTGAGCGGGGACAACCCGGCGAACCAGGTTCCCCGGGACATGCTGGTCCCCCTGGGCGGTGGGCTGCTGGAGGCGATCGACCCGGAGCACAGCACGGCGCTGCCGGGATGGCTGACCGAACAGGACTTGGAGATTTATGCCGCCCAGTTCGAGGACGGCTTTACCGGCGCATTCAACTGGTATCGCAACCTCGACCGCAACTGGGAGCTCACCGCTGCCTTTGACGGGGTTCGCTTGCCGATGCCCGCGCAGTTCATCTCGGGCGATCTGGATCCGGTATTGGCGTTCCGCGGGCTCCGCGATTACGTGCAGACCCTTCCCCGTCGGCACGACCGGTTCGCCGAGCCGATCTTCCTTCCGGGTTGCGGACACTGGATTCAGCAGGAACGCCCGCAAGAGGTGAACCGGCTGCTTCTCCAGTTCCTCTCGACCCTCTGACAACCTGGCAGAGAACGACCGGACCAGCAATGACATCCCCGACAGGGGCTGTCTCATCGCCCGGGTCAGTCGGTTCACATTCCTAGCTCCGGACGGCTTCGCCTGCGCGAGATGTCAGGATGTCCGCGACCCGGCCCGGCGTCGACAGCATCGGCGAGTGGCCCGTCGGGATCCGCACGACATCAGTCGCCTGCGCCGCGTACTGCTCCTGCAGAGAGACCGGGAACTGTTTGTCCTCTGTGCAGATCACGTAGGTCGAGGGGACCTTGCGCCAAGCCGCCCGTGTCGTCGGCTGCACACACGAGAGCAGGCTCTGGTCGACTAGCTGGTCGATGGCCGCCTTCGCGTCGACGTCCGAGAGGTCCGAGTAGAACGTCTCCCGCGGATTCCCGTACGCCTCGCGCGGCGCGAGGCCGCTCGGGTCATCAGGCACCGGGATGCCGAAGGCCGTCGCGGCGGAGACGCCTTCGGTCGGCATGAAGGCGGCGACGTAGATCAGGCGGACGAGGTTCGGGTGTTCATCGGCGAGTTGCGTGATGGTCAGGCCAGCGTGGGAGTGACCGACAACCACGACCGGGCCTCGGATCCGCCGCAGCCTCGCGGCCAGCGCCTCGGCATCGTCGTACAGGCCCGCGGTGGGCTGCTCGCCCGCGCTGGGCATGCTGATCGCCTCGGAGTGCCATCCGTCGGCGGCGAGCTTGTCTCGCACAGGCGACCAGGAGGACGCGGTGTGATAGCCGCCGTGGACGAGCAGGAACGAAGGGCGAACGGAAGAGCTGGACAAGGTGGTACTCCTCTTGTTGGACCCGGGACTGACTAGGAACGGTTCTTGTCGGCCAGCCGGAGAGCGGCCAGCAGGGCCAGGGAGCCCATCCCGTAGAGAGCGGAGAGGGCCGAGCTTTCGTAGACGTCGGTGGCGCGCCAGAGGTGTCCGGTGGCATCCAGGACGTGTGCCGGCACAGAAGCGTGGCCGCCGGTCAGCCAGGTGACGACGTAGTCCCCGGCCACCACGACGTAGGCGACGATCGGTAGCGCCAGGTAGCCACCGCGCCGCCGTTCGAGACTGTCGGCCTCGGGCCCCCAGCGACGCAGGTACAGCGCGAAGAGCTGGTAGAAGATGTATACGGTCAGGCTCCAGCCGAGGAAGTTCGTGAGCGGCACCCCGAAGTAGCCACCGCCGTGCTCCCACTCCCAACGCCCGCGCAGGGTCGACGACGACGGGTCCAGGGCCAGATCCCAGGCCACCATGGCGAAGGAGGCGACCAGGGGCGTGCCGATGACTGCGACGACAGGGCTGCCCCGGTGCACCGGACGGAACAGGATTGTCGCAATGGCCCAGGCCATGTAACCGACAGCGAAGTAGGCCGGCCCGATCAACACGGGTACCTCGAACAGCTTGGCACCCAGCTCGTCCGTGTAGTGATAGTGGCCGAACGGCACGCCAGTCAGCACACCGATGTCCTCGATGACGTTGCTGACCACTAGCGCCAGCAGGAGAAAGACCAGAGCCCCCCGCCATCGGTAGGCCACCGCCGCGTGCGACAGGGCGAACGTCAGCTCCATCAGCAGGCTCACCACGGTCACCACCGAGGCCGCCAGCGGCAAGGGAACCAGGTTCGCAATCGCGTCCACGCCGACGGCGAACCACATCACGAGAAGGACTGTCCGGGCGGTGGTGCGACGCGACGGTTCGCGCCGATCCCCGGCCTCGATGTCCTGGATTTGAGCACTCACAACCAGGAGATACGAGCCGCCACGGGTGAAGTTCTCCCGGTGTGAGAGATCACAGAGGCGGGTTCGCGTGGCGCGGTTCAGCTCGAACAGCGGGGTCGGTCACAGGATGATGACGCGCAGCCCGTCGCGTTCGGGCCTGCGCGTCATCTTCGTCGACATCAACTGTTGATCGAGCCGATGATGGCGGCGTTCGTCCCGCTTCTCTCCGCCCGGTCCGCAGCCTTGCGGGCCTCTTCCGGCGTGGCTCCTCCTGCTGTCGCACGCAGGTACGCCTCCTGGCGCCGCTGCTGGATCTGCCTGTCCCGTCGCTCCTTGAGCCTGCTCCAAATGGTCATGACAAGATCCTTTCCGGATCGGGGCGGCGGCAAACCGCGAGGTCGACGTCTGACTGCACCCTCCACCAGACCTGCGGGGCCTGACGAGGCAGGACGACCATGCGACCGAGGTTCGTCAGGGCGAGACGATCGCGTGCCTCGCCGACGAGTTTGACAGCGGCGGTCGCTGTCGTGTTCATGCCTGACATCACGGCTGACGCCGGGAGGAGTTCTCGTGACCTCGCTCTCCGGGGTGCGCCCGGGGGGAGGCGACCCGTGCCGAACCCCGGGTGTATACCGACGCGGATTCTGGCGGACGCCGCCAGCGTGACAGATCCGCACGGAGGATCCACGAGAGGCACGACCATGAGCGATCGCCGGTTCCGCTTCGGAGTCAACCTGTTGATGCCGAGTAGGTCGCGCGCCCAGTGGCACGACCGCGTTCGGGAGGTCGAGGATCTGGGGTACGACATCCTCCAGGTTCCCGACCATCTGGGTATGGTGGCGCCGTTCCCCGCCTTGATGGCCGCTGCTGACGTGAGCCGCCTGCGTCTCGGAACCTATGTCATCAATGCCGGGGTGGCGGAGCCGGCCTATCTGGCCCAGAACGTCGCCGACGTCCACCGCCTGACCGGGAGCCGTTTCGAGTTCGGCATCGGCGCGGGCTACGTCGAGGCGGAGTTCGCCGCGGTCGGCAAGCCCTTCGGTACGCCCGCTGCCCGGGTGGGTCGACTGGTCGAGGTGTTGGCCGACGTCCGCGAACGCTTGACGAAGGAACCCGATTCACCGGTTCCGCCGATCATGATCGCGGGAGGCGGCAGGCGCATGCTCGAACTGGCAGCCCGCGAGGCGAACATCATCAGTTTCTCCATCCTGGCGAACATCGGGCCGGGCGCGCCGGAGGATGCGTTCACCGGTCGCGTCGACTGGGTTCGTAGCGCAGCGGGGGAGCGCGTCCAGGACATCGAGTTGAACCTGTTCGTGGCCGGTGTGGGGACGACGGTCTCAGACGTGGATCTGACGCTGGGCACCACCATGTCCGGCCGGTCGCCCGACGAGGTCGCCAAGCTGCCGGCCTTTCTCGTTGGTTCGCCGGCCGCCATCGCCGAACGCCTGCTGCGGTATCGCGAGCAGTTTGGCGTCACCTACATCAGCGTGCTGGAACAGGACATGCGCACCTTCGCCAAGGTCATACCGCTGCTGCGCTGAGACGGCAGACGGCGTGCAACGTGGCGGTAGGCACAGGCCGGCGGCGGAACCGGGCGCCGAGGCCGACGTGAGAGCTGTCATGGAATGGTCAGACCTGAACAGCCAGGCTTCCGCCGATGACGTGGCTGAGCAGGAGTCGCTGCTCAGGGCACTCGCCGCGGAACGGCTCGCGCTCGGCGACGAAGTCGCCGCCGCCAAGTACGGCAGCACGACCCCGATCGACGACGAGGCTCGGGAGGAGCGGCTGCTCGCGGACGTCGTCGCGCGGTCCCGGGAGATCGGAATCGACCCGTCGCTCAGCTGTCGCTTCTTCCGGGCCCAGATCGAGGCCAACAAAGTGCTCCAGCGGCGCCTGCACGCCCTGTGGAGTGATCATCCGGAACTACGGCCACGGTACCGGCCGAATCTGGAGTCCGATGTGCGTCCACAACTCGACCGGATCACGCAGCGGATGCTTCTGCGGCTGAAGGCACTTGAGTGCGCCCGGAAGGCGGCGCACCGCGCCGACGGCACGCTGCACGAGTCACTGCGCGTCCTGCACGAGGAGGCGGTGCGCATCGCGCTCGGACGGATTCGGGAACCCTCCGCCACGCGCCTGACATCCGACCGCTCCGACCAGAACTGCCACGAGTCGTGATGCGTCCAGCCCCGGGTAGCTCGCCGGGATTCCCGGGGTCTGGTCCGGGGTCAATACGGACTCGCCCGGCACGGCTGACTGCGACAGTGATCGAAGCTGACCTGACTGTGCGATCCCGAAAGGCGAGAACAGTGGGAAACTCCGAATTCGAGGCTTCCTCGGACAGGACCTACGATGTGATCGTCATCGGCGGTGGTCCCGTCGGACAGAGCGTCGCCGCGCGCGCCACGGCAGCTGGCCTCACCGTGGCGATGGTCGAGAAGGAACTCGTCGGCGGTGAATGTTCCTACTGGGCGTGCATCCCGAGCAAGGCGATGCTTCGCCCGGTCATCGCTGTGGACGAGGCCCGCCGGCTTGACGGTGCACGGCAGGCCGTCACAGGACCCGTCGAAGCTGCCGGTGTCTTTCGCCGCCGCGACCTCTTCGTCACTGGTTGGGACGACTCTGGGCAGGCGCAGTGGGTCAAGGACATCGGCGCCGACCTGTTCCGTGGTCACGGCCGTGTCGACGGTCCGCGCCGGGTCGCCGTCGCAACCCCGGAAGACCAGATCGTCGGTCTGAAGGCCCGACACGCGGTGGTGGTCTGCACCGGCAGCCGCGCGGCGATCCCGGACATGCCGGGTATCGCAGAGGCGTGGGTCTGGACGAACCGGAACGGCACCGACACCTCGGCCGTACCCGGCCGCTTGGCGATCATCGGTGGCGGCGCGGTCGGTGTGGAGATGGCCACCGCGTGGCAGGGTCTCGGGTCCGCGGTGACGCTGTTGGCGCGGGAGTCGCGTCTCCTACCACGGCTCGAATCCTTCGCCGGCGAGATGGTCGGCTCGGCTCTGCAGAAGGCGGGCGTCGACGTCCGGCATGGGACGACAGTGACGTCGATGCGCCGGCCGTCACCCACCGATCCCGTGACGCTTGTCCTCGACGATGGGGCCGAGGTGGAAGCCGACGAGGTGCTCGTCGCCGTCGGTCGCGTCCCGCTCACGGGCGACATCGGTCTCGAGACGGTGGGGCTCAGGCCGGGGTCCTGGCTCGACGTGGACGACACCTGCCGGGTACACGGCGTCGAAGGCGGCTGGCTGTACGCGATCGGTGACGTCAACCACCGCGCGCTGTTGACCCACCAGGGTAAGTACCAGGCCCGCATCGTCGGCAACGCCA
Organism: Micromonospora sp. NPDC048947; assembly: GCF_040649495.1. NCBI lineage: Bacteria > Bacillati > Actinomycetota > Actinomycetes > Micromonosporales > Micromonosporaceae > Micromonospora > Micromonospora sp. NPDC048947. Next base: position 258,671 of record NZ_JBEZFO010000004.1, read on the forward strand.
TCGCGTCCGTTGCCGCAGGCAGGGCCCTGGACACCTCGACCTGGGGTCGGCACGCGGCGACGGCTGACGTGCACGCCCTGCCACAGGTCATCTTCACCGATCCCGAGGTTGCGGCGGTCGGGCTCGCCGCCGACCAGGCGCGCCGCGATGGGTATGACGTGCGGGTCGTCGACGTCGACATGGCGGCAGCCGTCGCTGGCGCTCGCCTGTTCGCCGACGACTACCAGGGCCGTGCCCGCATGGTCGTCGACAGCGCAACCGAGCACCTTCTCGGCGTGACCTTCGTGGGGCTCGGAGTCGCCGAGTTGCTTCATTCGGCCACCGTCGCCGTGGCCGGGCAGGTGCCCATCAGCCGGCTGTGGCACGCCGTGCCGTCATTTCCGACGGTCAGTGAGGTGTGGCTGCGGCTGCTGGAGGCGTATCGAGACGGGAACGACACCTGACCGTTCGTTGACGCCAGATCACGATCCCGCAGGAGTGCCGGCCTGCCCGCACAGATCCCGAAGTCGCTGTAGCTTCGCACGGGACCTGACGCCGAGCTTGGCGAAGGCCTTGTACAGGTGGTATTCGGCGGTACGAGGGCTGATGGCCAACTGTGCGGCGATCTCGGCGTTGCTCAACCCGGCCTGGGCCAGCGAGGCGACCTGGGTCTCCTGCGGGGTCAGCTGCCGACGGCCCCCGTCGGTCTGCTGACGCGTGTCCTCCCCGGTCGCGAGCAGTTCCCGGCGGGCGCGCTCGGTGAAGGCAACGGCGCCGACCTCGCCGAAATGCCTGCTCGCGGCGTGAAGCTGAGCCCGGGCTTCGACGCGGCGGTTACGCCGACGCAACCACTCGCCGTAGAGCAGCTCGGCCCGTGCCAGCCGATCGAGCAGGCCGGTACGGCCGAGCCGCTCGATGGCCTCCCGGTATGCCGCCTCCGCGTTCCGGTCCTTGGCGAGCAGCGCCTCGGCGGTTGCCTGGACGCCCAGCGCCCAGTCGCTCCCCGCCGGGGCGGTGCGCTGCACGAGCTGGGCCGCGGTCTCTGCGGCCAGACGCTGGTCGCCCGCGCGGACCGCCGCCTCGACCAGCTCGATCAGCGCCTCGCCGGTGACGCCGGGATGCTCCGACCGCACCGCAGTGTGCGCAGCCTCGACGGCCAGGCCGTACTGCCCTGCCGCGTTGTGCAGCGCTGCGGCCGTAACCACCTCGGCGATCCCGGTGTCGTGATGGCCAGCCCTCACGGGAAACGGCGAGGGCGGGTTGTCGAGCCGTGGGCCCCGTCCGGTCGCGGCGTAACGCTGAACCAAGTCCCGCCACGCCTGGCTGTCCCACACGTCCGCGGACAGCAGACCCGCGAGGCCGAGCCACCGTGCCACCCGAGGGTCGAGAGACGGCTCCCGGAATGCCGATATCGCTGCCCGCAGCGGGGCAACCGAGCGGGCGTAGCCGTCGAGTACCCGCGTGGCCAGCCCGAACAGAAGCTGATCAGCCGGTCGGCGACGGTGTTCGCACACGGCCGCGCGGGCCTCGGTCGCCATGACGGACAGCAGCGCGCGATCCGCGGGCCCGGCGGCGAACATCCCCGTGAGGATGGCATCGAGGTATGCCTCCCGTGCGTCGGCCGGGTCGAGTGGCAACAGTCGCCGGGCGGCCTCCAGCAGTTGGCGCGCGGGGTCCTCACCGCAGCGCACGACGGACTGGATCCGGGCCGCGTGCCAGTTCCGCCGAGCGGCGCGGACGGCGTCCTGCGACTCCGGCGTCACAATGGCCAGGAGCCGCTGGGCGCCGGCAAGGTCGCCGTGGTCGTACATCGCCGCCGACGCCCCGAGCGCGCGGTCGGCGCGTCCGGCCGGGTCGCTGGTGAGCAGGGCGGCTCTCTCCAGGAATGCGGCGCGGGCCGCAGTGCCCCCGCGGAGCTGCGCCAGGTCGGCGTGGGTCTCGAGGTCGTCAGCGAGAGCGTCGTCGTGGGCGGCGGCCGCCAGGCCGAGATGCCACAGCCGCCGCGTCGGATCGCCGACCGTGTTCTCGGCGAGCTTGCGATGGATCAATCGCCGTTCGGCCGGCGCGGCCGAGTGGTAGCTGACCGATCTCAGCTCGGGGCAGGCGAAGGTGACGTGATCGCCAACCTCGACCAGATGGGCCGCGATGAGGGTTTCCGAGCTGACGCCCAACTCGGCCGTCATACGCTCGAAGAGCAGGACGTCACCGGTCGGGTCGGCGGCCGCGGCGAGCAGAAGCCGCCGGGACGCCGCCGTGAGGCGACCGAAACCGCCCGGACAGTCACCTTCGTGCGAGCACGAACGGATGCGACGTGGGCTGGGAATCGCGAATCCACCGGCCAGCTCCGCCGCCGGGTGGCCCCGGAGCGACTCCACCAGCATGCACAGGTTTCCGCCGGATTCTGCCAGCATGCGTTCGGCCACGGCGTCGTCGACGAGACCCGGCCAGACGGCCCTGAGCTGACCGCGATCGATTGGCTGCGAGCGCATCGCCGGGACCTGCCCGAACCGGTCAAGCCGCGGCGTGTGCGTGCCGGCGATCACGATCATCAGGGGTCGCTGGGTTGCGCGGGCGGCCACAAAGGCCAGAACCTCGGCGGTTGGCTCGTCCAGCCACTGGGCGTCGTCGACGGCGGCGCAGACGGGTTGCACCTGGGCGATGCCGCTGAGCAACTCGAGCACAGCGGGAGCGACAGCGCCAACGGAGGGCCTGGGCTCGTCGAGCAGACCGAATGCGGCCCTCAGTGTCGCGAGGTGGGCGGCCGGAAGTAACGCACCGCCCTCGATCAGCTCACCACAGAGCAGATGCAACGCCGCGAAGGGGATCTCCTGCTCGGCAGCGACCGCCCGTACCCGAAGCACCCGGAAGTTGCCGGCCTTGCCGATCACAGGATCCAGGGCCGATGAGCTCCCGATGCCGCTGTTGCCGACGATGCGTATCCCACCGCCGGAACCGGCGGTCGCACCCCGCTTCAGCTCTTCGAGCCGGTCCTCGTCAGGACCGTACAGCCGCAGCCGAAGGGCTGCCGGCAGGCCTGCGGTGTCTGGGCCAACGTCCATCGGACAATCCTGCGCGTCGCCGGCCGGATCGAGCCCCGGGTCCGCCACCGGTTGCACCCCCGGACCTGGCAACCCTTCCCCGGGTAGAACGCGTAAACAGGACGGGACTGCTGAAAAGGAACGCGAATCCTCGTCGCTGGTTGACGTACCGCCCGGCACCCCCGGGTCCAGGCCGGGGGTTCACCGGTGGTGATTCGGAGGCGAAGCCCCTTCTCGCCGAGCCAGGCTCGCAACCGTACAGGTCGAAAACCGTCTTGACGGTCCACCGCAGCGGAGAAGGGGGAGTCGTGCCGAACGTTCACCACCGGTATGCCTCAGTGGCAGGGCATCAACTGTTCTACCGGGAGGCCGGCCCGGCCGATGCGCCGACAGTGGTCCTCCTGCACGGGTTCCCGACGTCGTCGTTCATGTTCCGCAACCTGATCCCGGCGCTGGCCGATCGCTATCACGTCATCGCGCCTGACCACCTCGGATTCGGGCTGTCGGACGCTCCCGCGGCCGACGAGTTCGGCTACACGTTCGACGCGTTGACCGACCTCACCGCCAACCTGCTGAAGCAGCTCGGCATCACGCGGTACGCCATCTACGTGCAGGACTATGGAGCACCCGTCGGATTCCGGCTGGCCCTGCGCGATCCCGAGGCGATCACGGCGATCATCACGCAGAACGGCAACGGGTACGAGGAGGGTTTCGTCGAGAGCTTCTGGCAGACGGTATGGAACTACCAGAAGGAGCAGACCCCGGAGACCGAGTCCGCTGTCCGTGCGGCGCTCACCCTGGACGTGACCCGCTGGCAGTACCTCACCGGCACGCCCGACGAGACCCTGATCAGCCCGGACACCTGGCACCACGACTACGCCCTGCTCAGCCGGCCGGGCAACGACGATGTCCAGCTTTCCCTGTTCCGCGACTACGCCACCAACCCGCCGCTCTACCCTCGTCTGCACGAGTACCTGCGCAACAGCGGCGTACCGGTGCTGGCGGTGTGGGGCCGCGGTGACGAGATCTTCGGACCGGACGGGGCGCGAGCCTTCGCCACCGACGCCAGCGATGCCGAGATCCACCTGCTCGACGGCGGCCACTTCCTGCTCGAGAGCGCCGGCGACGCGGTCGCCACGATCATCCGCGACTTCCTCGGCCGCCGGCTGTCCATGGCCACGCCCGAAAGCGGGAAGGCTGCTCCGAGTAAATGATGGCCATTCCTGCTCCGCGCCTCGACGGCCCCGACGAAAGCCAGCACATCACCGGCGAGTCAGGGCAACTCCTACGACACGACAACCGGCAGTCTCTCCGGCGGCGTGACGTGGAAAAGTTGCGGCAGATCTTCGAGGAACGTTCCGGCGTCCTGCTCCGGTATCTCAAGCGAATCAACACCTACCGGCCGCAGATCGTCGAAGACCTCCTGCAGGAGACGATGTTGAGGGTCTGGCGGCACATCGGCGACGTCCCGGTCGACGAGGACCACCTCCAGCCATGGCTCTTCACGATCGCTCGTAACGTGTCGGCGGACGAGGCGCGCAAGCGCGTACGGCGGCCCCAGGAGTTCCAGGGCGATCGTGAACTGCAGAACTATTCCTCGCCGGCCGACCCGATGGACTTCGTCGTGGCCCGGGAGTCCATGCTCGACGCGTTCCGCAAGCTGAGCCCCGAGCGCCGCAGAGCGTTCGAGGAAATCTACCTGCACAGCCGCAGCGCCGGAGATGCCGCCGACCGCCTTCGCGTGCCGATCGGAACGGCCAAGTCGCGAGCCTTCCACGCGATGGAATCACTGAGATCAGCAGTTCTCTCCGCCCGATGATTCGGCACGCCGAGCCCAAGGGCCGGTGGACCTGCGGAGGCGAAAGTGAGGAATTGAGTTGTGCACACTGAACTGGAAAACCGAACGGTACTGGTGATCGGCCGGAGCGGCGGCATTGCCGGCGCAATCGTCACCGCCGTACGCGCCTGCGGCGCCGCCGTGGTCGTCGCCTCCCGCAACCGCGATGCCCTGGCGGACGCGTACGGCGAGGAGTTGACCATCGAATCCGTTGACGTCACGGATGAGGCGAGCGTCGCGGCGCTCGCTGAACGGTTGGGTCGCGTCGACCACGTCGTGTCGACGGCGTCGGCCCGTGCTCGCGGGCGTCTGAGCGACCTGCAGCCAGCCGCCGTGCTGCAGTCCCTGTCGACCAAGGTGCTCGGCCCGATCCTGCTGGCCAAACACCTCGCGCCCCGCATGCCGCAGGACGGCAGCTTCGTCTTCTTCTCGGGCGCGACCGCCCGCAAACCGGCGCCGGGCATGCTGGCGGTCGCGGCCACCAACGGCGGCGTCGACGCGGTCACCCGGGCCTTGGCCGTGGAACTCGCGCCGCTGCGCGTGAACTCAGTCTCGCCGGGAACCATCGACAGCGGCGCGTACGACGCGCTCGGCGAGCAGCAGAAAGCCGAATTGTTCGCGAGTCGGGCGGCCCGCAACCCGGCTGGTCGGGTGGGCAACCCGGACGACGTCGTCCGCGCCGTCCTTTATGCCCTCACGAGCACCTTCACGACCGGCACCACGTTGGCCGTCGATGGTGGCGAGACGTTGGTCTGACGATGGGGCCTCTCCGTGCCTTCGGCCGGGACAGGCCGTGGCCCAGTTCACGAGTAGACCCACAGTTCGCTTCGGTTTCCGGTTAGGGGAGTGGCAATGGAACAACGACGCGGCACCGATCTGCCGATAGGCGCGGCCCCGGACGGACGGCACGGAACGAGTCCGGCGCCCCTGTCGATCCTCGATCTGGTCATCACTGGCGACGGGAGCAGGCCCGCCGACGCGCTCCAACAGACCACGACCCTGGCGCAGGCCGCCGAGCGTTGGGGATACCGACGCTTCTGGGTCGCCGAGCACCACAGCTTCCCCGCCTCAAGCAGCCCGGCCCCTGCCGTTCTCCTTGCCCACCTCGGTGCCGCGACCCGCTTCATCCGGCTCGGGTCGGGAGGAGTCATGCTCACCAACCACGCACCACTGATCGTGGCCGAGCAGTTCGGTGTCCTGAACGCCTTCCACCCCGGCCGTATCGACCTGGGCGTCGGCCGAAGTCCCGGTGGCCTGCCGTCGGTCATGCAGGCGCTGCGTCGCAGCGGCGAGGGCGCGGGTGGCAGCGATTTCTGCCATGACGTTGAGGAACTTCTGGGCTTTCTCCGGAACGACTTCCCGGAGAACCACCCCTACCGGCGTGACAACGTGCACGTGGTGCCGGCGGCGCCCAACCTTCCCGTCTGGGCACTTGGCTCGGGGACCACCGGCGCAGAGGTGGCCGCACGCCTCGGCCTGCCGTTCGCGGCTGCCTTCCACATCAATCCCGTGCAATCCCTGCGGGCCATCGACGAGTACCGGAGAGCATTCCGTCCGTCCGCTGCCCTGGCCGCACCACACGTGATGGTCTCCGTGAACGTCACCTGCGCCCCGACCGCGCCCGAGGCCGAACGGTTGGCTCGACCGGGTGCGCTGATGATGCTGTATGCGCGGCAGGGAAAACAGGCTGCCCTTCCCAGCCAGGACGAGGCGGAGAGCCGCCCTTACACGCCGGAGGAGAAGGAGCTCGTCGAAAGCTGGGTGGGCAACGTCATCCACGGGGCGCCCGACACGGTGCGCGAAGGTCTGACAGAGCTGCAGCAGCGCACCCAGGCCGACGAACTGATGCTCACTTCAATGATCTACGACAGTGTGGACCGCCTTCGCTCCTTTGCCCTCGTGGCCGAAGAGTTCGGGCTCACCACAGGCTCTTCCTGACCCGTGACATCGCTGAATGATCACCGGCTGCGGTGCAGCCACGTCAATAAGACGACAGTGACTTTGAGTGACGATCGCGCGTCTCACCGTGCATCATCGTGGCGTGATGCAGCAGGACAGGCAGGTTCTGGTTATCCGGCGGGCGATCGATCGGCCGGCGATCCGAGTACGTTACGTGTTCACCACAGGAGCCGGTGTCCAATTCGACGGCATCGCCGGTGATGCCGCGTGAGGGCCACCCCAGCCGTCGACGAACAGATGGTGGCCGAGCTGGCTCGGATCATGCTGCAACGCGCCGCATCGGTGCGACCTGCTCAGGTCGCCGCGGAGCGGCGGGTCTTCGACCTGCTGCGTGACGCGTACATCGCTGATCCGAAGCGCGCTCTTGCTGGTGGTGACCCGCGCAGCGGGCAACTCAAGTTGGGCCTGCCGGAAGTCGAGTGCCTCCTCACCCCGGTGCTGCTGGACGCGTCGGCGCAGGTGCTGTCGTACGTCGTCAGCCTGGGTGTGGTGACTGCGGCCGTGTCGTCGACAAGGAGCGTCCGCCGGTTGCTGGGCCTGACACCGGTGACACACCAGGATGCCGACGCAGCCGATCACGGCGAGCCGCTGGCGGATGGGCCAGGAGTCGGCATGCCGGTGCTGACCTCGCAACAGTGGGCCGAGGTACGGGCACTCGTCGCCCGGTCCCTGATCCAGCACGGCCGGATGCCGACCCAGGAGGCCGACCTGCTGGCCGCCGCGATCGTGGGCGACTGGATCAGCCAGCCACGAACGGAACCACCGCAGTGACGGCGCGGGACGAGGGGGCCGAGCCGTTCCGACCCGTACCCGACCAACATGCTCTGCCACCCCCGGCGCACTCGTTGAGAGCGGCGCTGCGGGCCAGTACCGATATCCGTTTCGTGATGCTGGTGGCCGCCGTCCTGGCATCCAGCGTCGTCGCGTTCGGCTCGGTGTATATCGCATCGCCCGGGGCCGGGCCGGTCAACACCGCGCTGGACCAGTGCCTGGTCGACGTTCAGGAGACGATCGCCTACACGCCACCGGAGGACGCGGCCGTCCACGGGGCCGCCCTGGTGCGGCTCTGCATGCGTCCGTTCCTTCGGGAGCAGGCACTGTGGGTCGGGACGGGAATCCTGGGAGAGCTGCTTGTCGCCGTACTGCTGTATCTGCTCCATCCGTGGTGGCTGTACCGGCGTCGGCGGATGCGGCCGATAGCAAGCGGTGCGGACGTCGAACTTCTGGATGAACTCGCGGATCTGTCCCAGCAGGCGGGGTTGCGCCGGCCACCGACGTGGCTCGTCGCGCCCTACTCGACCACCCACGGCGGCCAGGCGTTCGGGCTGCCGGGTAGGCGGCGGATCTGCCTCGACGTCGGTCTGCTGGTGCGCTACGACCTCGACCGGGCCGGCTTCCGTGCCGTGCTGCGGCACGAGTTGGCGCATCTGCACAACGGTGACGTCGACCGCACCTACCTCAGCATCGCGACCTGGTGGGCGTTCGTCGCCGTCGCCGTCGTCCCGTTCATAGCCGTATCACTGAAGCCCGATCTCTTTCGGGCCCGCGAGGCCTCGGACACCGCGCACCCGGTAGCCGACGTGCTGTTCCCGTTTGTCGCGCTCGGGGTGCTGACCGCGGTGGTGTATCTCGCCCGCAACGCGATCCTCCGGGCCCGCGAGCTGCACGCGGATATCACCGCCGCTGGCTGGGACACGCCGGGCGGCGCACTCGGCAGGGTGGTGAACGCATTGCCCTGGCCGCCCGTACGGACCCGACGGATCGGCCTGGGCGGCAGGTGGACGGAGCTTCTGGCCCGGCTCGGTAGCCATCCGTCGCCGACACGTCGGGCGCTGGCCGTTGCCGATCCAGGCGTGACGTTGCAGCCCGGTCTCGCCGAGACCGCCGGCTACGGCATCGTCCTCGGATTGGTGCTCTACAACGTCAGCCTCACCGTGGGCGGCCTGCTGGAGGAGTATCTCGTCGTCGGTCTGGCACTGATGTCACTCGGTGTCGGAGCGCTCCTGCTCCGCCTGCTCGCCCGCGCGGTGTTCCGAACCGGCACCGCCGACGTAGCCGGGGCACGACGCCGGCAGTTGCTGCTACCCGTCGTCGCGGCGCTGGGATTCGCGCTCAGCGGTCCGTTGTCTCTGACGTACGCGGAGAACTTTGACCTGGGCGGAGCCGGACTCCTGCGCGTGACCGAGTTGCCCGTGGCGGCGGCGATCCTCGTCGCGGGTCTTTTCCTCTTCACCGTATGGGTGCGATCCGTGGACACCGTGCTCGTCGAGTCCACCGGCCGGTCCGACAGGCGGCGGCGCCTCTGCGCCGCGACCGCGATCACGGTCGGGGCCCCGTTGTTCGCGATCTGGTACGCCACCGCCTTCGGCGGCAGCATCCTGCAGGGCGTCCAGTGGCACTCCACCCAGTCGGGGTGGGGGATCGGCTGGTACGTCCAGCTGGCCGGCTGGACCAGCCTCGTCCACAGCTACTATCCGCGAGTCCTCGTCCAGTTCACTCCGCTCGCCACCGCCGGGCTCGTGCTGCTGTGGGCGGTGCCGGCGCTGCTGTTGGGCTGGTTCCGGCGCACTGGGCACCGCCCATCCGGGGTACGACGGGCGTTCCGCATCGGTGCCGTGGCCGGGCTCGGCGTGATCGCCGTCGGGCTGGCCCTGCCGTTCGCAGCCCGCGAGGCGCTGCCCGCCGACGTCCGTCACCTTCCGGCGGACTTCAACGTGCAGGATCTCACCGGCGGAGAGCCACTCTACTTCCACCTGGTGTACGGCAATACCTACGTGGCCATCGCTGCCCTGCTGCAGGCGGCGGGTGCCGCTGTCGTCGCGGCCCGCTCGACGCGGCTGCGACCGGTACTGGTACCGCTTGCGGTGTCCACCACCGTGGCGGTGGCCACGCTCGGCTTCTATCTGAGCCGGGGCATCTCAGACTGCCTGCGACTCACCGGTCCAGGGGGACCCGCCTGTGAGCTGCCGAGCTTCCTGCCCGACAGCTTCATCACCTTCCAGTTGGCGCTGATCGCGGCATCTGGGGCACTGATTGCGGTGCCGGTCGCGCTGCTCGCGGCGGTGGCCGGAGGACTCTGGCGCCGCCGCACCCATATCTCCCGAACCCACGCGGGGGTCATCCCGACCCCCGTATCTACCGGCAGAGCGGACGCCACGCGGGGATCAGCCCGCGCAGTCCTGGCTGTCGGGCTCGCCGGACTGGCGCTGTTGGTACTGGCCGGTGCGGCGGTGGAGGTGCCGGGGAACTACGCGTTCTGGAAACCGGATCCCGTGCCCATCGGCACACGTCCCGTGCCACCGCCCGAGAGGGTCGAATCGGTGGGGGATCCCTGCCTCGTGGGCACCTGGCGCGAGGTGTCACGGGAGTTCGACCTGGAACTGGCCGGCCGGACTCACCGGATCATCACCACCGGCACCACCCAGACCTTCCGGCCCGACGGCGTCGTCGTCCTGGACTACGGCAACGAAACCCGCTTCACGACCACAATCGAGCGCCAGCGCATCGACATCATCTGGTCCGGACAAGCCGACGCCCGCTACCAGGTGCAAGACGGCGTGATCCGCTACGACGCCGAACGTTCCCAGGAGTCGTCGGCCGCCGTGCTCATCGACGGCAAAGTGCGGGCGAGGCTCGGCAGCGTCTCCTGGACTCCCGACCGATACAACTGCACCACCGACACCCTGATCGAGACCCCCACAGACGCGGGAGCCTGGTACCGGATCGAACTACGCCGAAGCTGACCCCGCTGATCCGTCGGTCGATGTCTACGGGACCTGCCGGGCGACAACGACAACACGACCTCGTCGACCTCCGACACGGGGAGCGGCGTCAGGAGACCGACGGTGGCCAGCGGTGTGTGCGCCACTCGTTCCAGGTCGCGAAACCAGCCGGTGGATCATCGATGGGTTCGGTGCCGTCGAGTTCGCCTGGGGTCGGGACGCTGATGGTGGCAGCCCAGTCGGCGAGTTCCTCGTCGGACATCGGCCACGTCGTGTGCGGCGCTTCGGCTTGGCGCCGATCGAGTCGCCGGCGCTGTTCGGCCGGGGTGAGCTCGAAGTAGCGCATCTCCACCAGCGCGCCGAGGTCTGCCGCTGCCTGTCGCAGAGCGGAGCGCTCGTCTCGACTCCAGAGGCCGTAGTCGATCACAACATTGTTGCCGAGTTCCAGGGCGCGCAGCCCGATCTCGATGAGCCGCCCTTCGATGACGTCCTGAGCCGATGGCGGATTCTCGTGCCCGTAGAGGGCCTTCACCCATTCGTCCTTCGTCAGACGAAGCGCTCTCCACTCGATTTCGATACGCCGAGCAGCAGTGGTCTTCCCGGTGCACGGGAGGCCGACCGTCAGGAACAGTGTTGGTCGCGTCATCAACATCCGCTTCCGATGGAACGCCCATCATGTGCCGGCCTTCGCGGCCAATCGGGCCCACGCTCCGGCTTCCTGCGGCGCTGTTGGGCACCCGGCCACCCGCACGCCGTCCTGGCGCTGGCCGAGGCCGCCCACCTGGCCGTGCCACATCGTCGTGTTGCCACCGTTTCGGTTGCCCCGCGCGTCACTCTCGGCCCCCCGGGAGCGGCGGGGCGGACTTCGCCATGCGGTATGCGCGTATGGCAGTGGACGAGGTGGCCGCCAGGTGCGGACGGGGCGGCAACCAGACGGTCTGCATACCGAGTTGCTCGTTCATCGCAGCCAGTTGGTACTCGTAGCGAAAGTCCGCCCTGGCTGTGGCCTCGGCTGTTGGTTGCTTGTCGGCGCTCACCGCCAGCAACACGATGACCCGGTCGAACATCACCCGAGCACGGGACACCAGGTCGCGGTGCCCGAGGGTGAACGGATCGAACGTGCCCGGATAGACCGCCAGCGAACCGTGTGCCGGCAGCACTCCACGATCCGACGTGTCCGTCACCGCCACTCCAACCGCATGGCCACGATCATCCCAGCCGGACAGGTGCCGAACCAACTGGTCAGTGTCGTCGCCACCTGCCACCGCCGACATCCGGGTCTGCCGCTGAACGGCGCGGCTATCGCCCGGTTGCCAGTCAGGCGTTGGTACGGTGATTCACCGTAGTGCTGCTGCGAGTTCGGCGGCGTTGTCGAACGCGGTTGCCGCCCTTTCGGATTCGTCTTCCGTGAGCGTGACGGTCTGGGCGCGGGCCAGCATCTCGGCTGCGGTCTTTGGGTCGTGCAGCACCATCGCGAGTTCGGCGCGGTAGACCACGACCTCCACCTGCTCGACCGGGTCGTCGTCGGCTTGCGGGCGGGCCAGCGCGCTGTCGAGGATCCGAACGGCCTGTTCGACGTTTCCCCTGGAATCGGCCTGCACGACGGCATTCGCCAGGGCCTTGGCCAGCCGCCCGGCAGGTGTGACAGCCGGCGTGGGCGCGGTGGCGGCGTGCCGGAAGACGCGGATCCAGTTGCCGCCCGGGTCGATGACGCTGAATCCACCCAAGCCGTCGGCGTTCTTCCGCGCCCTGGGCCGGGTCATGCGCGGCGTTCCGGACACCAGTACCTTGCCGTACGCGGCGCGCATGCCGGCGGCGAATGCCCGATGCAGTCCCTCGATGTCCGGGGTGAGTACGAGGCAGGAGCCGTAGGACTGTTCCGGGTCGAATCCGGGGATCTCGAAGAACTGCAGCTGCAGGTCTTCACGCTGCACCCCTACACACGCGTTGGGCTTGCGTTGCTTGTACGTGGTGCGGAAACCGAGAACTCCGTAGAAGGTTTCGATGTCGTCGATGGATGCGCACGGCAGCAGTGGAACGGTCACCTCGTTGGTCATGCCTCCTTCCTAAGCGGCGCACGGTGTCCATCGCACATGGAAATAGCCGATCATCGCCTTTGATCATCCGATCGGCTGATGACCCAGGACGCAACGCGGCATAGTCGAGCCCGCGGATGCCGTGCCTGGGCGACGCTGCCGCGAACAGACCCATCGCCGCGTGCGGTCTCCTCGGCGACGCACCGGTCAATATCGACGTAAGTCAGCGAATCCATTGACACCGTCACGCCAGTCACGGCCGGGACGGCGGGTCAGTCAGATCGTGAAAATGCTCTACAATCGACCCTGGCCTTAAGGGCGTGGGACGTTCGGCAATATCCCGCCGGATCCCGGGCTATTCGGGGAGGCGCATGGAAATCGGGGCTGTGGGCGGGGGCGGTGTCCTTGACCCGGATGGCGCGATGGATCAGCTACGGGCCTGGCATGGCCGCATCGACAAGCTCGCCACCGACACGAAGGTGATGAGTGATCGGCTGCGTGAGCTGCAGGTCACGGTCGCGGACGACAACGGTCTGGCTGAGGTCACTGTGGACTCCACGGGAGCCCTGTTGGGCTTGCGCCTGGGTCGGCAGACTCAGCGGGTCTCGCCCGAGGTGGTGGCCCAGGCGGTCATGAACGCGCTCCGGCGGGCGAAGGAGCAGCTGGCCGAGCGGTCGCAGCAGATCATCGCGGAGACCGTCGGTACCGAGTCGACTGCCGCGCGGGCGATCGCCGATCGGGTGGGCAGGCAACTGCGACCCGATCCGGAACCCGGGTGGGGCGAGCCGGGTGCCCACGACGGCCAGGGCTGGCGACGATGAACAGCGCGGCAGGGTGGACGGCCGACACCGCGCAGATCCGCGCGCACAGCGCGTCGATCGAGGCGTTGCGCTCCCGGTTGGAGGCAGTCCGCGGCGCGAGCGCCCACATCGCGCAGAACGACCAGGCGTACGGGCTGCTCTGCGGCTGGATCTCGGCCGTCCTGGAGGGCCGGCACACCCGCCAGGACGAGCTGGTCGCGTCCCTCGACGAGAACCTACGGTTGGTCGCGGACGGCCTGCGTCGCACCGCCGGCAGCTACGACGGTGTAGACAGCGACGGGGCGGCCTCGATGAGCGCGATCAGCAGACGGCTGAGCGCATGACCGACGTGTCGCTGGTTGCGGGCGTCCAGTCGACCCGTGAGGTGTGGACCGGCTCGTCGCTGGCCGACGGGGTCGAAGGCCTGGTGGACGCGATCCGCAGTGAGGGCTGGGTGGATGACCTGCTCGCCGGGGTGTCCCTCGGGCTGGACGTGGCCGCGACGGTGCTGGACCCGTTCAGCGCGTTGCTGGCCAACGGCCTCGGTTGGGCAATGGAGTACTTCGAACCGTTGCGCGAGGTGCTCGACTGGTTGACCGGCATGCCCGACGTGGTCGCGTCGCACGCGGCGACCTGGGACAACATGGCTGGCCATCTGCAGCAGATGGCAGTCGATCTACAGGCGCACCTGTCCGGAGACCTGCCGGACTGGCAGGGCCACGCCGCCGACGCGTACCAGTCGCTGATGAAGAACAACCTCGACGCTGTCGCGGGTCTGGGCGGTGCTGCCGCGGCGATGGCGGCCGCCACCCAGGCTGCGGGAGACCTGGTCTCCATGACCCGAGACATCGTCCGCGACCTCATCACGGACCTGGTCGCGCGCGTGATCGTGTGGGCAGTCGAGGCGATCTTCGTGGTCACCATCCCAGTGATCGCCGTGCAGATCACCGCCGCGGTGCTCAAGTGGGCGGGGCGGATCGTGGGCTACACCACCGCGCTCGTCAGCAGCCTTACCAACCTGTCAAAGCTCATCAACGGCTGACGGGGGGATCGTGGCGAAACCCAAAGGGCCGCACGGCCGTCCCGGTGATGGCAGCGAAGGCGGGGAGGACGGCGGCGACAACGGTGTGCCGCGGCAGCGCGGCGACGCCCCACATGGCAGACCCACCACCGTCGCCGAGACCCACCAGGCCGTCGCCGCAGCAATCGACCGTGGCCGCCCGGGCGGACCGGCCTCCGAGAACGGCAAGCCCGCCGGATCGAAGAGCGAGGACCCGAAGAACAACCCGGAGCTGGACAAGCACGACCCGGGGACCCTAAAGGAAATCGCCAAGGCACGTGATGCGGTCGCCGACAAACTCCAGAAAATGGCCGACGACGCGTGGGACCACGTCGACCAGAACCGGGACGAGATTCTTCAGCGGGAGGGATACCAGCGGCAGCGAGAGAAGCTCGTGGAGAGCGGCAAGCACGAGGACGTAGCGGACCTGATCGTGGAACGCACGGCGCTGGGCATTGAATCCCACCGCCACCTCGCCGACGCGATCAACGCCGCGGGGAAAGACATCATCGACCCTGCGACGGGCTTCCGGCTACGCCCCGAGGTCGGCTACGACTCGGATGGCGTCGAGACGACGAAGATAGCGGACCAGGCATTCCGTCCGGATGTCATCCTGGAGCGGCAGCACAGGGACTCCGACACCGGCAAGCTCGACTGGGAAGCCGTGCACGCCTACGACCTCAAGACCGGCCTGAAGACCGGCATCGCGCCAGGCTGGGCCGACACGGTGAAACAAGTGCTCGATCTGCACGCCAAACCCGAGGAGCTTCGGCCGACGCAGCGACCGCTGAGCGTAGACTGACCGAGCCCTGTGCATCGATCTGCGGAAGGTGCGGATGTCCTCTGCTGACAAGGCACGGCGGTGGCGGCAGATCCTGTCCGAGCTGCGCCCCGCACTGCCGGGAGAATGGCGCCTGCGCGGCGTCGGCGTCGGTAGTGTGCTGGCACGCGAGCCGCTGGACTGGTCCCTGGCCTGGATCGGATACTCCGGTTCGCCCACCCGGCCCGTGGGCTGGCTCACCGCCGGCGTGCAGCCACTCGTAACGCCTTTCACGAGCTGGATTATGACCTATGGCGTGCGGATGGACGAGGTGCAATCAGCGCCGCCGACGGTGGACCTGATGTCCGATGCGGCAGCCGGCCAGACCCGGCAGTTCGTGCTTGATGCCGGCCTGAAAGAAATCGACGACTGGCCTCCCGAGCGCCTCGCCGACGTGGCCGAACGGGACTTCGCCCGAGACCCGCGCCAGCGCCGCACACACTGGCACCAGCTACCGGGTTGGCGGGTGGTCAACGGCACCGCTTCGCCAGTCGAGCCCGCGACACAACTCGCCCAGCTGTGCCGCGAGCGGGCCGCCGGGATCTCCGGCAAGGGCGCCCGGCAACTGGCCGAGAAGGCCGCGTTCTACGAACGACTCACCCAGGCATGGCATGACGGAGAACGCGAGTCGGCTCTCCGGTTCCTGACCTCGCACCGGGATCAGGCGCTGGCCGCCCGGAAGCTCGACAAGATACTCACCCCGTAGGTCGCCGTACCCGGTTCGCCCAGAGGCACGAGTGCGCTCCGGTCGGACCGGGCTCCCTCAGTGACCGCGGTCCAGCCTCTCCACCACCGGGGCCAACACCTCGGGCAACCGAACCTGCACGGTCCCGGTGGACTGCTCCACCACGATACGCACCGGGTGGAATTCCCCGCCGTGCCACCAGAAGATCTGGTCGGTGCAGGGATCAGTGGCCGCCACGAACATCGAGTTGGCCAAGCGGTGCAGCGCCACCGCGGCGTCGTGCAGGCGGCCCGACACGCTATGCAGCATCACCGCGCTGTACTGCGGCGCCGCGACCAGCGCGCCGTTGTCAGCGCCTTCGGGCAGGAACCGCTTGACGGACATGAGGGCGGTCGTGACGAACGGGTTGCCGTCCGAGGCGAGCAGACGAACCGAACCACCGGTGGGCAGCTCATGATCCCGCACGTCGAGAGAGACCAGTTCACGCTCCACGGTCTGCCGCACGGCAGTGCGAACCAGCCCTTCGGGATCGGGGCCCAGTCGCGCCGCCTGAGCGAGGGTCAGCAGGTCCAGACGGCCAGGCCGGTTCACCACCACCACCGCAGTGAAATGCTCACCGAACGGCATGGCCAGATAGTTGTCCGACTCGGGGGTCTCGGCCGCCGGGATGAGCCGCAGCCGCAGTTGCTCGAGGTCGCTCGGCCCAAGGTCGGCGGAGACCTGGTCCGGCATCTCCCGGCGTATCGCTGCGACCCAGTCGGCCACCAGCTCGGGCCACGCCTGGTAGGGCTGATCCAGGCAGAGACGGAGCAACGGACCCAGGGACACCCGAGCCCGACCACCCGGCATGGCGATGATGACCTCATCGCTTTCCGCCGCGACGCGTGCGCCCGGCAGGGAGGCCGGCAACGCGTCTTCGACCAGGGCTCGGACGGTGCCCATCAGGTCTGGGTTCTGCGACGACGACACGCTGCATTCATACCATTGACCACCCGCGACAGCGAATCCCATCGGTGGGGTAACAGCAGCAGCGAAGTCTCAACCCCGTGCTGCGTCGGCGCCTGGTGTGAGATCGACCGAATGGACGTGGTGCTCAAGGTGGAAGTGGCCTCCGCCCTGGTCAGGGTGAGCGGAATGATCGGGGCGATGCTCATGACGGAGAACCCACCGTCCGAGGGGCCCGGCGCGGCCAGGACCGGGGTGAGCGTGGACTGGGCCGGTCACCGGATGCGAACTGGTCGGGTTGTCGGCATCCGGCCGGCGTCCTGTCGTCGTCATTCCCGGCGCGTGATGAAGTTCCTGCACTTGTGAGCGAACACCACCGTCGATACATAATGGGCAGTGCACTGAGCGCCGCTTCAGCGACCAATGTGATCCGCCGACCCGATGGAGGCCCGTCCATGGCGTTGACCCCGGCGACTGGGGGCGGTTGCGGCGAGTCGACGCCACGCTCGCCGATTCAGTCGCCGAGGCCCGTCAATTCCGACGTCGAGTGGGACAGCTTCGACCCGCAGGCATATGTCCGGCACAACTATGCGGATCTGCGGTCCGACGATCGGGAGATCCTCTGCCGCATCCGAGACTTCTTCGCCGAGGCGAAGCTCTCCGACGCGCGGTGCGTCGACGTGGGGTCGGGAGCGAACCTGTATCCGGCGCTGTCGCTACTGCCGTTCGCAAAGGCCGTCGACCTGTGTGAATGGTCGACGGCGAACGTGAACTGGCTGCGCACGCAGGTCGACAGCTACGACGAGCTCTGGGATCCGTACTGGCAGGTGTGCGTGGAGCACCCGGCGTACGCCGCGCTGGCGGACCCGCGCCGGCGCCTGGCGCAGGTGGGCCGGGTGGTGCGCGCCAGCGTCTTCACCCTGCCGAGGCACACCTGGAGCGCCGGCACGATGTTCTTCGTGGCCTGTTCCATCTCGGCCGACCGGGCCGAGGCCGAGCACGCGATCGGTCGGTTTCTGGATGCGCTGCGGCCCGGGTCGCCCTTCGCCGTGACGGTCATGCTCGGGTCCCTCGGCTACAGCGTCGGTCGGCGGATGTTCCCGGCTGTGGCACTGCAGCGCGCCGACGTGGTGGCCACTATCGCGGCGGGCGCGTACGACCTGGACGTCCACGAGGTGCGGCCCAAGCCGCCGCTGCGCGACGGGTATTTGAGCATGCTGCTGGCCACCGGCCGTACCCGCGGATAGCGCCGATGCGTGCCTGCGGGATGCGTCGACGCCATGCCTGTCGACGCAGCGTGGGGGCGTGGCATTGCATAGCGCGCCCGATTGGCCGGAGTGCCGACACGCGGCCATCGAAGCCTTTCAGGTGGCACTCGACTGGCCCGCTACCATGATGCTGAACGGCATAGTGGACCATCGTGGGCACGGCAATACCAGAGGGTTCGAGTCGACGACTACAACAGACGGCGGTGGGTCATGCGGATGCAGCCGCGCCAGGAGATCCTCGACATCTGGCGGGCTACGGTTCGCAGTTGCTGGGCGAACGGTGAATGGCACTGGGGTAGCCGAAGTGGTAGCAACTCGATCAGCGACGCCGAGCAACTGCTGACCCTGTTGCTCCCCGCGGCCAAGGTCCCCGTGTTGTCACTGGACGACCCGGACCGCGCCGACGAAGAGGTGATCGAGGCGCTCAGCCCGATCGGCGGCGCGATCGAGATTCCCCGCCGCCTGGTCAGCGTGATGATCGACTATTTCCGGCGGTACACGGACGACGCCGGCGCGCCGATCTTCGGCGGGGGCAGTTACCTCACCCCGCTGGAGGGCGGTCCGGAGCTCACCGACGAGCAGCGTTCCCTGGACATCGTCGACTCGTTCGCGGTGTCGGTCACACTCACGCTGGCGACGATCGGTTTCGTCAAGGTCTACAGAGGCTCCACCCAGCGGCGCGACCTGCTGGCGCAACTGGACGAACTGGACGCGATGGCGGGAGCACGCCTCACGGCGGCGATGGTCGGCCTGCTCCGCAGCTTCAGCACCTTCGTCTTCACCTCCACCGACGAGTACGGCATTCGTCTGTGCGACATGGTCAACCAGGACGAGATGCCGCGCCGTGAGTTGGTGGCGGCGCTGCGCGAGCAGTTGCGGGACACGATGGCGAGCCTGCGTAGCGTGATCATCGGGTCGGGTCGGGTGACCGAGGACCTGGACAACAGCGAGATGCTGTTCGAGTGCGGCTGGTCGTGGGGGGTCATCTCCGGTGCCGAGGAGGTCCCGACCACCGAGCCGATCGGCCTGCAGCGTGAGGGCTCGGCGGAGAACGCCCCCTACCTGTACTTCACGGTTATCGCGATGGACGCCATCGAGGACCTGAACTCCGAGCGCACCCGGCTGCTCGGGTTGCTCAACGAGGAGCAGCAGCGGCTGTCCCGGGCGCTGCAACTGCGCTGGGAGCTCACCCGGACTTACTGGGCGACGGTGGCGACCTTCGGCAACCGACGGCGGTGGCCCATCGAGGACATCCCCTGGCGGACGACCGACGGTGACCGGACCGACTACTACACCCTCCAGGCCACGTCGCTGGCGGTGAAGGGCCTGATCGCCGTCGGGCGCGGCGGTGACGAGGAGCTCGGGCGGATCGCCTCGGTGCTGGTGGAGCTGGCGCAGCGGGCGCGGATCACCCGGCGGGCGTCGCCCGGCGAGCCGGCGCTGTTCGTGCACGCGCCAGGCAAGCGGGTGACACTGAACGACGACACGTCAAAGCCGATCATGACGTGGAACGTCAACGAGTTCTCCACGGTGCTGTTACAGCGGGCGACCACCGTCGCCGGTCTGCTGAGCAACGCCCGACGGCGCAGTGAACTGCTCGAACTGGCCGACGAGGTGTGGGACCACCTGCTGCTGCGGCGCATCCCGGACGGCCGGCACCAAGGGCTGTGGGACCACGCCGGTGGTGCCTTTCCCGGCCTGGCGCCGAAGCCTGACGCACCCTCCTGGTATCTGACCGAGCGGGTGGTGCAGGCCCTGGTCACCTCCGGTCAACTGCTGTGGGAGCGGCCGTTCCCACGAGCCGGCCGGCTGGCCGACTACGCGCAGGATCTCATCGACGAGGCCGAATACCTGTTCGACCGGGAGTTGATGCGCGGCACCTTCGACGGTGAGGCGATGCAGCGCAGCATGCGCAGCATCAGAGCCAGCCTGGGCCGGGCGCAGCTGCTGGTCGACGAGCGTCCCGGCACGGCGGCCGCTCTGGTGAACACTCTCCTGTTGCTGCTCAACGACGTCGCCACCGGGCAGCAGAAGGCCAGCGAGGGGATCTGAATGCTGGTCTTCGTCACGTCACACAAGGGCGGCACCGGGCGGTCGGTGACCGCGGCGAACATCGCCTACCGCAGCGCGTTGTCCGGTCGCCCCACCTGCTACCTGGATTACGACTTCGGCTCGCCGACCGCCGGCATCACGTTCCAGATTCCGCAGGCCGTCAATGGCGTGGAGGGCGCCGGGCCCAACGGTGGTGGCCTGCACCGATATTTGCGCGGGGAAATCCCGTCCCCGGAGCAGTTGGACGTGTGGGGCACCTCCGAACGTGCCAGCCTGCGGCAGAGGCCCATCGGGTCCGGTCCGCTGGTGCTCCTGCCGGGGCAACGCAACGGCAGCGAGTTCGGTTTCACAAACGACATCGCCAAGCGCTGCGCCGAACTCTTCCTCAGGCTGGAGGAGGAGTTCGACCTGACCCTTGTGGACCTCAGCGCCGGCCGGTCGTACGCCAGTCAGATCGCGCTGGCCGCCACCGCGACCTCGACCCTGCGCAAGGTCGCCGTGCGCTGGCTGGTCTTCCACCGGTGGACTCCCCAGCACGTCACCGCAGCGGCGGACCTGGCCTTCGAGGCGGGTGGGATCGTGGCCATGGGCAAGGAGTACGGCCACGAGCCGGACCGGCTACGGGAGTCGCTGCGCTTCATCCGTACGGCGGTGATCGACTCACGTGGCCCGGAGGTCGGCCACCTCGGCCTCGCCCAGCAGGCCTTCCTGCGTAAGTGCGACGCGGAGCTGTCGGAGCTGGCTCGACGACGCGGTGTCGGGCGGACGACGCTGCTCGGCGTGGTGCCGCTGGACCCTCTGCTGCAGTGGCGGGAGCAGCTGATCTCCGATCACGACGTGCAATCCAAAATTGCCAACGTCAAGACGGTGGACGCCTTCGTTGACCTGACCGAGAAGCTTTTCGACGAGACGGCATGGGACACCGCGTGATCGGCATGGATGTCAGGTTCCAGGAGGCAGCTGCGGTGCGTCGTACAGAGAGCGTGGCGTACTCGCATCTGTCGGTGGAGCTGGGGCACTTCTACGCGGAGGACTTCGGCGACGGGTGTGAGGAGCTGAGGCGCAAGTTCGAGCGGATCGCGGACTGGTCGGCCGCTATCCCGGCTCTGGCCCGACGAGGGCTGCCTGCACACCGGGAGCCGCGGATCAGCACCTGCTTCATGTTGGACGACTACTTCCACCGCTTCGGCACCCCCCGCGAGGTGATCCCGCAGGTGCAGAGCGCCGCGGCGGAGCACGGCCTGGTCTTGGACTACGTGGCCCGGGAGTCCAGCTTCGCCCGGCACGACGGTGCCGAGCTGGCCCGGTTGGTGGTCGACACACTGGTGGTGGAACCCCCTCGGCACACCACCGGGAGTCGTCCACCGTTGAGCGAGTCGGGCTGGCTGTCCAACGGTAAGCGGTCACCCGGGCACGTCGACGCGCCGGCCATGACCCTGCCACGTCCGTGGTCTCCGCCGTTGCAGTCCGGCGATCCCCGGCACTCCATCTTCGTCGACATCGAGCTGTGGTCCGACGAGCCGGACGCCCGGGTATGGGCCTGCGCCCTGCTCGCCTCGGTCTGGCAGATGACCCGACTCGGCGTGCTACGGCATCGGGGTGAGACGATGACGCAGCCGTGCCGGCTCGCCGGCGAGCTGCCGACGGACTGGGACGAACTCCCGGCGATCGTGCAGCTGAACCCGGCGGCCGCGCCGTTCTGCGCGTATCGCACGCTGACTCTGATGGGCACTCAGTACCTGCCGGTGGAGCTGGCCGTACGGACCATTCTCGGCCAGGTGGCGGTGCCGCCGGCGGTCGCGCAGCAGGTCGCCAAGCGGGCCGGCGGCGAGGGCCTGCACCTGCCCAGCGAGCTGGTCGACCGGCTGAGCTACGTGTTCATCAGCGACTGAGCGTGCTCAGCGCCCGCACGGCTCGTCGATGGTCACCCGGCCGGCCAGGTCGCGCAGCAGGGCCATGTTGCTCACGCTGATCTGATCCCGGATCCAGTTGACCGACGAGTTCCACTGACGGCTGAACCCGGGTACCTGCTCCAACTGGTCCCAGATCGGCCGCAGCCGGGGGTGCACCCGCGCGCCGGGCAGCCACAGGTGCAGCAGGTGCTCCAGCACCGGCCGCAGCCGCTCGACGTGCTCCTGCCCGGAGGCCGATCGGGTGACAGCGGACTCCACCAGCGAGGACAGCACTGTCAGCAGCCAGTCGTGCAATGCGAGATCTTCGCAGAGCCCGGCCATGGCGGCCGGCACGTCCTGCGGGTCGAGCACGAGTTCGACCGTACGCAGGGTGGGCGAGTCCACTGTGACCACTGCCGAGACTCCCCGGTTCGGGCGCTTGTCGGTCTGCGCGGTCCAGCGCAGCCGTGTGCGGGCGGTGCGCAGTGGTGGGCGTCTGTCCAGCAGGTCGGACATCTGCACACCGTCGAGCACCCGGCCGGTGATCGCCTCCAGGTTCAGCACGTCGGCGTCGTTGCCGTGCAGGAAGCCCGCACTCAGGTCGGCGACGTCCAGCTTGCCGACCGTCTCCAGGACGCCGGGGTTGGCCAGATAGTGCGACCACGGCTGGCGGCGCTCGCCGGCGACGACGTGGATGACCGAGGATGCCTGCACGATCCGGCCGCCGGTGATGATGGCCCGGGTGACGACGGCTCCCACCCCACGTAACTGGCGCTTTCTGGCGCTCGGGAGCCAGCAGTCGACACCGGTGCGAACATCGGGTGACACCGCGTACAGCGATGGACGCCGGGAGGTCAGCACGGCCTCGCCCTCGATCAGGCTGAGCACTTCGGCGCTCTGCTCCTGGGCCAGCGCCGTGCGGTGCTGCAGAAGGCTGGTGTGCACCTCACCGACAGTGAGCATGGCTTCCTCCGCAACGCTGCCACCGACCACCGCGCTCGTCGCGCGGTATGCGGCTCATGCTGATTGACGTACACCCCTCGCGACCGGCACTGACACGCATCCGCGTCGGACAACCGAAACTCCACGAGTACGAGATTCGACCGCCCGGATGCGTATCTGTTGATGGCCATCATAGGCCCGGGGTGGACGGGAATCCCATGTACGGCGGGCGTTCGGAGTGTTCGCGGGTCGGACGGACGTGACAGCGACTGATATTTTCAATGGTGCGGTCGCCAGCCACCCCCTGGAGTTTGCCGTTCATGAAGGTCTACATTTCGGCCACACAAAAGGACCTGCTGGAATACCGCGCTGCCGTGCACGCAGTGGCTCGCCGCCTGGAGATCGACGACGTGGCCATGGAGGCGTACGGCGCAGACATCCGGCCGCCGCTGGAACGCTGCCTCGCCGACGTGCGCCGGTGCGACCTCTACGTGGGGCTGTTCGCCTGGCGGTACGGGTTCCGGCCGCCCGGCCAGGAGTCCTCCATCACCGAGTTGGAATACCGGGAGGCGCTCGCGGCGGGAAAGCCCTGTCTGGTCTTCCTGCTCGCCGAGGACACGCCCTGGCCGGTCGACATGATCGACCGGGATGCCGACTGGCAGCAGATCGTCGCACTGCGCCGCGAGCTCAAGGAACGCCACCTCTGCGCCTTCTTCTCCGGCGTGGACGACCTCACCGCCAAGGTGACCGCCGCACTGGCCGACGTGCGCAGCGGCAGGTCCCCGGCCCGCGAGCCCGCCGACCCGGACACCCACCTGCCGGCGGCCGTCCGCAACCAGTACTACAAGCAGCTGTCGCTGAGATACCAGGCGGTCTCGGTGGACGCGGTCTCACCGCGTCCCACCATCGGCTATCTCACCGTCGGGCTGCCCAAGGTGTTCGTGGAGCCCCGCGTCCACGAGGACGCGCGACCGGAGATGCCGCTGGCCTGGTGGCGTTGGGCCGGGTCCACGCCGGGTGACGACGTCGGCGGGCTGCCCGGGGTGGTCAACCCGGAGGAGGTGGAGCGGCTCTGGGAGGAGTACGCGGCCAAGGACGAGCTGTCGTTGTTCGACGTGGTGTCCGACCCGGGCCGGCGCACGATGGTGCTGCTCGGCGACCCCGGCTCGGGCAAGTCCGCGGCCGCACGGTAC
This sequence comes from Micromonospora sp. NPDC048947, assembly GCF_040649495.1. Classification (NCBI taxonomy): domain Bacteria; kingdom Bacillati; phylum Actinomycetota; class Actinomycetes; order Micromonosporales; family Micromonosporaceae; genus Micromonospora; species Micromonospora sp. NPDC048947. Next base: position 282,899 of record NZ_JBEZFO010000004.1, read on the forward strand.
CTGGCACTGACGCTGGCCGAGGTCTGCGTCGAGCCTCGACTGAGTGCGCTGGACCGGTACCTGCCCGTCCTGATCGAGCTGCGCTCCTACGCCACCCATCACGGGGACGGCCGGTGCGACGGCCTGCTCGACTACGTCGGCCACCGCCACCAGCAGGGGCTGGCCGGTGTCGACCAGGAGGTGCTGGAGGCGTACCTGCGCCAGGGCGGCCAGGCGCTGTTCCTGTTCGACGGCCTGGACGAGGTGTTCGACCCGGCGCAGCGGGAAGAGGTGGCCGCGCAGATCGCCACGTTCGCCAACGAGTACCCGGGGGTGTTGACAGTGGTCACCTCGCGGGCGGCCGGCTACCAGCGGCACACCTTTGCCAACGCAGGCTTCGACCACTTCACACTGGAGGATCTCGACGACGAGCAGATCGCGAGATTTCTCGGCAACTGGTACCGATACGTGATGCCCACGCCGGCTGCGGAGGCAGAGCGGCAGCGGCGGCAGATCCTCGACGTGGTGGGCAGTTCCCGGGCGATGCGCGAGATCGCCGGCAACCCCCTGCTGCTGATGCTCATGGCGATCGTCGGCCGGGGTCACCCGCTGCCCCGCAACCGCCGTCGGCTCTACGCGCACGTGACCGACGTACTGATCTCCGAGTGGGATGTGACCAAGCAACTGCGCGAAAGCCACGGCGACGTGCCGTCGCTGGACCTGCAGGCGAAGCGCCGGCTGCTGCGTCACCTGGCGTACTGGATGCAGTTCCGCGAGTCCGGCCCCGCCGGCAACTACATTGAATCCGACGAATTGGCGCGCATCTTCCGGGACCACCTCGTCGCGTTCTACGGTTTCGAGAATGAGCGGGCCCTCGCCATGGCTTACTCGATGATCGACAAATTGCGGCAGCGAAGCTTCATCCTGGAACGTTACGGACTGCGACTGTTCGGGTTTGTGCACCGCGCGTTCCTGGAATTCTTCTGTGCCGAAGAGATCGTGGACAGATGCGAGCACGACCCGACCTGGGGCATCGATCGTCTGCGTTCGCTGTTTCGCGATCACTGGGCCGATCCGTCGTGGCGGGAGGTGCTCCGACTGGTCGCCAGCGCCCTGCCCGCCCAGACCGCCAACGAGCTGGTCACCCTGCTCGCCACCGAGGCCACCCAACAGTGGCCGCCGCTGAACCTGACCGGGCCGCCGTGGAACCTGGTGCTGGCGGCGCAGTGCGTGGCCGAGGCGCCGCAGCCCGCCGAACTGGCCGGCGCGGGCGACGCCGTGCTGCGCCAGGTCGTGCGTCTCATCGAGCATGGCATCTCCGCCGACGACCCGAACCTGGTGGATCTCACCGAGCAGGAGCTGCTGTCCTCTATCCGGGCACTCGGCCCGAGTTGGCCCGGCCGGGAGATCTTCCTGCACTGGTACCGCCGCCGTGGGGTCCGGACCAGTTGGCGATCCGGCTCTGCCTTCGCCACCCGGATCGCAGCGGTGCTGTCCACCGCCGAGGAGCAGATGGAGGACCTGCTCGTCCGGGAGCTGGGGCAGGGCCGTGAGCGGCAGGCCCACCTCACCCTGGTCGCCGGGCTGGCCGAAGCCGCCGGTCGGCTGGAGGCCACCGGCTGCAGCAGTCGCCAATGCCGGGACATCCTGCTCGCCCAGGCGCACGCCGAGGTCTCCACAGCGGTGCGGCAGGCCGCCGTACGCGCACTGGTCGCCCACTTCGGCACCGACCTCGACCTCGTGGACGTGCTGCGCGACCTCGCCAGCTCCCCCGACCTCGCGGTGCGGGCGTTGGCCGTGCAGTCCCTCGGCACCCGGTCCGAACTCTCCGACGACGTCCGTCAGGTGCTGGCCAGGGCCACCGGGGACACCGCCGTCGCGGTGCGGCGAGCCGCCGCCGGAGTGCTCACCGCGCGTTGCGCCGACCTGCCGGACGCACCCGAGACGATGCAGCGACTGCTGGCCACCGACGCCGACCCCGGTGTGGTGCAGTGCGCGTTGAAGGGTCTGCTGGTCCTGCCGGAGTACGCCGAGAGCGCACGAACCACGGCGTTGCGGCGGGTCACCGGCGATTCCCCGGACGAGGTCCGACGCTGCATTCTGACCGAGCTGCTGCGCGAGCGACCCAGCCCGGAAAGCGTCGAGCTGTTGCTGAAGCTGGCCTGCTCGGACACGTCCGCGCGGGTCCGCGCGGTCGCCGTGCAGCGGTTGGCGCTCGTACCCGACCCGGAGGGGCGCTGCCGGGCCCGGCTGATCGATCAGATCGAGCAGGACGAGGACTCCTCCGTGCGAGCCGCCGCGGTCACCGCTCTGATCGACCGCGACCGCGCCGACGACATCAGCTGGACAGTGGTGGCCCGCTCGGCTCACGTCGACGAGGACGCGACGGTACGCCTCGCCGCGGTGCGCGCGCTGGCCGAGGCCTACCCCGACCACCGCACCGGGGAACTGCTGCTGGAGAGCGCTCGACGCGATCCGACAGCGAGCGTCCGGCTCGCCGCCGTCGACCTGCTCACCGGGCGACCGCTGTTCGGCCACGCGACCCGCGATCTGCTCATCAGCCGCGCCTCCCAGGAGCGGGACCCGATCGTCCGGCTGCGGGTCACCCGTAGCCTGGCCCGTCTCGCCGACCCACCGGACCTTGAGGTGCGGGAGTGCCTTGCCGAGCAGGTCAGTCGGGACCCCGACCCGAACGTGCTGTGCGCCGCCGCCCAGGCGCTCGCCCGCCACGGCGACGCCCCGGGCCTGATGGAGACACTGTGCCGGCGGGCACGCCGAGACAGCTACGTCGGCATCCGGTTGGCCGCCGTACAGACCCTCTGCGCGTACGGGAGCCCGGAACTGGTGACCGACGTGCTGTTGGAATGCGTCGAGTCCGACACCGACCCGACCGTGTTCGATGCGGCAGTGCGTTGTCTGACCAAGCAGGGCTCGGCGTCCATGGCGGTGACGCTGCGGCTCATGCGCCGCCTGTCGGACCAGGACCCGGCGATCCGCGCCCGCATCGCCGCCGCGCTCGGCGAGCACTTCGGCGCCGACCCGGAGGTTCAGGTGCTGCTGGTCGGGCTGGTCCGCGACGATCCGGCCCTGGAGGTTCGCCGCCGGGCCGTGGAGCAGCTGGGCGCAAGCCTGGCCGGCCGCACGGGGGTACGGGACCTGCTGCTGCGGCTGGCTGACGACGACGACTGGGAGATCCGCCGGACCGCGCTGCTCGCGTTGACCAGTCACTACGACACCGACACCCGGACCCGGGAGGTGCTCGTGCGGCTCGCGCATCAGGAGGATGACGGCGCGGTGCGGCGGCTGGCCGGGCAACTACTGGCCACGCTGCCCGACACCCGACCCGACGACTTTCCGTGATCGATCCGTAGCCGTCGGTGCGCGTCGAGCCACGATCCGATCGACCTCGTCAAATACCATGAGCTCATGACGGATCCGGTCGCCGGCTCGCCCCGCCCGGCCGGCTGGAGTCTGCGAGTCCTCTTCGGAGTGATCGGGCTGGCCGCTCTCGTCCTCGGCTATGTCGGCTTCGAGCGCCTGCTCCAGGCCCGGCCGGACGTCGCCTACGATCCGTACGACGTGCTCTACTACGACCTGCAACTCTTCGTCTTCGGCGCCGAACCCTTCCAGAACGCCGGCCCGTACCCGTGGCAACTGCAGGTGGCCCGGTTCGCCGCCCCGCTGTTCACGCTCCTCGCCGTGGCCGAGGCCAGCCGGCTGCTGCTGGCCGCCGAGAGCCGCCGCCTGCGCGCCCGGCGGGCCCGTGGTCACGTCCTGGTCTGCGGCGACTCCCAGTTCGCCCACATGCTCGCCGACCGGCTCTTCGCCGACGGTGAACGTGTGGTGGTGGTGCGTTCCGAACCTTTCGGGCCGCTGGAGTACCGGTGGCGCCGGTACCTCGGCGTGGTCGGCGACCCGACCAGCCCCGAGGTGTTGCGCGGCGCCGGCCTGTCCCGAGCCCACACCATCTACGCCTGCAGCGAGGACGACGACCGAAACCACGCGATCGCCAACACCGCCAACCGGCTCATCCAGGACCGACGGCAACCACCGCGGGTCTACATCCTGGTTCACGACTCGGAGATGTGTCTGTCCCTGCAGGCCCGACGACTCGGTGCCGCCGGGTCGAGCCGGCTGCGGCTGGACTACTTCCACGTCGACGACGTCGCCGCACGCGCCCTGCACCGGCACCACCCGCTGCCCAGCGGGGGAGACCAACCGACCAGGATCCTCATCGCGGGCAGCGGCGCCTTCCGCCGGGCACTCCTGGTGGAGACCGCCCGGCACTGGCGCGCATCCCGAGCCGACACCCCCGGGGGCCACGCCGTGCCACCCCTGCGGGTGGACGTCGTGGCACCGGATGCCGGCACCGAGATCGCTCTAGCGTCGTCGCGTTACCCGTTCCTGGCCAGCGTCTGCCAGCTGACCGCGTACGACCTGGACCTCGACGGTGTCGTCGGTCTGGGCCGCGACCGCTACGACCGCATCTACGTCTGCGCACCGGACGAGATCAGCGGCCTGCAGTTCGTGCTGGACACGCCCGCCCTGTGGCAGGGCGCCGAGAGTGCCGTGTTCGTGCCGGTCTACCGGCAGGCGGCGCTCGCCGCGGCCTTCCACGGCGACTCCCGTCACGACCTGCTCGACGAGGTGCACGGCAAGCTCCGCCTCTATCCGGTGCTCACCCACGCCTGCGATGCCCGGCTGATCGCCGAGGACCTCACCGAGCGGCTGGCCCGGCTGATTCACGAGCGGTACCTCCAGGCCCAGCAGCGCGCCGGGGTACGACTCGGCGACGCCCCGGCGATGGTGGACTGGTCACTGCTACCCGAGTCGTTGCGGCGGGCCAACCGGGCCCACGTGCAGGACATCGCCGCCAAGCTGCTGGATCTCGGTTGCGTCGTGGCGCCCCGGCACGGTGGCACCGGTGACGCCTCGGCCGCCAGGCAGGCCATCGACGACCGGATCGAGGAACTCGCCCGACTGGAGCACGACCGGTGGTGCCGGGAACGGCGCGGGGACGGCTGGACGTACGGCGACCCGCGTGATGACGTCCAGCGGCGGCATCCCGCCCTGCGGCCGTGGGACGAGCTGCCGTCCGACGTGCAGGAGCAGAATCGCGAGGAGATCCGAGCGCTGCCCGACGTGCTGTCCGACAGCGGGTTCGAGCTGATCCGGCTGACACCCCCGGTGCCCGCGCAGCGGAGAGGCCCGAGGGATGCCGCCTGACCTCGACCCGGTGCGCGTCGGCGTGACCGGGCACATCAACCTGACCCGCGACACCGAGCTGCTCGTCGCCGACGCACTGCGCGTCGAGTTGGGCCGGATCAGCGACCGGCCCGTGCACGGCGTGACCTGCCTGGCGTCCGGCGCGGACCAGGTCTTCGCGCGCACGATCCTCGATCTGGGTGGCACCTACGAGGTGATCCTGCCGGCCCGCGACTACCGGGTCGCGGTGATCAGGTCGGAGAATCGGCTGGCCTTCGACGAGCTGCTCGACCGGGCGGCAGCGGTCGTCCACACCGGTTACGACCGTTCGGACACCGCGGCCTACGTGGCTGCCAACCGGGAGCTGGTCCGACGGGTGCAGCGACTCGTGGCGGTGTGGGACGGCAAACCTGGCCGCCACCCCGCGTCGACGGACCGGACCATCGACTGGGCACGGCACCACGGCGTCCCGACCACGATCCTCTGGCCCGTCGGTGCCCGCCGAACGTCCCTAGAGGGCTGACGGGCCGGGCCTGCTGCCGGTGGCGAAGCACCGGCGAGAACACCTGATGGCGTAGTTGGTCGGCTGATTTCCTCGGTCGGCGTGGGCCCTCGGCTGGTGGCGTGGTCGTGTGCGGTGAAGCGGCGGGTGCCGTGGGTGCGAAAGGGCGGCCGGTACAGGCCGAAGGACGGACCGTTAAGTCCTCCCGATGTGCGGGGGCTGCCGTGATGATGAAGGGATGAACACACGGCGGATCGTGCTGGCGCTGACCTGTTTCGCGGTAGCCGGCCTGGGCGCAGCCTTCCTCCTGCTCCGGGGAGACAAGGCGAGTCAGGTGGCCACTGTGGTGTCGGCGCTCGTGGCGGTGGCGGCGCTCGGCGTCGCCGTCTGGGCGGCTCTGCCCAGGCAGCGTCCACGTGGGCTGCGGGTGGCGGATACCGGTGACGCACGGGCCGGAGCCGGAGGTACCGCCGTTTCCGGTCTGACCGCTCCGGGCGCCGCAACGGGAGATGACCGGGGAACGGTCGAGGTGGAACGCACCGGCCCGGCCGATGCAACCGACGGCGGAGATGCCACCAGCGGTATCCGACTGACCTGACCGGTGCCCGACTGAGACGTCGTGTTCGGCCCATGGTGGCTGAGCGCGGAGCGCTGGGATGGTCCGGCCAGGAAGGACGCACCTACATGGGACGAACGGAGCCCTGGTGACGGCGCGCGGATGGCGACAACCGCTGACCGCCGTCACCAGCAGTGGGCACGCGCACGCCGCGACTGGTGGGGTGGCGGTCAGCGGCGTCGTACACGGTGACGTGGCAGTGCACGCGGCGCCTGCTACCCGCAGCGGGTACCGGCAGCAGGTTCTGCGGATTGCGCCCCCCGAACTAGTCGGTCGCCAGGCCGAACTGGACGAGCTGGCGGCGTTCTGCACCGCACCGGACCGGGGGCCCTACGTGTGGTGGCAGGCGCCCGCCTGGGCCGGGAAAACCGCGCTGATGTCCTGGTTCGCGCTCAACCCCCCGCAGTCAGCGAAGATCCTGCCCTTCTTCATCACCGCGCGCTTCGCCGGGCAGAGCGACCGTGTGGCCTTCACGGAGGTCGTCGCCGAACAGCTCGCCGCATCGCTGGGGCAGCCGGTACCGGCCCACCTCACCGAAGCCACCCGCGAAGGCCATCTGCTCACCATGCTGGAGGACGCGGCTCACCGATGTCAGGGGCGGGGTGAGCGTCTGGTGCTGCTGGTCGACGGTCTGGACGAGGACCGCGGCGTGACCACCGGACCGGACGCCTACAGTATCGCCGCACTTCTGCCCGCTCGACCGCCTGCCGGGCTGCGGGTGATAGTGGCCGGCAGACCCCATCCACCAATACCTGCGGACGTACCGGCACACCACCCCCTGCGCGACCCCGACATCGTTCGCCCCCTGGACGGATCCCCGCACGCTGCGGCGGTCCGGGCCGACATGGAACGGGAATTGGTGCGGCTGCTGCGCGGCACATCGGAGGAACGGGACCTGCTGGGTCTGGTGGCCGCGGCAGGGGGCGGCTTGAGCAGGTCTGATCTGGCCGCACTGACCAGCATCAACACCTGGGAGGTTGCCCAGCACCTGCGAGCGGTCACCGGCCGGACGTTTGCCACCCGCACCGCCCGTAGGCAGCGAACGGCCGGGCCCGGAGAGGACGCCTGCGAGGTATACGTCCTGGCCCACGAGGAACTCCAGAAGACGGCACTCACGATGATTGGCCCGGACAGGTTGTCCAGGTACCGCGAGCGGCTGCACACCTGGGCGGAGATCTACCGCGATCAGAGCTGGCCGTCGGCCACCCCGGAGTATCTGCTGCGTGGCTATGCCCGGATGCTACGCGCGACCGCTGACCTGCCCCGTGCCGTCGCCTGCGCCACCGATTCCGCCCGCCACGACCGAATGCGCGAGCTGACCGGAGGGGACGCCGCAGCGCTCAACGAGATCGACGCCGCGGAAGCCCTGGTGCTGGCATGCGAGGTGCCTGACCTGGTGTCGACGGCCCTGATCGCCGTCCATCGCCGACGGCTTCTGGAACGCAACACCTATCCATTGAGTTTGCCCGTTGTGTGGGCCGCCGCCGGGCAGCCGGACCGCGCCGAGGCACTGGCCCGCGGAATGGACGACCCCGACGCGGTGGGTGCCGCGCTGGCGAAGATCGCCAAGGTGGTGGGTCTCGGGGGCGACCGGGCGCGAGCGGCCCAACTGGCTGACACCATCGAAGGTCTCGACGGGTTCGACTCGGCCTGCTGGCGGGCGCGCCGAATGGCCGCCGTGGCGGAGGCGGCGGGTGCCGCTGGCGATCACGGCCGCGCCGCTGCTCTGGAGCGCGCCATGGATGCCGTCCTAGCCGATGCCACCGACGGCGAAAAGGCCGATGTGTTGGCGGCGGGTGCACGGGCGGCCGCCGCGAGCGGAAATCGCAGGCGGGCCGGCGAACTCGCCGATGCCATCGAAGAGTTGGCCCGGCGCAATGCCCATTCCTGGTGGCGAAGCGATGTCGAGTGGGCCGCTGATTCAAAGGAGCCGGAGCGTGTGACCATTGCGCTGCGACACCTGGGAGTCCTCGCCGGTACGGTGCGTTCCGCCCAGCGGCGGGCCGAAATCGAGGCGAGGCTGGCGGTGGCTGCCGCTGCTGGCATCGGCCAACACGGCGTGGCGCTGCGCGAGGCGGCCGCGGAGTTGAGCCGGTGGGCCGAACCTCCCCTGTGGTTGTTGGAGGTCATTGAGCCGCTCACGCAGGCAGTGGCCGCCTCGGGCGACGCGCCGCGCGCCGCACGGCTGGTGGACCTGCTCGCGGAGGCGGCTGCGGTCCCTGCTCATCCATGCTGGCAGGACTCAGCGTCGAGCCGGTCCTTGGCCCGGGCGGCGGTAGAAGCGTTGACCACGTGCGCTGACCGGGAACGCGCGGCAGCGCTGTCCCAGTCGATGGAGACCGTGGCCCGCGCCCCGATGGTTGAGGAAACGGGCGTGCTGTTGGTGGCGGCGGCGGGGGCGGCGGCGTTGGCGGGCCAGGACGCACGCGCCGGGGCCCTGGCTGCTGCGATCACCGACCCGGAAGAACAATCCGAGGCGTTGGCCCTGCTGGCGACGGTATCGCTTGGCCGTGGGGATCATCATCGGGCAACTGCGCTCGTCACGGACGCCGAGCGCGTCTGCCGCGACAACGTCCGGCCCGTTCCCAGGGCCCGAGCGTTGGCCGCACTCGCCGGAGTGACAGACGCCGCCGGCCACGGGGAGAGAACCGGACGCCTGGCCGCCGCCCTCGCCGCTCTCGCCGATGCCACCGCATCGCCTTACTGGAAAGCAGAGGTGCAGGTGGAGCAGGTGGGTGTACTGGCGTTGATGGGTCAGACCGACCGGGCCGAGGCGCTCGCACGCACTGTCACCCCGCTGTGGATGAGGAAGTATGTCGGCGCCCGACTGGTACGGACGCTTTCCGTCCGGAGGGAGTTCGACAGGGCCGAAGCCTTCATCCTCGGCCTCGTGGACCGTGAGGAAATGTCCGAGGCCAGCGCGGCGCTGACGCAGGCGGCGATCAGGCACGGCGCGCTCGACCGGGCCGCGAGACTGCTTGACGTGTTCCCGGGTTCGCCGAGAGATCAGGCCCAGCTGCTGGCCTCTTTCACCCGGTCGGCTGCCGTCGGCGGGGCCCGGCACCGCGCCTCCGTACTCGCCGCCTCTCTGCAGGACCTCGCCCGCCTCTGCGCGGGCACCGAGTACCGACAATCAGTGGCGTGCTACGCGGTGGAAGCCCTGGCCTGGAGCCGCTGCTTCGACGCGGCAGAGGAGCTTGCTCGCGGCATCACCGCTCCGTACTGGCGAGCGGCGGCGATGGGGGCCCGGGTGAAGGTGGCCGCGAGGTCGGGTGAGCCGGGACTGGCGGCGGTCTGGACCCACCGGGCCGAGACGTCGATGCCAACCGATCGGTGGGAACGGTCCATGTGGCTGCAACACCTGGCGGAGGCGGCGACGATGACGGGGAAGATGGGCGCGGCCCTGGACCTGGCTGAGCGCATCCCGCTTCCCGCCTGGCGCGCCGACACCCTGGCGAAGCTGGCGCAGTTCGTCGAGCCCGCCCAGGGACGGCGGCTCATGGCACGCGCGTTCGCCCTGGGCGATTGGAGTGACCTGCTTGAGGGCCTCCTCCAATTCGCCCCTGCGGCGCTCCCGGCTCTCACCGACACACTTCTCGGCTGGGAGGAGACGAGCGACGGCTACGCCGCAGGTTAGCGGGCTACCAAGGTACTGGGCGCTGGCTCGGCGGATGGAGCAACGCCGTGACGCATCACAAGGAGCGAGGCATGCTGCCCCAAGACGAGCATTCCGCGGCGGGTGGACGAAGAGGCCAGGCGGGGCCCGTGAAAGTGTCCGGCACCGGCGGGGCGCAGGCGCAGACCGGGGCGGTGGCCAACAGCGGCATCGTCTACGGCGACGTACAGGTCGGTATACAGCCGGTACCGCGTTCCGGGTACGGCGAGCAGATCAGGCGGATCGTCCCGGAGGTGCTGGTCGGCCGCGAGGCGGAACTCAGGGAACTGGCCGCGTTCTGCACCGACGACGCAGGCGATCCCTACATCTGGTGGCAGGCCGGGGCGTGGGCGGGGAAGACCGCGCTGATGTCCTGGTTCGCTCTGCACCCACCCCCTGGAGTGCGGGTTGTCCCGTTCTTCGTCACGGCCCGGTTTGCCGCACAAAACGACAGAGTCGCCTTCACCGACGTCGTCCTGGAACAGCTTGGCGAACTGCTCCGCGAAGGTCCGGCCCCGTTCCTGACCGCCTCGACCCGCGAAACGCACCTCCTGCGGCTGCTGAACGACGCGGCTCACCGATGTCAGCGGCGGGGCGAGCGTCTGGTGCTGCTGGTCGACGGTCTGGACGAGGACCGCGGCGTGACCACCGGACCGGACGCCTACAGTATCGCCGCGCTTCTGCCCGCCCGACCGCCTGCCGGGCTGCGGGTGATAGTGGCCGGCAGACCCCATCCACCAATACCGGCGGACGTACCGGCACACCACCCCCTGCGCGACCCCGACATCGTTCGCCCCCTGGACCGCTCTGCCTTCGCGCAGGTGATCCGGACGGAGGCACAGCGCGAACTGAAGCACCTCTTGGCGAGTTCGGGGCATGAGCGTGAACTGCTCAGTCTGCTCACCGCCTCGGGCGGCGGCCTCGGCACCGCGGAGTTGGCCGAGCTCACGGACCTGAACCCGTACGAGGTGGAGGAGATACTGCGCAGCAGGGCCGGGCGCACCTTCCGCCCGCGGGAGAGCCACTCCCGGCCGGGCGAACTCCCTGTGGTCTTCGTCCTGGGGCACGAGGAACTTCGCGAACACGCGGTCCGGATGCTCGGGCCGAAGATACTGAGTGCCTACCGGGATCGGATCCACGCCTGGGCAGACGCATGTGCTGCCGCGCGATGGCCGCTGGGAACCCCGGAATACCTCCTGCGTGGCTACTTCTCGCTGTTGCTCTCCACCGGGGATGTGTCCCGGATGGCCGTCCTTGCCGCCGATTCCGCTCGCCATGATCGGATGCGGGACCTGACTGGCGGCGACTCGGCGGCTCTGACCGAGATCCGCTCGGTCCAACACACCCTGTCCGAGGCGAACACACCGGATCTCACGGCTCTGTTCCGATTGGCCGTACGGCGCGATGCGCTGCACGAGCGCAACGAATGCGTCCCGGCCAGTCTGCCGGCGGTGTGGGTTGAGCTGGGGCAGCCTCGGCGGGCCGAGGCACTGGCCCGGAGCCTGTCTCAACCGCGCCAGCGCGCCGAGGCGCTCATTGCGGCGGCGCAGGCGCTGGCCGGCACTGGCGCACAGGAAGATGCCGAGGCGGTGCTCGCGGAAGCGGCCGAGAACGCACGTGCTGAACGCGACCCGCAGGATCGCGTTCGGGGCCTGGTCGACGTGGGACGGGCCTGGTGGTCGGTCGGACACCAGGCAGCGGAAGCCGCACTGCGGGAGGCGGAGGCCCAGGCGGCCGCCCTGGTCGTCCCCTCCGAGCAGTCGGAGGCGCTGGTGACCGTGGCCGAGGGATGGCAGGAGACCGGCCACCTCGACCGAGCGGGGACGGCGGTCTGGACGGTCATCGAGCTGGCCCGCAACGGGCTGTCGTTTGCCGAGGAATGGCGACGCGTCGACCTCCTCGCCCGCGCGGAACGGGTGCTCCACGCGCTGAAGGACACAGAGCACGCCCATCCGGGGTGGCCACAGACCCAGACGCTGATCGGGGACGGAGACCTGCTCTCTGAGTCAGCCTTCCCTCTCCACGTCGCCTGGGTCCTGCGGGACCGCCCGGAGCAACGCGGACGAGTCGGCGACCTGCTGGCCAAAGCCGAAGCCGTCGCACGGTCGGCGGCGGCAGAGGAAGAGGGAGGGCCGGACTCCACCCTGCTGCGGATAGGGATTGTCCTGTCTGCCGCCGGTTTCACCGAGCGCGCCGAGGACATCGCCCGCGACATCAGAGAGAAGGACCAGCTACTGGCCTTTGTCAGCAAGGATCTAGCAGGGTTCGGCAAGACATCGCAAGCTGAAGCATTGGCCCGTTCCATCGGCGACGCCTACCACCGGGTGGCTGCTCTCGGCTCGGTGGCGAAGGCGCTGATCGTCGAAGGGCGACACCCCGAGGCGTTCTCCCTGGCCGTCGAGATTGAGGCGCTGGCGCACGACACTGTCGATCCGCTGCGCGATGCCTGGCAGCTGATCGACCTGGCAGACGCCCTGGCCAAGGCTGGACGGCGGGACCAAGCCCTTCCGTTGCTCGGTCAGGCCGAAGTCCTCATTGCGGCGCAGATTGATGATCCTCAGGCCGCGGAACGAGCAGGGCATCGACTGGGCAGAGCACTGGTCAGCGCAGGGGCGCCGGACCGAGCCGAGGCCGTGGCCCGCGGGCTGACCGATCCGCTGTGGCGCGTCCGGATTCTCACAGCAGTAGGGCAATCGGCGGCCACCGGCACCGACCGGTCACGCGCTCTTGCGGTCCTGCAGGAGGCGGCGGAGACAGCCGCCGCGCTCACCGACCCCACCCACCACGCATACGAGCTCAACGACATCGCCGTCGCGCTGGCAACCGCTGGCGCGGGGAAGCAGGCCGAGTCGCTGGCACTGTCGATTGAGTTTCCGGGAGAGTACGGCAATCCAGCGCTCGACCGGGTGGGCAGGGAACTAGGCGTCCAAGGGCAGCAGGCACGTGGAACGTCCATCCTCATCCAGTGCGAGACGGAGGCCCGGGGACTGAAGGACATCGGTCGCCGCGCCTGGCGACTGACGCTCGTCGCTGAGGGTCTCGCGGCCTGCGGGCACCCGGAGCGGGCTGCCCTGCTGCTCGTCGAGGCCGAAGCCGCAGGCCGAAAGCTCTCCGACCCGACGGATCGCGTCGACTGCCTCATTGAGGTCGGCGAGGCATTCATGGCCTGCGGGGACCACACTCGGGCGCGCTTCCTCCTCACCGAGGCTGTGGAGTCGGGCCGTGCCCTACCAAGCCGTCACAGTCGCAGTAGGGCACTCTTCCTGGCCGGAATGGCCTCGGTTTCCGCCGGTGCGTATCGGGAGGCCGAGGAACTGGTACCCGAGATCGACGACCCCGCCCTCCAAGGGCGGGTGCTCACCGCACTGGCACAGGCGGTGCCTCCACAGTGGGCGCGTCGGCTGGTCGCGCAATGCCTGCTCTCCTCTCCGTGGCGATACGCGTTGGACGGCCTCGCCGTGACCAGCCCATCAGCACTGGCAGCGGTAGCGGATGAGGAATACGGAAGAGCAGAAGGCGACGCCGCGACACCAGAGGCGGGAAGAAAGGCGGGTGAGTAGCCGATCCATTTCGGCCACCGGCAGCGTCGCGGCCGCGGCGCTCGTTTGCGCGACCCACTCGCCTCCCGATCAGATGATTCTGAGATGCCGTGGCGAGCGCATGAAACGCCGAACGGCGGCACGGCTGAATCAGCCGGGCCGCCGTTCGCGGAGCGTGGATCAGAGCGGGCGGATGTTCTCCGCCTGCGGGCCCTTCTGGCCCTGGGTGACGTCGAACTCCACCTTCTGGTTCTCGTCAAGGCTGCGGAAGCCGCTCGCCGAGATCGCGGAGAAGTGGGCGAAGACGTCGGCGCCGCCGTCGTCCGGGCTGATGAAGCCGAAGCCCTTGTCGGCGTTGAACCACTTCACGGTACCTGTAGTCATGTCTGCTCCTCGCAGGCTGTTAGAGACCGCACTGTGCGGACCCTCACGCCGCCGCGTTGATCACCCGCGTCGAAACGACACGAAAAACGAAAAGCGCCTGGGTGGGTTTCGGATACCCATCAGGCGCTGGAAAACGTCTACGGAAATCAAAACTGCAACCCGGTTACCGTAGCAGATGATCCGTCGTCCATCCCTGTGGGGGAGTGGGGACCTGGTCACTGACTTGGTGCGCCTGCCTGCGGTCTTCGGCCTCGACGCCAAGGCACTGCCACCGATCACCCCCACTTCGGCCTGGGACAGTTCCGCGGACCTCGTCATGCTCGTGCCTTTCGGGGTCAGCGACGGGGAGTCACCTGTTCAACGCGCCGAACCGCCGACCCGTCGCCAGCGGATCCGCCACACGAGGTACCAGACGCCGCTGACCAGGAACAGCGTGGCGGTGATTGCCAGCCAGCGGGCCAGGTACGGATGCTGGTCCTGACCGGTGGCCGCGAGATAGGTCTCCCGGCCCTGCCGCAGGATGCCGGGAAGGTAGACCAGGAACAGCAGCCCGGTGGCGAGTGCCGGTACCCGGATGTGGTTCAGCGGGGATGGTCGGGATGGCGTATGCCCGGCTCGGCGAGGCAGCGGGTGGTGTGCGGCGGGCGACTGACCGTCCGTAGCGGCGTGGCCGGAGCGCCGGAGCGCACCGCGCAGCACCCGGTCGGCCGACGCGTAGATCGGAAAGAGGATGAGGTCGTGGGCGACGGCCGCGCCGACGAACCAGAGCAGCATCCGGCCGGCCGTGGCCTCTTCGGCGATTCGCAGTGCTACCCAGCCGGTGAGGGTGAAGCAGGCGATCATGGCGACGAGGTGCTGTGGGGACGATCCGTAGGCCGCCCGGAATCGGGGGAGAGGCTCAGCCATCGGCGCCGGTCCGGAAGGTGATGTCGGCGACCCATTTCGTGCAGTGCACGCCGGGCAGAGCGGGAACGATCACCCGGGCGGGAAAGCCGTGGTCGGCCGAGAGATCGGCGCCGTTGACCCGCAGCGCGAGCAGAGAGTCGGCGTCGAGCACCTGGTTGGCCTGGAGGATCGCCTGGTTGAACAACCCGGCCTTCTCCAGCGACCGCACCTGCGCCGACGCCGGATCGTCCACGCCGACCAGGGCGGCGAGGTCGCGCAGTCGTACACCTGACCAGGTTTGTCGTGTCGACCACCCCTCCACGCAGGCGATCGGCAGGCGGGCGGTGTGCTGGCCCATGGCCAGCAGGCGGGGACGGTCGAGGGTGACGAGACGGCCGCCGCCCCGCACCGTCAACCGCCACCGTTGCCCGGTCTCGTCTGGCCGAATACCTGCCGTGGCGGCGGTGCGGTTGATCGGAAAGCCGTTCGGTCCGGTGCCGGGCTCACGTCCGCGCGGTAGCAGCAGTGCGGTGCGACGCCAGCGACCGTCGAGGCTCTGCCCGATCGTGAGGGCGCCGAGCAGCAGCGACAAACCACCGACCAGGGCTATCGCGCCGCGTCGGCTCATTGTCGGTGCGCCGGGTGTGGTGGCCACCAGGTCGTCCGGATCGGGTGGCTCGGGCCGGGTCGCGGTCAGCGGGGTACGCAGCTCGGCCCGACGTGGCTCGCGCTGCCCCGGTCGGCGGGGGTCCCGCAGGGCCGGCCGGGATCGGAGTGCGCTGACCAGCCGGGGCAGCTTCAGCGTCACGTGTGCCACGAACGCTGCGATGAAGACCCAGGCGCCGAAGTAGTGCGCGGTGTAGAAGTCGAAGCCGAACAGGTACGCGTACTGGATGTTGAGCAGACCGGTTGCGATCTCGAAGAGGATCCCGCCGACCAGCAGCAGCAGGGACAGCCGCTCCAGCACCTGGGCCAGCGAGCGGGCCGGTGGCCAGATGAAGAGCTTCGGGATCACCGACCAGAGCTTCGCCAGCACCACGGGGATCAGGATGATGCCGAGCGTCACGTGCAGCCCCTGGGTGACCCGGAACAGCCAGGACGGCCGAGTCGGCCAGTCGAACGGCGGCAGCCGTAACCAGCCCACCTCGCGGGGTAGGGCCTGATCGAACTGGGGGCCGTAGGCGGCGTAGTCGAGCAGCCCGGTGATGATCACCAGCGGCAGCCCGACGAGGAGCACGGCGCCGTAGACGGCGGTCAGCCATGGACCCCGCAGCGGGCTGCGCCAGCGGTCTCCGCGCAGACCGGGGATCGGTGGGGGGTGCCGCTCAAGGGCCCTCCACCACCGCTGGGGGAAACCCGTCTGCCGGTCCGTCACACCCATATCCCGCGACGCTAGACGCCGTGGGCGCCGAAGTTGGCGCATACCGGGATACCGATCGCCTGGCAGGCAGGTGAAGCAGCCGCGCACGGGCCCGGCGCGGGCTACGGTCACCGGGATGCGGGTACTGCTCACCGGCGCGGCCGGTTTCATCGGATCGCAGATCGCCGACCTGCTCGTCGCCGCGGGCCACGACCTGGTGGCGCTCGACGCGTTGCTGCCTCAGGCACACGGCCGGGAAATCCCCGAGTGGTCCCGGCGGCACGCCCCGGTGGTCGGTGACGTCCGGGACGCCCCGCTGCTGGACCGGCTTCTTCCCGGAGTGGACGTGGTGTGTCACCAGGCGGCGATGGTGGGACACGGGCTGGATCCGTCCGACGCCCCCGACTACGTCAGCCACAACGACTACGCCACCGTGGTGCTGCTCGCCGCGATGCACCGGGCCGGTGTGACCCGGCTGGTGCTGGCCAGCTCGATGGTCGTCTACGGCGAGGGTCGGTACGTCTGCGCGGCGCACGGCACCGTACGGCCCGCCTCCCGTAGTGTCGCCGATCTGGCCGCCGGCCGGTACGAGCCAACCTGCCCGGACTGCGCGGGCACCCTCTCGCCAGCTCTGGTGCCCGAGGACGCGCCCCTTGAGCCGCGAAGCACGTACGCGGCCACCAAGCTTGCCCAGGAACACCTGGCCGCCGCGTGGGCGCGGCAGACCGGCGGGAGCGTCTGGGCGCTGCGCTACCACAACGTCTACGGCCCTCGGATGCCCCGGGACACCCCGTACGCGGGGGTGGCCTCGATCTTTCGGTCCGCACTGGCGGAGGGTCTGCCGCCGAGGGTGTTGGAGGACGGTCGGCAGCGCCGCGACTTCGTCCACGTCACCGACGTCGCCAGGGCCAACCTGCTGGCGTTGACCGCCTCGCCACCGCGGGGCCTCGTGCCGGTCAACGTCTGCTCGGGCGAGCCGCACACGGTGGGTGAGCTGGCTGTTGCCCTCGCTGAGGCGATGGCCGGGCCGGCGCCGCAGATCGTCGGTGGTGGCCGGGCGGCCGACGTCCGACACGTGGTCGCCGATCCCCGGCGGGCGGCGAAGCTGCTCGGCTACACCGCCCGGGTCGGGTTCGCCGAGGGGGTGGCCGCCTTCGCCACCGATCCGCTACGGGAACCGGCCGCCCTCACCGCCTGAGGCCGTCGCACTGCCGCCGGCGGATCAGGACACCGTCCACAGCAGGTGACTGACCGCGAGAGCGGTGGCCACCTGCCCAGCCAGCCACAACCGTTGGGCGGCCGGCGGCAGGTGGGCGGCGGCCACCAGCAGCCAGACCACGAACGGTAACCAGATCCGTTCCACCTCCGCCTTGCTCAGCCCGGACAGATCAGCCGCGACGACCGCCAGCACGGCGGCCAGCGGCAGCAGCACCGTCGGCCCGGCTCCCCGCAGGGCGTCAAGCCAGGCACTCATCCCGGCTCGGTCCGGCCCACGCCATCGCATCGCTACGCTGCGCGCCGGACCGGCCGACGCGAGCGCGGTCCTGCGCAGTGCGGGCCCGAGCGCCGGGCCCGCACAGAGCAGAAGCGCCGCCATGTTCGCCCACACCCAGTAGCCGTACGGGCGATCCGCCGCCCAGCCCTGGTGATACCGCTCAACCACCAGGTGGTAGCCGTCCAGCCACCAGAAACCGGCCAACGTGAAGGTGGCAACCACCGCACCGGCGCCGGCCAGTGCGGCGAGCATCGCCGGCCACCGGTCTCGCGGTCGCAGTGCCACCACCGCCAGGGCGAGGACGCCCACGAGTACGAGGCCGTACGACAGGTAGAGGGCGAAGCCGAGCAACAGGCCCCCGACCGCGGCGGCGACCAGTCCCCGCACCACCAGCAGGGCCAGCCCCGCCGCGACCACACCGGCGAAGATGCCGTCGGCCGAGACTCCCACCCAGATCGCGCCGGGCAGCAACACCAGGAACGGCAGCACCTGGCGGGCGGCTTCTTCCGCGCCGAGGGCCCGCAGCGTCACCGGCACCGACACGGTCACCGTCGTCCCGACCAGCACGCATGCCAGGGCGGCGACGGTGGGGCCGCCGAGGCCGATCCGGTCCAACCCGACGAAGAGCAGCAGCGCACCCGGTGGATGGCCGGCGGTGTGGGTGGACCACGCGTTCGGCTGAAAATCGAGGATCCGGGCGCTGAAGCCGGCCAGCATGGTCGTGATGTCGGCGACTCGGGGCACCTCGTGCAAATATTCGGCCTGCGGGGTGAGTCGGCGGGTGAAACCGGCCGACCAGCCGTCCACCAGCGCCAACGACATCGTCCACGCGACCGCCGCGAGGTAGGCGGCAACCAGCAGCCGGCCCCACCCGGCGGTCCGGGCCCACCGGACGCCCCAGCCGAGCACCACGGCGGCGACCAACAGCGCGGCCGGGGTACCCCAACCCAGGTGCGGACGCCAGGTGGCGTAGAGAGGCGCGGCGTCGGCGTGCAGACCGACACCGCGCGCGTTGAGCAGCGCGCCCACCGCCACCGAGGCAGCGACCAACGCCACCTCGACGCCGAGCACCACGAGGTCGGCGTCGACACGCCGGGCGGGCACGTCCGGTCCCCGGCGCAGGGGCGCGAGCACTCTCATGACGACCGGACGGTACGGCCATCACCGGCCCGGTGGTGCGGGAACGGGCCGGACATCACCGTTCGATGAGGGAGCGACCCTGGCATGGACGCTGATGGTCTGATTTCGCCCATCCAAGGCGGCTTGGCGTCCTAGCGTTTCCGGTATGCCATCACCGATCGACGTGGTACTGCCGTGTCTCGACGAAGCCGCGGCGCTACCCGGCGTCCTGACCGCCCTGCCACCCGGCTACCGGGCGATCGTGGTGGACAACGGCTCCCGGGACGGCTCAGCGGAGGTCGCGGCCCGGCACGGCGCCCGGGTCGTCCACGAAGCGCGTCGGGGCTACGGCGCGGCCGTACACACCGGCCTGGAGGCGGCGCAGGGCGCACTGGTCTGTGTGCTCGACGCCGACGGCTCCTTCGATCCCACCGAACTCCCGGCACTGGTCGCGCCGGTGGCCAACGGGTCGGCTGATCTGGTGGTCGGTCGTCGCCGGCCCGTCGCCGCCGGTGTCTGGCCGTGGCATGCCCGGGCCGGCACCGCGCTGGTCGCGGCGCTGCTGCGGCACCGGGGCATACCGCTGCGCGACCTCAGCCCGATTCGGGTGGCCCGCCGCGAAGCGCTGCTCGGCCTCGGAGTCACCGACCGCGCCTTCGGATACCCGTTGGAACTACTCATCCGCGCCGCCGCCGCGGGCTGGCGGATCCGGGAACTCGACGTGCGGTACTCGCACCGCGCCGTCGGCACCCGGTCGAAGGTCTCCGGCTCGGTACGCGGCACGCTCCGCGCGACCCGGGACTTCGCCGGGGTACTGCGCACTGTGGAGCGATCGCGGTGACAGTTCTGCTGGTGATGGCGAAGGCACCCGTGCCCGGGGCGGTGAAGACCCGTCTCTGCCCACCGGCCAGCCACCTGCAGGCGGCCCGGATCGCCGCCGCGGCACTGCTGGACAGTCTGGACACCGTACGCGCCACGCCCGGCGTCACACCCGTCCTCGCCCTGCACGGTCGGCTGGCCGACGCCGAAGAAGCCGCCGAGCTGACCGCGGCGATTGCCGGCTGGCAGATCCTGCCGCAGCGCGGCACCGACCTCGGCGATCGTCTCGCCAACGCCCACGCCGACGTGGCGGACGCCTACCCGGGTCGACCTGTGCTCCAGATCGGCATGGACACGCCACAGCTGACGTCGGCGCAGCTCGATGCGGCCGTCCACCGCCTCACCCTGACTGACGCCGTACTCGGCCCTGCCATCGACGGCGGGTGGTGGGCCCTGGGCCTGCACAACCCTCGGCACGCCGCCGTGCTTCGCGCCGTGCCGATGTCCACCGCACTGACCGGACACCACACCATCGTGGCCTTACGCAATGCGGATCTGCGGGTAGATCCCTTACCCCTGCTTCAAGACGTCGACGAGTGGGCCGACGCACTGGCGGTGGCCGCGTCGACTTCCAGCGATGCGCCGACATGGTCGACCGACGTGACTGCCGACGGTCGCCCTGGGCTTGCCGACGGTCGTCCTGGTCGGGCCGCGACGGTCTTGCCCGGGCGGTCCGGGGGCCAGAAAGCGGCCCACCCGGAGGCCCACCCGGCGCGGCACGGTACCGGCAGCCGCTTCGCCCGCCAGGTCGCGGCGGTTCAGCGCAGCCTGACGCCCGGGAACCCACGGTGAGCCGCAGCATCCGGACCAGACCGACCGAGGCATTCGGCAGCGCGTTGCGGCGCCGCACCGACGACCACTGGCTGGTGCACTGCGACAACGGTTGGCGCAGCCGTCTGCCGGTACGCCGGTGGCACGGCCCGGCCGAACCGGCGGTGGCCGCACTCGTCGCCCGATGCACCGGCCCGACGCTCGACCTTGGCTGCGGTCCAGGCCGGCTCACACTGGCACTCACCCGGGCCGGACTGACCGCCGTCGGAGTCGACATCTCCGCGCAAGCGGTTCGGTTGACCCGGGCCCGAGGCGCAATCGCCCTCCAGAGAGACGTCTTCGCCCCACTGCCCGCAGAAGGGCGTTGGGCGCACGCGCTACTGATCGACGGGAACATCGGCATCGGCGGTGACCCCGTCACCCTCCTCGGCCGGTGCCACGACCTGCTGCGCCCCGGCGGCACCGTGCTCATCGAACTCGAAGCACCAGGCCCAGGACTGTGGCGCGGTCAGGCCCAACTCGCCCTTCAGGCCGCCGGCGGTGGTTCTCGCCTTGGGCCACCGTTTCGGTGGGCCCGACTCGACACCATGGCCGTCACCGGGGTGGCCTCTACCGCCGGGCTCACGGTCCGCGAGGTGTTCCGCCGTGATCGCCGTTGGTTCGCCGAGCTGGCCGAGGACAGCTCTGGCGCGGTCACCCCATGAGGTGAGGTCATTGCCGGCTTGCATCTGCGTTCACGACACTGAAGCGTGCCCTCGCGCTCACGGTGACCGCGGCCCTGGCCCTCGGCGTCGCCGCCTGCGGCGAACAGGACGACGCGTCCGACAACGGCAAGAAGATCACCAAGCTGGAGAAGACCAGCTTCTGAAGCCTTCCGCCCAGACGTCAGCGCCGCAGGACTCTTCCTCCTACGCCGGGACCACCTGGGGATCGTCGGCGGCGTCGTGGGTGGCCATGCTCTCCTGCCGCTGGGGTTCCTCTCTGAGGATGGCGCAGTGCAGCCAGGCGTCCGGGATGGCGAAACCGTCCACGAGCGTGCGCAGGTGCGGGCGTAGCTCCTTGAGTAGGCCGTTGACCACGCCCGTGATGGCCTTGGCGCGGGCCGGTGTGAGCCGGCCGTGCTCCAGGAACCATCCCTTGTTGGCCTCGATGACGCTGAGCGCGTACAGGTCACAGACCCGCGAGAGCAGCGCCCGGACCGCCGGGTCGGGGGTGTCTTCGATGCCGGCGACGAACGCCTCCAGGGTGACCCGGTCGATGTGCGCGGCGGCGACGGTCAGGACGTGGTCCTGGACGTCGTTGAAGATGTCGAAGGGCCGGTCCTTCTTCGTGGCCGCGCCGTTGCGCAGGCGGCGGACCGCCCCGTCGAGAAGGTGCCTCTCGCGGTCCTCGAAAACCTTGAGCTGCCAACCGCGGTCGGTGACCGCGACCTCCTCGTCACGACCTGGCACGGCGCTGATCAGCCGCTCGATGAGCGACCGCGCGGCGGTGCGTTCGAGCACCATCTCGCGGACCTGCTCGGCGACGAAGGAGGCCCGGCCCCAGCCGTCCAGCGAGCCGAAAGCGTCCCGGTGGCCGGTGAGCAGCCCCTTGGCCACCAGTTGGAGCAGCACCGTGTTGTCGCCCTCGAAGGTGGTGAAGACGTCGGTATCGGCCTTGAGGCTGGGTAGGCGGTTCTCGGCAAGGTAACCGGCGCCGCCGCACGCCTCGCGGCACATCTGGATGGTGCGGGTCGCGTGCCAGGTCTGCGCGGCCTTGAGGCCGGCGGCCCGGGATTCCAGCTCCCGTTGCCGATGCTCGTCGACCGGCCCGTCGCCGCCCTGCACCTCGCTGAGCGCGGCGACCAGCTCGGTCTGGGCGAAGTGCAGCGCGTACGTGGTGGCCAGGGCCGGCAGCAGCTTGCGTTGGTGGGCCAGATAGTCGTTGAGCAGCACCTCCCGTTGCGCGTCGGGGGTGCCGAACTGACGGCGGATGTCGCCGTAGCGCACCGCGATGGTCAGCGCCGACTTCGTGGCCGCCGACGCCGCGCCACCCACGCTCACCCGGCCGCGGACCAGGGTGCCGAGCATGGTGAAGAAGCGCCGGGAGTCGTTCTCGATCGGGCTGGAGTACGTCCCGTCCTGTGCGACCTGACCGTAGCGGTCCAGAAGCATGTCCCTCGGCACCTGTACGTGCTCGAAGGTGAGCCGTCCGTTGTCCACGCCGAGCAGGCCGGCCTTGGCCCCGGCGTCGCCGATGCTCACGCCGGGCAGCGGGTTGCCCCGCTCGTCGCGGATCGGCACCAACCACGCGTGTACGCCGTGCCGCTGACCGTTAGTGATCAGCTGCGCGAAGACCACCGCCATCCGCCCGTCCCGGGCGGCGTTGCCGATGTAGTCCTTGCGGGCCGCCTCGTGCGGGGTGTGCAGGTCGAAGGTCTGCGTCTGCGGGTCGTACGTGCAGGTGGTGCGCAGCTGCTGGACGTCGGAGCCGTGCCCGGTCTCGGTCATCGCGAAGCAGCCGAAGACAGTGCCGGAGACAATGTCCCGCAGATAGGCGTCGTGGTGCCGCTGGGTGCCGAGGGCTTGGACAGCGCCGCCGAACAGGCCCCACTGCACGCCCGCCTTGACCATCAGCGACAGGTCGACCTGCGCCAGCATCTCACTGGCGATGATCGAGCCGCCGACGTCGGAGCTGCCGCCGTACTCGGTGGGGAAGGCAGAGGCCATGCCCAGTTCGGCGGGGAGTTCGCCGAGCAGTCGGGTGATCCGCTCCCGTGCCTGGTCACCGGTCTCGCCGTACACCGGGAGGAAACGCGCGTCGAGGTGCTCCCGGTGCGCGTTGCGGACTGCGGCCCACGGTCCGTCGAGCACGTCCCGCAGGCGGGCGATGTCGATCTGATCGGGCACGGTCCCCCCTCAGTTAGCGGACATATGCATACAGGTCGTACTCGATCAAGGATAGCCGCGCCAGTGAGCACTGACGGAGACCGCACCACCTTCGCCGCGACACCACGGCGATTCTGGTCAAGCTCGGTGGCTCCCGGGCAGCCGATCGCGGCTGCTGCGACGGCTACCCCGCTCAGGCATAGAGGTCACGCCGACGGTAGCCGATCGTGCCGGCGACCACTCCTGCTGCGGCGATGCCGACCATCCCCAACGCTGACGGCCATGCCGGTGCGGTGGCCGGGACCGCGGCCAGGTGCGCGAACGGGGACAGCGCCCGGATCCAGGAGGGCGCGTCGATGCTGTCGGCGAGGACCTGCCACAGGAACCCGCCAGCGGCCGGGAGGGCGCCGATCGCCGCGACAGCGCGCGGTGTCCATCCGAGCGCCAGGACGGCAGCTCCCAGACAGAGCAGCACGACCGGCACGACGTTCCAGGCGCCGACGAGCGCGTCACCGGCCCCAAGGCCGGCATCGACAGTGGCCGTGCCGGCCCACATGGCGACGCCCGCCACAGTGATCAGGACCAGCGCGGCGCAACCAGCGACGGCCGCTTCGGCGGCCAACTGCCGTGCCCGGGTCACCGGTGCGGCCAGCAGCAGGGTGAGACGCCGGGCGTTCTCGTCCGCGGCGGTGGCGGCGAGCCGCACGGCGACGAACACCCCGGCCGGGATGGCCAGCAGCGTGTACAGGGTGGCCGCGTAGCCCTCGACCGTGCCGAGTGCCGGGAAGCCGGCCTGGGCCGCCATGGCCGCGAAATCGGGGTTGCCGGTAAGGAATTCGGTCATGGACCGGGCGATCAGGCCCAGGAGCAGCAAGTACGCGCCGGTCCCGGCCGACCATGCGGCCAGCGGTCGCATGGTGCGCCGTACTGCGAAGGCGGGCACCGAACCGAGCAACGCGGTACGCGCCGGCCGACTGCCGCGCGTCGCAAGAATCGCCGCGCCGACGTCACGCCGCGCCGCAAGCCGACCGGCGAACGCCAGCAGCAGCACCGCGGCGAACGCCAGCACCAACACCGGCAACCCTCGATTGCTGTCGAACGGGCGGGTCAACGCCAAGAGGCCGAACGGGGACAGCCACCGCAGCCAGGCCAGCGCGGGCACACCGTCGCCGACCATCCGCGTGAGGAGCCCCACGACCAGGACGGCGGCGGCGGCACCGTTGGCCGCCGAACGGCTGACGAACAGCTGCGCGCTGACGCCCCCGACGGCGACGAAGAAGAGCCCGACGGCGGCGAGGCCGGTGCCGTGCAACAACGAACCCGCGGCGTCCACGCCCGCAGCGATCATCGCCGCTGCGGTCGCCGCTCCAACGAGGACCGGAACGACGGCCAGCACACCGAGGTGCTGGCGGACCGCCTCGGCGAGGGTGATGCGGCCGGACAGCAACAGACTCCACCGGCCGGCGTCCTCCTCCCCGCGGGTGATCCGGGTGGCGGCCAGCATCGCCCACACTCCGAGCAGGACCGCCAGGACGGTGCCTGTACGCCACACCGTGAACCCGCCCGCATTGTCGAGCGCGACCGGTTCGCCGAACAGGGTGCGGATCGCCGTGTTGCGGGCCAGCGCCGCCACCGCCGCCGGATCCAGTGCCTCGCTGCGGTAGCCGACAACCACCAGGGCGGACATGCCCGCGCACACAGCGGTCACGACCAGAGCACCACGGCGCACCTGGCACACCGCGAGCCCTCTCAGCACACGCTCCGGGCGGGCTGCTGCCGCCATGATCGCGATCATCGGGCGTTCTGCCCGTAGTAGGCGAGGAAGATCTCCTCCAGGCTCTGCTCCCGGACGACGATCGTCGCCACATCGGCGTCGGCCAGGGCGCGCAGCGCCGCGGCGGGGGAGCCGTTCAAGGTGAACCGCACTGTTTCGGTGCCGTCTGTGTGCAGGCCGTGGACGCCGTGGACGCCGGTGAGGTTCGGTGGCGTGCCGGTGAATGTCGCGGCCACTTCGGTGTGGTGCAGTCGACGTAGCTGTGCGACGGACGCCACCTCCACCAGTTCACCGGCGCGCAGGATACCGACGCGGTCGCAGACCGCCTCGACCTCGGCGAGCTGGTGGGAGCTGAGGAACACCGTCTGCCCGTTGTCACGGGCGACCCCGACCGCCTGCCGGAACTGCAGTTCCATGAGCGGGTCCAAGCCACTGGTCGGCTCGTCGAGCACCAGCAGAGGCGCCCGGGTGGCGAACGCCGCGATCAGGGCGATCTTCTGCCGGTTGCCCGTCGAGTAGGTGCCGGCCGGTTTGGACACGTCCAGCGCGAATCGTTGAATGAGCTCGTCGCGGTAGGCGGTGTCCGTGCCGGGGCCGATCCGGGCGAGCAGGTCCAGCACCTCGGCTCCGGTCATCCGTGGCCACAGCGCCACATCCGCCGGCACGTAGGCGAGCCTGCGGTGGGCCGCGGCGACATCGGCGGTATCGGTGTCGAAGACCCAGGCCCGTCCGGAGGTGGGTCGGGCAAGGCCGAGCAGCAGCCGGATCGTCGTTGACTTTCCGGCACCGTTGGGGCCGAGAAACCCGAACACCTCACCCGCCGCGACGTCGAGGGTGAGGTCATCGAGGGCGAGCAGCCGTCCGTACCGCTTGGACAGATGTTCGGTGCGCAGGGCAGAAACGCCCATCGGAGCCTCCAGAGCCGCAGCAGGACATGACCTGCCGACCAGACTCCCCGGCGCACCTGACGTGAGAGTACTCCCGGCGGTCGCGGCGCGGAGGCCCCCGGGCTGGTGATCGGACTACTGGCTTCCGATGTTCGGCAACAGCCTCTGTGTCATGTCGGCCGGATGCTGACCTGGATGCCAGGTAGCAAGGCCGGCGACGATGTGGGCATGACAAGCGACATCGCCCTGCTCACCGAGGACCTGACCAAGTTCTATGGTCAGCGTCGCGGTATCGAGGGGCTCAACCTGGAGGTTCGCGCCGGGGAGGTGGTGGGGTTCCTGGGACCGAACGGAGCCGGGAAGACCACCACGATCCGGCTGCTGTTGGACTTCCTGCGCCCCACTCGTGGACACGCGACTGTGCTCGGGCTCGACCCGCGCAGGGACAGGACCGCACTGCACCGGCAGATCGGCTACCTGCCCGGCGAGCTCGTGTTTCCCGGCCGGGACAAGGCGGAAGACCTGCTGCGCTTCTTCGCCGCGGCGCGCGGCGGCGTGGCCTGGTCGCAGGTGACCGAGCTCGCGGAGCGGCTCGACCTGGACCTCTCGCGCTCGGTACGGACGATGAGTAAGGGCAACAAGCAGAAGGTCGGGTTGGTGCAGGCGTTCATGCACCGGCCGGCGGTACTGGTCCTGGATGAGCCGACCAGTGGCCTGGATCCACTCATGCAGCAGGAGTTCCTGGCCATGGTCCGCGACGCCAGTGGTGCTGGGCAGACCGTCTTCATGTCCTCTCATGTCCTGGCCGAGGTGCAGCAGGCGGCCGACCGGGTCGCCATCGTCCGCGACGGAGAGTTGGCCGCGGTCGAGCGGGTCGAGTCACTGGGGAAGCGGGCGGTCCGCGCCGTCGAGATTCATTTCGACGATCCGGTGGACCCGGCAGAGTTCAGTGTCCTGCCCGGCGTGAGTGACGTGGTGGTGTCCGGCCCGGTGCTGAAATGCACTGTCGATGGCCGCATCGATCCGGTGATCAAGGCAGCGGCGCGTCATCAGGTGGTCGACATGTTGTCGGCCGAGCCTGACCTGGAAGAGACGTTCCTGTCGTTCTACTACCACGGGGAAGGAGCCGGCGATGCTTCCCGCGCTGGTGCGTAAGACCTGGCGTGACGACCGGCTGGCATTGATCGGGTGGGCCGGTGGCGTCGCCGCTTTCACCGCCATCTACACCTCGTTCTACAGCCAGTTCCAGGGCGCCGCGGAGCTGAAGCAGGACGCGATGCCCCAGGGCATGCTGGACTTCCTCGGCATCGCCGACATGCTGTCGCCCGCCGGTTATCTGCAGGCGACCATCTTCAGCCTGGTCGGCCCACTGCTGGTCCTGATGTGCGCCATCACGCTGACTGCCCGCACGATCGCTCGGCCGGAGGAGGACGGCGGCATGGAGCTGATGCTGGCCAATCCGGTCTCGCGAGCCGCTTTCGCCTGGCAACGGGTGGCCGCCGCCGGCAGCGCGCTCACCGGGATCGCCGCCATTCCGGGGATCCTGCTGATGATCATTGTTCCCTGGATCGGCATGGACATCCCCCTGGCGAACGTCGCCGCCGCGTCCGCCGGCCTGGTCGCCCTGGTGTGGAGCTTCGCTGGCGTCGCCTTCCTCGTTGGCGCCGCCACCGGAAAACGGGCTGTCGTCCTCGCGATCACCGGTGGCCTTGCCCTGGCCGCCTACATGGCCAACGCCATCGGCGGCATGCTCGACGGGTGGCACTGGGTGCGCTGGCTGTCACCGTTCCACTACTTCATCGGCACGGATCCGCTGCACACCGGCTGGCATCCGGTCGAGCTTCTCGCCCTCGTGCTCCTCGGTGCCGCAACCACGACCGCCGGAGTCATCGTGTTCGACCGTCGCGACATCGGTGTGTAAACCTGAGGCTGGGGGCCTCCGCTTACCGGCGGCCACCAGCACGCCGACAAGGAACAGCCCATGAGCGACGACAATTGGCTGGCGGCCAACTGCCAGGATCTGCTGTACGTCCCGGCCAGTGCCCGACGTCAGGCAGCGGTCAACCTGGGTGCCCGCGCAGCGGATGAGGGGCTGACGCTGCCCGATCTTCTTACCGGTCTGCTGGATGCCACCACTGCCCACTGGAACGCCACACCGGTCGCGTCGACCGACACCGCCGCCGCCGTGCATTCCCGCGCCGAGACACTGCTGGACACCGCCCGTGTCCTGCTCACCGATGCCGTGGACGGGTACACCCGGCAGAACCGCGCCGAGCTGGATCGCCACGACAACGAACGTGCCACATTCGTCAACGACCTGCTCACCGGCCGCGCCGACCCAGGAGGTCTGGCCGAGCGCGCACACCGGTACGGCATCCGCCTGTCGGCCACCCACACCGTCCTCATCGCCCGTGCGGCCGGCCTGACTCCCGGCATCACGCACCGCATCGATGCCGCACTGGCCTCCAGGTTCGGCGAAGGCAACACCCTCACCACCCTCCGCGACGGCGACGTGGTCTGCATCAGCGCCGGCGGTCTACGCGGCATCGCGGCCGAACTCGCCCACCTGCTCCTCACCGAACTCGGCGCGGGCAACTGGCAGATCGCGGTCGGCCGTACCCAAGCCGGGGTGCAGGGCCTGGCCACGTCCCTCGACGAGGCCCGCCACACACTCGACTACGCCGTCAGGCTCGGCTTCACCACGCCCGTCCTCAATGCCGCCGACCTGCTGGTGTTCCCCGTGCTGCTGCGTGACCGCGACGCCATCACCGACCTGGTCACCACGGTCCTCGGGCCACTGACCACGGCGCGCGGCGGTGCCGAGCCGTACCTGGAGACCCTGACCGTGCTCTTCGACAACCAGGGCAACCACACCGCAACCGCCCGGCAGATGCACCTGTCCGTCCGCGCGATCACCTACCGACTCGACCGCATCCGGGACCTGACCGGCTACCACCCCGGTGAGCCGACCCAACGGTTCACGCTGCAGACAGCCGTACTCGGCGCTCGACTGCTCGGCTGGCCGCCGTAGCCCAGGAGCGCCAGATCAGGACGGGGTCGTCCTGGTCGGCTGCTCCTCATAGACGTCGGGCACCCCATCGGCGTCGCTGTCACGCTCCTCCAGCGCGCAGACCCCCTGGTAATGCCGATTACGAGCGCGGAGAACGACGGTTGCCAGCACCGCCGACAGCAGCGACCCGAGCAGAACGCCGATCTTGGAATGGTCGTCGCGTTCGCTGCCGGCGCCGAACGCCAATTCACCGATCAGTAGCGACACGGTGAAACCGACCCCGGCCAGCAGCGCCAACCCCACCATGTCCCACCAGGCCAGCCCTTCCGCGAGCCGGGCCCGGGTGAACCGCTGCACGAGCCAGGTGGCACCGAGAACGCCCGCCGCCTTACCCACCACCAATCCCATGATCACGCCCAGGGCGACCGAGTCGGTCAGGGTTGCGCCGAGGCCACCCGCCCCGGCAACCGAAACTCCGGCGGCGAAGAACGCGAACACCGGCACCGCGACCCCGGCGGACAGGGGTCGGATTCGGTGTTCGAAGTGCTCCGCCAGGCCAGGCCCAGGTCCCGGCTTGCGGCGTAGCACCGGCACGGTGAAGGCCAGCGCGACCCCGGCGACGGTGGCATGCACCCCGGAAGCGTGCACCAGTGCCCACGCCGTGGCGGCCAGCGGCAGCAGCAGCCACCAGGACCGCACCCGGCGCTGCACCAGCAGACCGAACAGCGCCATCGGGGCCAGCGCGAGCAGCAGCAGCCCGAAGTGCAGGGTACTGGTGTAGAAGACCGCGATGATCACAATGGCCAGCAGGTCGTCGACCACCGCGAGGGTGAGCAGAAACGTGCGCATCGCCGAGGGCAGGCTCGTGTTGATCACTCCGAGCACGGCGAGGGCGAACGCGATGTCCGTGGCGGTCGGGATCGCCCACCCGGTCAACGCCCCGTCGCCGGCCCCGAGGTTGAACGCCACGTAGATCAGCGCCGGCAGCGTCATGCCGCCGAGCGCAGCGGCGACCGGCAGCATCGCCCGGCGGGGCTCGCGCAGGTCACCGGCGACGAACTCGCGCTTGAGCTCCAGCCCGGCGACGAAGAAGAAGATCGCCAGCAGGCCATCGGCGGCCCACTGCGCCAACGAGAGGTCCAGATGCAGCGCCGCAGGGCCCACTGTGACGTCCGCGAGCGACCGGTACGCGTCGGACCAGGGCGAATTCGCCCAGGCGAGGGCGAGCACGGCGGCGATCAGCAGCAGGACCCCACCGACCGTTTCGGTCCGGAGAATGTCCCCGATCCGGCGTACCTCAGGCCAACTCCTGCGGCTGAGCAGGAGTGGCGTGCGGTTCGCCGGTGGGCGGCTCACCGTGGTCCTCCGTGGGGTCGGTGACGAAGTCGCCGACCAGTCTTCCCGGCACACCGGCTACTACGTCAGCCAAGCGACGACCATCAGCCTGTCACCGCCCCTGAAAGCGTCACCGGTGATCGTCGGTCACCGGTGACCACGCCGTGGGCCGCTGAGCCGCAGTGTGTTGCAGAGGTCGAAGACGCCCGGCACGTCGTAGGCGAGGTCCGCCGCGACCTGCCGCGCGTTCGCGTCACTCACCACGCCGGCGAGGATGACGACCCGGTTCTGCACGGAGACGGTGATCTGCTGACGCCGCGTGGTCCAGTCGATGCTCAATCGCTGCGCGACCAGCGCCTCGAGTCTCAGGTCCTCGTGGTCCGGTGCGGCCTGGTGCGAGGTGTCGGCGGACCAGTTCTCATCGGGCAACGGCCATGGCATGTGCATGGTCAGCTCCTTGGACTGTGACGAGGTCGGGAGAGATGGCGGACGGCGAGCCGGTGGCGGCCTCACGCCGGTCAGGAACGCGACCGGGTGGGACTCAAGAAATGTCACTCCTGCTCCTCGTCCACCTTGAGCGGAATCCGGCCTGACCGTGCTTGTGGTTCACCTCTGGTGCTGGCGCTGCGTCGTCTCCGGTTCAGGGGGAGTCGGATGGGTCGGGCCTGGCGGTGGCCACGACGAGCGCGACGCCAATGCCGGCGAGACCGACCTGGATGACCAGGGTCAGGAGGTTGAGGGTGCTGGTATCGACGCCCGCGAGACGGGCGACGATGCTGCCCGCCAGCGCGGCGACCACCGCGACGGAGACGGTCAGCCAGATCGGAGCCTCCTGGCGTCCTGGAATGACGAGCCTGCCGAGCAGGCCGATAGCGACGCCGACGAGGAGCGCGATGACGAGACCAGCGATACTCATGGGCTGCCTCGAATCTCCTTCGAGTACGGGTGCTACCACAAGGTGGGGATCGGTTCCCGAAAGCCGCCGCGGCACCAGCGGCCGCGTTCGAACGTCCCCTGACTCCTAACGATCCGATCCCATGGGTGTCAGATGTCGCTGCGGGCGACGAAGATGCCCTCGCTTCGGGACCGAGTTCGATCAGGAACGAGTGGCCTTGGCGGCGGTTGCGGTTGGTTGCGCCACAGCCGACCCCTTCGACAGTTGGGCGAGGGCTTCTTCGGGGCTGTCGAAGATGGGGAAGGCACCGTCCAGGCGCATGGTGTGCAGGACGGTACGGATGAACCGCGAGGGCGCGGCCAGGCAGAGGGTGGCCCCACGGTCTCGGGCCTCGCGGTGGGCGCGGACGAGGTGACCGAGGCCGGTGGAGTCGATGAGGTGTACTCGGCTCAGATCAACCACCACGTGCCCGCCCATGTCGGCTGCGTGACGCAGGGCGGTGCGCAGGGTGTCCCCGGTATCGAGATCGACGTCACCGGCGGCGGCGACAACGGTCACGTCGTCGAGGTGGTCGATGCCGAGGATGCCACCAGGACCGTGGTCGACGCACGACGCATGGCCGCCACCAGGGAGCGGCAGGAGGCTGCAGTGCGGGCAGCGGTGCGGGCCGGTGGCGAACGGTGAACCGCTCCAGCCCTGTTCGGACACCAGGGTCCAGACGACCTCCGCGTCGGGGAGCACGCACGCGGTGGCCTTGACGGTGTCGCCGCAGGTGTCGCAGATCAGGGTCATCAGGTGGTCGTCTGGGACAACTGTCATTGTGCTGGTCCTTCCTGGGGCCGTGTCTTTCGGTGCTGTGACACGGCATTCGTGCAGTGCCGAAGCGGAGATGGCTCCCGAATCTGGTGTTTCCCTGCCGGGTGGCGGTCGAGCCCGATGGTGGGAGAGGTGAGACCACTGGCGATTGTCAGTGCGGGGCTCTTACCGCGGCGCGGCCATGAGCGACCAACGCCGGTGGGGTGGAGGTGGGTTCCTGTCCCGTCGTGGGCGTGCAGGACGACGACGAGGCAGTGTCGACGACCGGCAGAATCTGGTCCAGACGGGCCGTGTGCAGGATGCGTCGGATGCGCGGGTTCGGATTGCGGACGGTGAGGACGCCGTCGGCGCGGGCCAGCCGCCGGTGCACATCCAGCAGGAGGCCGATGGCAGCGGCGTCGATGTGCCGGCACCCGGACAGGTCGACCACGACCTGTGCGGGATGCAGGGTCAGCAGGCGGTCGAACACTGCTCCGGTCGCCGGCAGGCAGGCCAGGTCGAACTCGGTGATGCACACCTCGACGAGCGGCAGCGTGCACGGCGTGGTTGCCAGAGGCCCTGTCACGGGCACACCCCTCTCCTTCACGGACGCGGTCGTCTAGGACCCTGCCGTGCCGGCTTGGCGGTCACCACGCGGATCTGTGACAGTTCCGTGACAAATCTGCCAACCGGCCGCCACGGTTGGCCGCCGAGCTGGTCGTGTGGGGATGATTCCCGGTATGACGGCCGTGCTGGTGATCGAGGACGACGACCGAATCCGTCTGGCGTTGTTGCTCGCGCTCGAGGACGAGGGCTACGACGCTCTCGGCGCGGCCACGGCCGAGGAGGGCCTGCGCGTGCAGCGCCGCGACCCGGCCGACTACGTGCTGGTCGACTTGATGCTGCCCGGCCTCGACGGCTTCGAGTGCATCAGGCAGCTGCGCCGTGACGACGACGTGCCGATCGTGGTGGTCAGCGCCCGTGACGACACGCACGACATCGTCGCCGCTCTTGAAGCCGGCGCCGACGACTATGTCGTCAAACCGGTGGCGATCAAGGAATTGACCGCGCGGCTGCGCGCCCTGCGCCGTCGCGCCCGTGCCGGCGTCGCGGGGCAGTCGCCGGAGCCCGTGCCCGTGCTCGTGGTCGGCGAGCTGGAGATCAGCCCGGACGGGGGAGAGGTGCGTCGAGCCGGACAACCCGTACCGGTCACCCGCACCGAATTCCGGCTGCTGTGCGAGCTGGCCGAGCACGCCGGCCGGGTGCTGTCCCGCCAGCAACTGCTCGAACGGGTCTGGGGGTACGACAGCGGCGACGAACGGCTCGTCGATGTGCACGTCGGCCGCCTGCGGCAGAAGATCGAGTCAGACCCGGCGAACCCGCGGCACCTGGTCACCCTGCGGGGCCTGGGCTACAAGCTGCAACGATGAGACGCCTCGGACTGCGTACCCGGGTCACTGTCGCGTTCGCCGTCGGCGCGCTCCTGCTCTCAGCGTCGATGGCCCTGGTCTCCTACGACTTGACCCGCCGGTCCCTACTCGACGAGCGGGAACGCACCGCCCTGCGCGCCGCCTACTTCGACGCCACCGTCGTTCGTGCCGGGCTCGACACCGACACCCCCGATGTGGTGGAGGTGCTTCGGTCGCTGGACACGGGCGGGAGTCGGCGGCCGGTGCTGCACCTGAACGGCGAGTGGTATGCCCGTACCGCCGACCCCACCACCACCGCTGCCATCCCGGTTGAGCTGCGTCGGGTCGTCGGGGCCGGTGAGCCCGCAGTGCAGCGGGTACGTGTCGACGGCCAATCTGTCCTGGTCGTCGGAGTGCCCCTGTCGGCGTCGGCGACGTACTTCGAGGTCAACTCGCTCCGGGAGCTGGAACAGACGTTCCAGGTTCTGGCGCTCGCGCTGACCACCGTCGCGATCATGGTCGCCGGCTCCGGCGCGGCGCTCGGCTGGTACGCCACCCGGCACGGGCTACGGCCGCTGACGGCGGTCGCCGACGCGGCCGGAAAGATCGCCGCCGGTGACTTCACCGCCCGCCTCGACAAAACCACCGACCCCGACCTGACCCGGTTGTCCTCGTCGTTCAACCAGATGGTCGACCGGCTGGCGCACCGCATCGAGCGGGACCGGCGCTTCGCCGCCGACGTCAGCCACGAGCTGCGCTCACCACTGCAGACCCTCGCCGCGGCGGCCAGCGTGCTGGCACGTCGTCGGGAACACCAGGACGAACGAACCGCCATCGCGGCCGGGCTCGTCGCCGACGAGATCGACCGTTTCCAGCGGCTCGTCAACGACCTGATCGACCTGGCCCGCAGTGACCAGCCCGCCCACCGGGCCTCCGTGGACGTCGTCGCGCTGGCCCGCGATGCCTGCCGCGCCCTCGACCTGCCCACGGCGCTCGTCCATCTCGCACCCGACGTGCCGGCGACGTGGCTGGTTGAGCGACGCCGTGTCGCACAGGTCCTGGCGAACCTGCTCGACAACGCGGTGACCTACGGAGGCGGTCCTGCAGGCGTCCGGCTGGGCCGCGACGGTAGCGCCGGCATCATCGAAGTCGAGGACGACGGACCCGGTGTGCCCGTCGAGGACCGCGAGGCGATCTTCGACCGTTTCGTCCGGGGACGAGCAGCTCACACCCGCGGCACAAACGACGGCACAGGGCTCGGACTCGCGCTGGTCGCACAGCACGCCGCAGCACACGCCGGACACGTCACCGTCGGTGACCGGTCCGGCGGAGGCGCCTGCTTCCGTGTCACACTGCCGGAGAGCCTGCCATGAACCATCGTCATTTCGTCGTGCTGGCGCTTGCCGTGCTGCTGACCGGCTGCAGCATTCCCACCGATGATGCCCCCCGGGTGGTGCGGGCACCGCAAGGACCATTCCAGAGCTCCGCGCCCGCCGACACCAGCGCACCAGTCGGCCCTGCCGCCGAAACGCTCTGCTTTGTCCGCGACAACCGCATCATCTCTTTCGTCCGGCGCGTCGACCGACCGCCAACGATCGAGGATCAACTGCGGCAACTGCTGGTCGGACCCACCGCGGCCGAACGCGACACCGACTTGACCAGCGCGCTGCCGGGAGCGGTCAACGCCGCTGGTGTCACACTGACCGGCACCCAGGCCCGCATTGTGGTCGACAAACCCGGCGACGATGCCGGCCGCAGCGACGAGGTCCTCGCCTTCGGGCAGATCGTTTGCACTCTTACCAGCCGCGACGACGTCACCACCGTCACGTTTTCCCGTGATGGCCGACCTCTCAGAGTGCCTCGCGCCGACGGTTCGCTGTCCGACCAGCCCCTCACTCGCGCCGATTTCGCACCACTGATCACCCCTCGTTGACCTTCGTCTCCACTACGCCTGGACCAGCGCCAGGCCGAGCATCGGGACCGCTACCGCCGCCAGCAGCGGTGCCGCTATCCCGCCCAACCCATCAGGAGCCCGGTAGGTGCCGTAGGGATTCGAAGGAGCCGCACCGTAGCTGGCGATACGCCTAGCAGCGATACCAATCGAGCGGTGATCGAGCAGGAGCGCCGCCCGCCCGGGTCATCTCGGCGGCAGTCAGCGACGCCTACGCCGATTGCTGCGCCGCACGCTCCGTCTTCGCCACCCACGTGCCGCTGAGTACGACCGCGAACACGAGAGTGCCAAGCATCCAGGCGAGCCAGGAAGGGCCGTCAGGGCGCACTACGGTCCATACCACGATCAGGGACCCGATCAACACGACCGCGAGGGCGACCAGATAACCAACGCCGGCGGCGCTGGCCGGAATAGGCAGACGAGTTCCCGAGACTTTCGCCGCGATACGGCTAGTCACTGCCACGGATAGGGCCGCGATGACGAGAAAGAGGCCCGCGATCTGTTGCGACAGAAGACCGCTTGCCGCGGTTGCGGCACCTGCGATTACTCCGATTACCGCGTAGTACCACCGTGGAGCGACAATCTGTCGGTCAGCCACACTCGCCCGGG
The DNA here is from genome assembly GCF_040649495.1 of Micromonospora sp. NPDC048947. NCBI lineage: Bacteria > Bacillati > Actinomycetota > Actinomycetes > Micromonosporales > Micromonosporaceae > Micromonospora > Micromonospora sp. NPDC048947. The sequence continues at coordinate 318,820 of NZ_JBEZFO010000004.1, forward strand.
CATATGATTCCTGGCCTTCAGCTGATGCCGGGTCCATAGCCGCAAGTCAACCCCTGGCCCCCTGCGGTGTCAAGCCCGTCGCGAATGGGGGCGGGAGGTGGGGCGAGTCCGGTTGTCGACCAGGGTCGAGGCTTTCGAAAATGGTGGCTCCTGCACCTTCCGTCCGAAGACCTCGACGTTCTCCACGCTACTTCCGGGCTCCTGACCTGACCGCTTCGCCGTCCGGAGGACCCTGATCTGACGTCGCCCAGGTGTCGGTGGTAGCGGTATCCGCTGATCCGTCCACCGGGACGGGTGGCACCGGATTGTCATCAGCGTCAGCGAGGGCCATGTCCCTGGCCTAGGTGCAGAGCTCTGTGTAGGAGACATTGTTTTCGTTGGCGATGCTCAACAACTTCGCGAACGAGTCCATCACTTCCAACGGAACTGACCTGCCGTATCACTGGCCGCATCTCGTCACGCCTTGTCGGACCAGGCTGGGTCCACGACCAGGGCACCCGATGCGACTGCAAGGACATCGGCCTGACCGAGCCGGCGTCGTTCCGCACTTCCTGACCGTCTGCCTGGAAATCCCCCGGCTGAGGACAGCCGTCAGGGCCCAGAGCCCTCGGGTGTCGTGGCGCAGGCGAGGGTGGCGGCGGCCAGCAGTAGCGCGCAGACTGCCGCTCCATGTCGTCCGGTGTGGTCAACTCAGCGGCTGGCGCAGCCGTTCGTCGTCGAAGGCGATCTCTATCAGCGGGCTGTGCTCGAGCCAGTCCTCCAAGCGCTGGCGTTGGGTGACGCGCGTGCACAAACCGGGCTCGTCCTGCAGTGCGACGACCGCGGACAGTACGCGATGGCGCACCGTGGGATCCTCGACCGGCACTGCGGTGGCCGGCAGGTCCGCCCGGACGCCGTTCTTGAGGTGGACGGTGAAGTGCGGGTGCGCTGACAGGTTGGCGTTCCAGCTTCGGGGCACCGGCATCCCGCTGAGGTACCAGCGGCCGTCGACGTGGTGGAACCAGATCTCGATGCGCCTCGGGCGGCCGGTGCGCCGGCCCAGGGTCGTGATGTCGATGGTGCGGGCCTCGCGCGGCGAGCCCGGGCCGATGGCCAGAGCGCGCCTGACCGCGCCCACGTCGTAGCTTCTGTCCGTGGTGTCGGTCATGGTCGGCTGCCTCACTCGTCCTGACGGAATGGCTTTTGGGGCAAGTCAAACCTCACGCCGGGAGGGCTGCTAGGGGCATCCTGGCGGATCCTTGCACGATCCTGCTCACGCGTAGGCACAACGACGGGCCGGGCACGTCCGGCAAGGGCCGACGCTCCTTGCGCGGCGGGCAGGAGCGGGGTCGGCTGACGCGGCCCATCCGAGAGGATTGGGCAAGAGACGAAGAGGATCGCTCTTTTCGCGGGTCCGGCACAGCGGTCTCCTGGAAGGGACACATTCCCCACGGATTCCGACGAATCCTCAGGCCCAGGAGGCACACAATGAAGGTAGCCGTCGTCACCGGTGCCAGCTCCGGCATCGGCCAGAGCGCCGCCCTGCAGATCGCCCGGCGTGGTACCGGCGTCATCCTGACCTACAGCTCCAACGAACAAGGCGCCAAGGACACCGTCGCGCGGATCGAGCAGCAGGGCGGCACTGCCGTGGCGCTGCACCTGGATCTCGGCGATACGGCGGGATTCGCCACCTTCCGGGAGACCGTTGCCGAGGTGCTGCGCGAAACCTTCCAGCGGCACTCCTTCGACCACCTGGTCAACAACGCCGGATTCGCCGGAATGGCGATGATCGAGGACACCCGCGAGGAGGAATTCGACCGGCTCACGGACGGCCTGTTCAAGGGGCCCTTCTTCCTCACCCAGGCCCTGCTGCCGCTCCTCGCCGACGGCGGCGCCATCGTCAACCTGACCAGCAACTCCACGCTGCCCCAGGTGACCGCGCCGGGATACTCCGTCTACGCCGCTCTCAAGGGCGCCGTGGCGGTGATCACCCGCTACATGGCCAAGGAGTTCGGTCCCCGCGGCATCCGCGTGAACTCGGTCGCACCGGGAGCCACCGTCACCCGCTTCGCTGACGACGCGTTCAGCAGGAACCCGGAGATCATCCCGGAACTGGCGAAGACCTTCACTCTCGGCCGCGTCGGGGAGCCCGACGACATCGGCATGGTCATCGCCGTGTTGGTCTCCGAGGAGGGCCGGTGGATCACCGCCCAGGACATCGAAGTTTCCGGAGGCCAGAACCTCTGAACCAACTCCTGGTGGGAGCGACGCCGCCCCACGGCTCGTTGCGCGACGAGCCAGGACAGCCGCCCACGAGCCGCCTTGCCTGGTGGGGACGTCTGTGTGCTCAATCCTGCCAGGTCAACGCCACGGTGTGGAGGTTTGTGCATGAATAGACTCATGTCTGCCCTGGACGAAATGCGTGAGCTTCTCAACCGGCATGCGCGGCCCGACATGAGTACGTCGATCGAGGGCATCAGGGTATGCAAGTTCAACCATCCGAACGCGTCGGCGGCCGGGATGTCCGGGACCGTGCTCGCAGTCATCGCCCAGGGCGGCAAACGCCTCGCCCTGGGCGAGCACCTATACGAGTATGGGCCCGGTGAGTATCTGATCGCCTCTGCCGACCTCCCCGTCACCGGCCATGTCCTGGACACCGGGCAGCCCACCCTCGGCTTCGGCATGACTCTCTCTCCCTCAGCGCTTGCTGAACTCCTCCTGGAAGCCGACCCCCGAGACCTGCCGGCCACCCCACGCACGGCATCGCCAGGCATTGCCGTCTCCACGGCCTCGCCCACACTGCTGGACGCCATCGTGCGCCTCCTGCGACTGCTGGAGCAGCCCGCAGACCGCAAGATCCTCGCTCCCATGGTCAAGCGGGAAATCCTCTGGCATCTCCTGCGAGGTGAGCAGGGAGCCGCCATCCGCCAGCTCGGTCTCGCCGACAGCGGACTGGCCCACATCAACCGCGTCGTACGTCAGATCCGGGAGAACTACGCCACCGCCTTCCGGGTGGAGGACCTGGCGGAAATCGCCGGCATGAGCGTGTCCGCGTTCCACCGCAACTTCCAGACAGTCACCGGGATGAGCCCCATCCAGTTCCAAAAACGCATCCGCCTGCAAGAAGCCCGGCTCCTGCTCGCCAGCCACCCCTCAGACATCACCGGTGTGGGCCTCAGCGTCGGCTACGACAGCCCCTCCCAGTTCAGCCGTGAATACCGTCGCATGTTCGGCACACCGCCCAGCAAGGACACTCAACTCCGCACTCCGGCAGCAGAACTCGTCACTGCGCTGCCCTGAGCCTGATCCTGTCGGGATCGTGGTGTTCCCGCTGTGCGCAGTCACGTACGGGCTGCGACTGATCGTCAGGCATCCATGAAGCGAGTCGCACTCACGTGCGGCGCATGGTGGGCTGGTTTCGGCGTGCGAGAGGCGGCTTTGCGAAAGACTGAAGCCAGCGGCGGTTCGTTCATCGATTTCTGCAGGACCACGCATGCACTACGTGCCCCGGTCACGACTGACGGCGGGGTCAGTGGAGCTGATTGGCGTGGCTGACGAGGAGTGGCGACGGTGAGTGAAACAGATCTTGGCGCCCGCAGTGACCGGGGCAGTGATTACGCCGACCTGTCCCGGCTGGTCCGAGGCGCGGGTCTCCTCGACCGGCACCCCCGCCGCTACGCGGCGCGGGTGACAGTGGTGTTTGTCGGTCTCGCGTTGATGGGCGTCGTGTTCGTCCGCCTCGGGTCGTCCTGGTGGCAGACGGCAACCGCCGCTGGCGTCGCAATGCTGTTCGGGCAGCTGGCCTTTCTCGGACACGACGCCGGGCATCGGCAGATCCTTCGATCCCGCCGGGCGAACGACGTGATCGGCTATGTCTGTGCAAACCTGGTGAACGGGATCAGTTACGGCTGGTGGGTCGACAAGCACAATCGTCACCACGCACATCCCAACACCGAGGGCCGCGACCCCGACCTCGTGGTGGCGCCGCTGTCCTTCACCCCCGCGCAGGCCGCGACGCAGCGCGGCCTGCGCGCGCTGTTCGTTCGGCATCAAGCGGCGCTGTTCTTCCCCCTGCTGATGGTGGAGGGTCTGCATCTGCACGCCGCCAGCGTCCGGGCGGTCGTCTTCCGCAGCGGTCTCCGACGCCGACGAGCGGAGGCCGGACTGCTCCTCCTGCACTCCGCCGGCTACCTCACTGTCGTGTTCCTGGTCCTGAGCGTTCCGCAGGCGATCGTGTTCATCCTGGTCAATCAGGCACTCTTCGGCCTCTACCTGGGCAGCTCCTTCGCCCCGAACCACAAGGGGATGCCGATCCTGACCGGGACCGATGACATCGACTACCTACGCCGTCAGGTCCTCACCTCCCGCAATGTGCGCGGGGGTCGCCTCCTCGACGCACTGCTCGGTGGGCTCAACTACCAGATCGAACATCACCTTTTTCCCAGCATGCCCCGGCCGAACCTGCGCCACGCCCAGCCACTGGTCCGCCAGTTCTGCGCCGAACATGGCATCGCGTACCACGAGACCACCCTGATCCAGTCCTGGGCCCAGGGGCTGGCGCACCTGCGGACAGTCGGGGCCGGATCGGGCCGACCCGACAACGACTGAAACCGGCCGCACGCACTTTGGATCATGACGATCTGCGTACGTCATCCACTCACTGGCGGCTCTCCCTTATCTTCGGCAATGGCGTGCCGTCCTCGCACCGCGCCTTGATCTCACTCTTGTTGCCTGCGGACAGCAGCACCACCTGGATCTCCTTGACCGGCCCCGAGTTGTAGTCCTTGAGGCGGTAGCCGGTGGCAGGAGCGACGTCCAGAACGCGAATCTGATCGCCGGTGCAGAGCACGGTCACCACACCACCGAGTGCCCGAAGGGGCGTACCTGGCTTCGGGGAGGTCGGCGCCGGCGCGGCACTGGACGGTCCCGTCAGACTCTCGGCACTGGGTGACGTTGTAGGGCCGGGGCCGGCCGAGGAACCGGCTCGAGCGGTCGCTTCAGCCGGCCCAGCCGGAACGGTCACCGCGCGGCTCGGTAGTGAGACCGGTGCGGGCTGCGCGGACGTCAGCCGGGGAGCAGGCACCTCGGTGACAGTCACATCGAAGGCGGCGTCGGGTGGGGTGGCACCGTCACGTGTGGCGACTTCGCCCGATCTGCCATCGGCAGGTACGAACTGGGGGAGCAGAAGCGAGATGATCCCTGCCGTCGCCATGAGAACGGGGATCAACACGGCGTTGGGGATGCGGCGACGCCGACCGGGAGAGGGACCGGCGGTAGTCGGGGCGGACACGGGCGAGACGGATGCCGGCTGGGCCGCCTCTTTCACCCGCCGCTCGGCGTCCTCGGTCAGACCGTGCAGGGCCGTGGCCACCTCCGCCGCGTCCGGCCGATCAGCGGGATCCCTGGCGAGGCAACGGTCGAGGAGGCGGTGAACCTCCGGCGACACTCCCTCGATGTCAGGCAGCGGCGCCGGATCGACGTACACGTGAGCAGTCAACATCTGCGTGGGAGTCTCCGCCGACCAAGGCAGCTCATTGGTCAGCGTTCGGTACAGCAAGAGCCCGAGCGCGTAGACGTCGGAGGCAGGCAGGACGGTGCCACCGGCGAGCCGTTCGGGCGCGAGGTAGGCCGCGGTACCCAACAGCTGTCCGTCCGCCTCCAGCTCCGGCCGACCGACAGTGGTGGCGATACCGAAATCGACCACCTTCACACCGGCCGGCGTCAGCATCACGTTGGACGGCTTGATGTCGCGGTGCACCAGCTGACGTTCGTGCGCGGCGGCGAGCGCCTCGGCGACCTGCGCGCACGTCCGCATCGCGGTGGCCGGCGGCAGCGGACCGGCGGCAAGTCGTTGGGACAGGGTCTGGCCGGGCAGCAGTTCCATCACCACATACGACACCTGGCGGCCGGCGGCATCCGTGTGCTCGCCATAGTCGTACACACTCGTCACGTGCGGATGCCAGAGGCCCGCTGCGGACCTGGCCTCTGCCTGGACGCGTTGCCGTGCGCCTCGGGCGTCGGCCTGCGCGCCGGCCAGGACCTTGACTGCCACCCCACGTTCGAGGACGCGGTCCCACGCCCGCCAGACGACCGACATGCCCCCAGCGCCGAGACGGCTCTCGACCTGATACCTGTCGCCCAAGAGATCACCGACCATCACTGGGACAGCTTGCCAGAGTGGACGCGCGGTGGCATGACGACCGAATTCGACACTGGTCAGATGCCGTCAACAATTGGTGCGTGGCCGCCGGGCGATCAGCGGGCAATCCCCGGAGAGGTTCTGACACCGTGAACTCTCTCCGGGGCCCTCATTTGTCGAACCGGATTTCGACACGCCGATTGGTGGCTCTGCCCTTCGGGTTGTCCTTGCCGTCGACGGTGTTCGGCGCGACGGGCCTGGTCTCCCCGAAGCCGTTGATCTCGTAGGTGACACCGCCGTCGACGAGTGCCGCGCTCAGCGCGTCGCGCACTGCCTGGGCCCGTCGGCGGGACAACGTCAGGTTCTGCGCGTCGTCACCGACCGAGTCGGTGTGACCGTCGATCTGAACCGTGCCCTTGGCCTGGGTACGAAGCCGTTCGGCTATCTCGTTCAGCCGGGCGCGGGTAGCCGGCGACAGATCGGCCTTACCGAAGGCGAAGAGCACATCCGCCGCGAGTGTCAGCTCGATCCGACTGCTGGACTCGGCCTGCAGGCTGGTGCCGTCGGCGTCCCCGGTGAGCAGGAAAATGTCCTGCACCGGGCCCTGAATGTCCACTATCGGCGCGCTCACCTGCTCGCCGGACGTGGCCTGTGGCCCAGGCACGGTGCCGGACGGCGGGGTTGGGGTCGGTATCGGTGCGGACCAGGCGATCGCCGGTTCGCTGACCAGTAGGCAGATGGTCAGCGTGGCGGCCAGCGCTGTCCGCCGGCTAACCGAGCGGCACATTCTCGAAGACCGGCACGCGGGGGATGACGACATCAACGGCGGTGACGTCATCCGGTGGGGCTCCGAACATGGCGTACAGCTCGACCGACTGGCCGGCCTGCACGAACACCGAGGCGAGGCCCGACGAAGCGAGATACTTCACCTGGCCGGGCTTCGCGTCCTGGTCCCCGCTCCGGGCGACCAGGTGCCGCTTGCGGTTCTTCCGGTCGACCAACGTCACGCCCGAGAAGGCCAGGGCGATCGTGTCACCCTCGAACGCGCTCGCAATCTGCCAACGGTCCGGGTTGTCGCCGGCATCCGTGCGGGTCAAACGGACGTTGACTGTGACAAAACCCTTGTCGCGACGGAGTGGGTACAGCTCGACCTTGACCAGGAAGAGCTTGCCGCTGTCGCTGATCTGAATGTCCTGGCTTCCGATCGGTGCCCCGAGTTTCTCGGGGGTGCCCGCCGCGACACCAACGGTCTCCTTCGACTCGCTCGTGCCACCTCCGGGGTCGTGCGATCTGCCGAGGCTGCCGCACCCAGTGAGGGCAATTGTCACCGCGATCGCGAGCGAACCGGCGGTGATCGTGATGCGTGAACCCACGAATAACTCCGTTTACTGGTCGCGGTCTGCCGAACACTTCGCGCCGCCTGGCGGCCACATCTACCTTCGGCAGACCGGTAAACAGTCTTGGGCCAGAACGGCTGGCCGTCCGCCCAGCGGGAACCGACTGACCGATTGTCGGCGGGGCGGCTTGCAACTCGCCTGCAGCAGGCTTGCAGCGGACACATCAACGCGAAAGCTGGTAGCGGCCACGTTTGGTGGCGCACCAGTGCTGGCACCGGTCGTGTCGGGGGAATCAGGTCAACCGTCGGTCGTCGCCGGCTCGCCCAGCAGCGCCCGGATTTCGTCCGCCTCCGGGTCTCCGAGCTCGTTGAAGACGGCGAGCGCCTGTCGCCAACAGGATCGGGCCTCGTCGTCGCCCCGCTCGCTCAGGGACCGTCCCAGGGCCAGCAGTGTCCGGGCCCTGCCGTGCTCGTTGCCGGTGGACAGGTGCAGCCGCACTGCCTCGCGGAAGCGTCGGATCGCCCGATCGTGATCGCCCAGTTCGGCGTGCGCCTCGCCGAGATTGGCGATGCAGATGGCCTCCGCGTACCGGTCACCCGCGTCACGCATCGCGGTCAGTGCCTCCTCGTGGCGGTCGATCGCCTCGCCGGGTTGGCCCAGCAGCACATGGCACTGGGCCATGTTCTGCAGTGCCACACCCTCACCCCGTCGGTTACCCCGCAGCCTGTGTTCCTCGCGGGCGAGGGCGAACGTCGCCAGCGCCTCGTCGGGGCGGCCCGCCTCCGCGTGCGCGACGGCGAGGCTGTTCAGGCTGGTGGCTCGCCAGTCCCAGTCGCCGCTGGCCTCGTGCAATCGCAGCGACTTCTGGTACAGGTCGATGGCCTCGGCATAACGTCGGCTCTCGCACAGCGCGGTCGCGAGGCTGGCCAGCAGGGCACCCTCAGCCCGCCGGTCACCGACGGCACGGGTGGCGGCGACCCCGATGCGGGTCGCGATCCGCCAGTCTTCCCTGCGTTTGGTGATGTACCAGTACGCCGACGCGGCCAGGGCGATCTGCCATGCGTACGCCGGCGCGCCACGCGACGCCGCTGCGCGAACCATCGGAACCAGGTTCGTCCGTTCGCTTTCGCACCAGCCCAGAGCGGCCTGGTAGGTCTCGACGCGCATTGCCTCGACCGGGGCTGGCGGGGCTGGGCTGACGTGCGGCCGGTGCGGTTGCAGCACCCGTCCCGCGGCGCTGACCGTGTGCAGGTAACAGTTCAGCAGGCTGTCGAACACCGGTCGCGACTGCGCCGCGTTCTCCGGCGCCTCGGCCAACTCCCTGGCGTAGGCGCCCACCAGGTCGTGGAACTGGTAGCGGTCCGGCGCTGGAAGCTGAAGGAGGTTGGCCCGGTGCAGCTCGGCGGTCAGCTCCCGGGCCCGCGGCACGCTGACGCCCGCGAGGGCCGCAGCGGCGTGGACGCCGACACTCTCGCCCGGGTGCAGTGCCATCCGCCAGAACAGCTCGGCGGCGGGGGGTGACAGGCCACGGTACGACCAGGAGAAGACGGCACGGAGGTTGGTGTCGGGGCCGTCAGGCCCGACGAACGCGTCAAGCCGGCTTCCCTCGCGTAGTTCGTCGAGCAGGTCGCCGAGCGGACGTTCCGGCAGGTCCAACGCGCGGGCGGCGACGATGCGGATCGCCAGCGGCACATGGCCGCAATACTCGGCGAGTGCCGTGCGCTCGTCAGGCCGGGACCGACGTAGGCACCCGGCGACCAGGTCCACCGACTCGACCGGGCGCAGCGGAGCGAGACTCAGCGGCAGCGCCTGCTCGCGGACGACGAGCCCTGGAAGGCGGCGTCGGCTGGTCACCACGACGAGGCCGGCCAGATTCCCCGGCAGCAGCGGTCGGACCTGTGCGGCGTCGTAGGCGTTGTCCAACACGATCAGCAGCCGCCGGCCATCGGTCAGGCTGCGCATCCGCCCGCTCTGAGAGTCGACAGTGGGTGGGATGTCCGATGGTGGCACGCCAAGCGAGAGCAGCAGTCGGGGCAGCGCCTCCACTGGCGGCATCGGGGTGTCGCCCGGGCTGAACCCCCGTAGGTCGAGGTAGACCTGACCGTCCGGGAAGTCGTTGCGGTGCAGATGACCCCAGTGCAGGGCGAGTGCCGTCTTACCGATCCCGCCCATCCCGTCGATGACGACGATGCCGGGCCCGCCGCGGCGACGCACGGCGTCGAGCTGGGCGTCGAGCGCTGTCAGTTCGGCCCCCGGCCGACGAAACCACCGGGTGCGTGGGGGAGCTCCGCAGGCCGCGCGGGTGGATCACCAGAGCCTCGCCGTACCAGGTCCGCGGGTGGCGGCGAATCGAGTGGGACGTCGAGCGTGGCGTCGGCCCGCAGGATCGCGGCTTCCATCTGCCGCAGTTCCGGCGTGGGATCGAGGCCGAATTCGGTAACCAGCCGGGCTCGTAGCTCGCGGTAGGTCGCGAGGGCCTCGTCGGTGCGTCCCGCCCGGTGCAGGACCAGCATGAGCTGACCGACCAGCCGCTGCCGGAAGGGATGCTCGGCGAGTAGCTTGCTCAGCTCGTCCAGCGCGTCGCGTGACCGGCCCAACCGGACCAGTGCCTCCAGGCGGTCCTCAACCGCGGTCCACATCATCTCCCGCAGGCCGACGCAGAGCCGGTCTCGTACAACAGTCGGGGCGACGTCGGCCAGCGGATCGCCGCGCCAGAGCGTGAGCGCCAGGTCGAACAGCTTGACCGCCCGTTCGTCATCGGCCTGCCGGGCTCGGGCGACCAGGCCGGTGAAGCGATGTACGTCGACCGAGCCCGGATCCACTCGCAGGAGGTAGCCCGCGCCCGTGTGCAGGATCTCGATGACCTCGGGTGGATCGGCGTCCATCGGGTTGCCGGCCCGGCGCAGGCAGGCGCGCAGTCGGGAGACGAGCGCCTGAAGTGTGCTTCGGGCGGAGGCGGGCGGGTCGGACCCCCAGACGAGCTCGACAAGTCGGTCCACCGCCAGCGCGCGACCGGGCTCCAGCAGGAGCAGCCCCAGCACCAGACGCTGCTGGCGGGAGCCGAGGTCGACGGGCGCGCCGGCGGTGTACGCCTCGACCGCGCCAAGGACCCGGAATTCCACCTGGCCACCCCCCGGTCGTCCATTATGGCGGCGCGCCGGCAAGCGGTCTGCCGTGTCCCGTGATCATTTGCGCATGTGCGGCGTCTTCCGTTCCGGGGTCGTGACGAAGCAGCAGCTCAGGGGTGCCGCAGTGGGCCCGCTGCCGCGCATGCACTGCTCGCCGGTCAGTTCCGCGCAGCGATGCCTCGTGGCTTTTCGGCCGGGGTGAGCGAGGACGAGCAGGCAGTGCTCGGCCGGCACTTTGGTGTGCGGTGGGGGAGAATCGAAATCATGTTTGTCATCAAGGAGCGGTTCTTCTCGATCGGCGACGACTTCGACGTGCTCGACGAGCACGGCACCAAGGTCTTCCACGTCGACGGCAAGGTGCTCAGCGTCCGCGACAAGGTCGTCATCGAGGACGCCGCCGGCCATGAGGTCGCCACGCTGCACCGGCACCTGGTGGCACTGCGGCCCACGTACGAGATCCGCATCGGCGGCGAGAAGGCCGCAGAGGTTCGTAAGAAGCTGCTCACGCCGTTCCGCGACAAGTTCACCATCGACGTGCCGGGGCCTGATGACCTGGAGATGAAGGGTGACCTGCTCGACCACGAGTACGTGATCGAACGCGGCGGCACCGAGGTGGCCTCGGTCTCCAAGCGGTGGCTGACCATCCGGGACACCTACGCCGTGCAGGTCACTGCCGGCGTCGACCCACTGCTCATCATCGGTAGCGTCCTCGCGCTCGACCTGGCCATGAACCGCGACAAGAAGAAGAACGACGACGACTGACCCCCTGCCGCAGCCGCATTGCTGAGGCTCGGGGCCGGGACGGTCTGACGCGTTCCTACGCCGCGAACAGCCCGTAACCAGGCTGGGCTACTGGCTGTGGGGCCGGATGTTGTGGTTGAGGTGGAACACGTTGTGCGGGTCCCAGATCGTCTTGAGTGCGGTGAGCCTGGCGAGCTTGGCGGCCGGGTACGCGCGACGTACCCCACGTTGCCCCTCGTCGGCGGCGAGCGAGTTGACGTAGACGCCGTCGGCGTACGGGGCGAGCGCCGCTCCGGCACTGCGAGCCGCTGCCATCCGAATGTCGTCCTCGGATGGTTCGGTCCAGCGGGAGCCGGCGCCGAACTCGAACATGGTGCCGCGGTGGCTGAACGCCGCGTCGGCGTCCGCGACGTCGGCGATGGCACCGCCGTGCGCCTGCAGGCCGACGCCGGCCAGGTCGGTGCCGTTGTGCAGGTCCGACGCGCCGCGCAGCAGGAACGCCTCGATCGCGGCGGTGGGGAACTGCCGCAGGTAGTGCGCACTGGAGTACCGGCGGTAGGCGTGGCCACCGACGGTGTCGTCGCGTTGCTGCAATTGAAGGTATGAGGGGGTGGTGACCCGCTCGGCGAGCGGGTGCCCGAGCGCGCGCATCGCCGGCAGCAGCCGGTGACAGTGTGCCGGGTCGCCGACCCACACGAAGCCGACGGTGGCGATAGGGCCGGTGGGCGTGCTCTGGACGTCGGCGGTGAAGGTCGCCTGCCGCGGCGCGACGGTGTTGAGGTCCCGCCAGCCTTCGAGCACCGGTACGGCGTCCTCGGCGCGGAAGTCGAACTCGACGACCAGGGTCTGCGTTCCGCTGTGGTGCAGGTGAAATTCGAAGTCGGTGACGATGCCGAAGTTGCCGCCCCCGCCGCGTAGGCCCCAGTAGAGGTCGGGGTTCTCGGTTCGGCTCGCTCTCACCACCTCCCCGTCCGCGGTGACCATCGTGTAGGAGACGACGTTGTCGCAGGCCAACCCGTATTGGCGGGCGAGCCAGCCCATGCCGCCGCCGAGGGTCAGGCCGCCGACTCCGGTGTGCGAGACGTTACCGGCGGTCGTGGCGAGGCCGTATGGCTGTGACGCCCGATCGAGTACGCCGAGCAGCGCGCCGCCCTGGACCCGCGCGCGTCGCCGGATCGGGTCCACCCGAACGGCGTTCAACGGGGTCAGGTCGATCATCAGGCCGTTCGCGGGGACGGCGTGGCCGGCCACGTTGTGCCCGCCGCAGCGCACCCCGATCTCCAGATCGAGTTCGCGGGCCAGGCGCACCGCGGCCACCACGTCGGCGACGCTGGCGGCCTGCACGATCATCCGCGGACGACGGTCAATCATGGCGTTCCAGACGGTGCGGGCCGCGTCGTAACCCGGATCGCCGGGGGTGAGGAGGCGGCCGTCGAAGCGGGGACTGGTCGTTGTCGGCATACGTCTGAGCCTGACGGAAATCGGTACACTCGGTAAGGTCCGATTCCATGGCCCGAACCAGAACCAATTCGAGCACGGCGGAGGACCTGCTCGTCCATGTCGACCGGTCCGCGGCCGAACCGCTGCACCGGCAGATCGCCGCCTCGATCCGGGGCAGCATCCGGTCCGGTCGGTTGCGTCTCGGGACGTCCCTGCCGCCCACCCGCACCGTCGCAACCGATCTGGGAGTCTCCCGCGGCGTCGTGGTCGAGGCCTACCAGCAACTCCTCGCCGAGGGCTACCTCACCAGTCGGGCGGGCGGCTACACCCAGGTCGCCGTCGAGCCGGCTCCTCCCTCGGCGGGTCGGCGCGGCGGGGATCGGCCAGCGGCCCGGATCGACTTCGGGTACGGCCGGACCGACGTGTCGTCATTCCCCCGGGCAGCCTGGCTGCGCTCGGTGCGAACGGTCCTCACCACCACGCCGAACGAACGCTTCGCCTACCTTGACGGGCGCGGTGTACCCGAACTGCACGCAGCCCTGATCGACTATCTCAACCGCGTCCGCGGCACATCGGCCCGCCCCGAGAACGTCGTGATCTGCAGTGGCTACGGCCAAGGCGTCGCGCTGATACTCCAGGTGCTCGCGGCGCGCGGCGCGCGCAGGGTGGCAGTCGAGGACCCGTCCGCTGACGACGACGCCCGCCTCGCGGCGGCCGCCCTCGGTGTGGACGTGATCGGCGTCCCGGTCGGGCCGGACGGCATCCTCGTCGAGGAGCTCGAACGGACCGAGGCGGACGCCGTCGTGCTGACGCCCTCGCACCAGTGGCCCACCGGCGGCGTCCTGTCGGCCACCGCACGGGCCCGGGTCATCGGCTGGGCGCAGCGCCGCGGCGCCGTGGTGATCGAGGACGACTACGACGCGGAGTACCGCTACGATCGCTCGCCAGTCGGCGCCATGCAGGGGCTGGCACCCGACTCCGTCGTCTACTGCGGAACCGCGAGCAAGACCCTGGCACCAGGGCTGCGTCTCGGGTGGCTGCTGGCACCGTCCCACCTGGTCGACGACATCACGGCGGCCAAGGTACGAGCCGACCGCGGCTCGCCCGTCATCGACCAACTGACCTTCGCCGACTTCCTCACCCGAGGCGAATTCGACAGGCACCTACGGCGCATGCGCCCGGTCTACCGCCGTCGCCGCGACGCACTCCTGGCCGCCTTGCGCGCACGGCTGCCCGAGTTGGAACCGGTCGGTGTCGCGGCGGGCCAACACGTCGTCACCTGGCTCCCGCACGACCTCGACGAGGCCCCGATTGTGGCTGCCGCTGCCCGGCGCGGACTGGTAGTGCAGGGCGTCTCCCGGTACCGACTGAGCCCCGCCGGACCCGGCGGGCTGATCTTCGGCTACGCGACCCTCACCGAACGCTCCATCGCTGACGGAGTGGAAGCCCTTGCCGAAGCGGTCGCAGAGGTCCGTGCACTGACCAGCCGCTGATGGGGCCCGCGCACGAGGGAGCATCATCCAGACGTACCTTGCGATTTCCGGCAGTGGCCCGCAGCCGCGCGTGGGCGCGGCTGCGGGCGTCGAGGTCAGGGCGTTTTCCGGTGTCCCGGAGAGGACCCACCGGGGGAACGTGGAAAGGGGTCTTGAGCGTGGGCCTCGTCTACCTGGCGCCGTACCTCATGAACCGACCCAGTGCGTCGAGTGTGGCCGGGGCGAGGACGTCCGGATTCGCGGGGTCGGTCAGATCGTGGGCAACGCCGGACAGCACGATTCGGCCAGGCCCCCTGGTGTGCGCCCGTTCCAGCGCTACTGCCAGCGGCGTGGTCATGTGGCATGGGACCTGTGGGTCGATGGTTCCGCAGGTGAGCAGGACAGGAGTCCGACGGGGTAGCTGGTACGCGACAGCAACAGGGTCGATGGCGTCGATTGTCTCCACGTAGCGCCTGCTGGGGCCGTCGAGGGCACGGAAGAGATCGGCGAGCGCGGGCGGCATGGCGCTGGTGTCGGGTGGGCGGTGCGCCCGGAAATCGGCAACGGCCCGGTCGACAGCGCGCCCGAGGGTGAGTTGCTCCTGCCGGCTCATCTGGCCCGCGGCGACGGCAGCGGCGAGCTGGTCGTGCAACTGCTGCGCGAGCACGTCGAGGAACCGTTTCGCCAGGGGTTGCAACAGCCCGACTCCGGCCGTACGAGGTTCGGCGGCGACCGCGACCCGCAGTGCCGTCAGCGCACCTTCGCTGTGCCCGATCAGGCGTACCGCTCGCCGATTGACCTCGGGTTGGCCGGCGAGCAGCCGGTACGCGGCAGCGGCCTGGCGGACGAAGGCGGGATGGTCGAGCGTCTCGGGCCTTCCGGCGTAGGCGCCCAGCCCGGTCCGGCCAGTGCCGTACTTGTCGAAGCGCAGGCTGACGACTCCGTCGTGCGCCAGCGCTCCGGCGAGTTTGGCGAGGGTGTGTGGGGTGAGCGCGGGCGGCTGGTCGCCATTGCGGTCGGTCGGACCGCTGCCGGGCAGCAACAACACGGCAGGCATCTTCTGCCCCCGGCGGTGGGCGGGGATGTGCAGGGTGCCGTATGTGGTGGTCCCGTCCACAGTGAAGGTGATCTCGCGGTCCGTGGCAGGCGTGGTCGGCATGGCCTGCACGGCGGTGGCGGGAAGAGTTCCTGCGGCGATGGTTCCCAGGATGACGGTGCCGACAGTGATCCGGCGGACGGTTCGTGGCATCCGGCCGAAGGAGATCATCGCGGGACCGCCTGCTCGATCAGGGCGACAGTGGCGGCTGGGTCGGCGACCTCCACGACCAGGCGGGCATAGCGCTCGTCGGCGAGTTCGATGACGACGGCGCGGGCACCGTCACGAATGTTCCAGAAGACGCGCTCACCGTCCTGATGGAAGGTGCCGGCCGTGATCACACCGGGCACACTCGTCCCTGGTGCGCGCAGGCCCTTCGGTTCGGCCGCGATACCCGGGTCGGCGGTGGCGCCGCGGACGTTGGCCAACGGGATCACCAGACGGCTCTTGAGCGACCACAACCTGTCCATACCTTCGATCTCCACGACGAGATCGTCGCCGTCGACGCGCACAGTGGCCATGACAACCGTCCTTTCGTCAGCCCGGCGGCACCGGCCGTCGGGCATGGTGGGGCACCGGCGCGAGCGTCGCCGGGCGAGGTGGGTCGGGTACGGGAGTGGGGTTACGAAGGGCCGGCCGACGCCGTGGCGGCACGGGCCCGCAGCCGCTCGCCCAGCAGCGCGTTCAGCGCAGTCGAGGCAGGGGGGTCGGCGGGGGTCGCCGGTGCTCGCTGCAGGGCCTGGTCAAGCGTCTGCCACGCCTTGGCCACCAGGGCTGCCACCTCGACGTCACTGGGGGCGCGTTCGACAGCGGCCAACAACAGCAGATCGAGGGCGGGGTCGTCGGCGACCGCCGCGCCAGCGGCGAGTTGCTCGGTCAGCGACGGCAGCCGGTGCTCGAGGTGCCACCGCAGAGCGGCGAGATAGAGACCCCGCTTGCTGCCGAAGGTCTTGTAGAGACTGTTGCGGTGCACCCCCAGTTGTTGGACGAGATCGTCGACGGACACCCCGTCGTAGGCCCGGCCGGCGAACAACTCCGCTGCCGCGGCGGTCACGGCTTGTTCGTCGAAACCCCGCGGGCGACCCATGTCCAGAACACTAGTGATTGAGGAATGATCAGTCAAGAACGATCGTTCCTAATCTCGCTGGACCGAGCCGTCCGAGGTCGCCACCGACTGCGGGGCCGGCGCTCGTGGCGCCGGCCCCGCAGTGGTCTACCTGCTCAGGCGCGGAAGTAGCTGCACTGGAAGGCGAAGTCGTCCACCCGCACCGCACCGCTGCCACCGAGCAGGGAGACCCGTACGAACACCTGGTTCGGACCGTTCGCGTAGCTGGCCAGGTCATGCCGTCGCCACGTGGTGTCGGTGATCCGGACGGTGCGCAGCGCGAGGTAGGTCCAGCTCGCCGGATCGATCACCTCGACGTTGAGCACCGCCGGCCCGCTGACTGCCCGGACGAAGAACCCGCCGCCGCAGGTGGTGGAGTGCCCGGCGGTACGCGGCGCCACCGTGAGCAGCTTGCCCACCCCGGACCAGCCACCGGTCGAGGTGGTGAGAATGGCGTTGTTCGAACCGGACCGGGCCGTTCCGGTACCCAGCTCGAAGGCTCCGCTCCCAGCTCCGGAGCGGTGGAACTCCCACACCGCTGCCGGGTTCCCCTCGAACCCGTCGGTGTGCTGCCAGAGGTCCGCCTGAGCGGGGCCGACGGCCACTGTCAGGGCCACCGCCGTGGCCGTGACGGCCGCAGCGGTGAGGCGTACGGCTCTGGTGAATGCGGTTCTCATCCCTGTCTCCTTCGTTGGTCGACGCTCGTCACGGCGCGCCGTAGATGACGACCTGATACGCGGTGATTGCCTCTCCCACCGGCTGGTGCCAGGTGCGCGGCGAGGAGTTGCACTGGCTGCCGACCCGGTTGGCGTGCGAGTTCAGCCCGTACGCGGTGTTGCTGGCGAAGAGCGGCCCACCGCTGTCACCGCCGAGGGTGCAGATGTTGGTCTCGACCATCTGGCGTACGGTGCCGCCGGCGCCGTTGACCGTCACGTTGGTCTTGAGCACGGTGCCGCACCTGAATCCGGTGGTCTTGCCCGAGTTGCAGACCGACATCCCGCTCACGGCCGTCGCCCAGCCGTGGATGCTCCGGCTTGTGTTGTTCCACAGGTTGATGACGCCGGTCGCCCAGACCGACGGACCGTTCATCCAGATGAGGCCGTAGTCGTCCTCCGGATAGTTGCTCTCCAGCGACGGCCCGACGTCCTGCCCGTTGGGCAGTGTCCAGTGCGGGTAACCCTGGGTGCAGTGGCCGGCAGTAATGATGTAGTTGAAGGTGTAGTCGGTGGCGGTGAACCCGGCTGAGCAGCCGCCCAACGAGTCCCCGCTGGAGATCCCGACGTTCGGCTGGATCTGGCCGGCGCTGGTCTCGAACCGCACCGCCGCGCCGAACTTGCGCGCCGCCGAGCGTTGGCCGGCGTTCTTCGCCCCGGACGCCGGCAGGCTCACCACCACCTGGTTGGTCGCCGGGTCCACCGCCCAGGTGGTGTTCGGTTCACTCGGCGCGGCCTCCAGCGCCCGCTGGATGGACTGGAGTTGCCGCTCACCACGCTCGACGATGCGCGCCTTCGCGCCGGCGGCGGTCACCTTCGCGGCAGCCGCGGCGTCGGTGACAGTGACGACGAGGTTGCCGTCGGACAGGTACGCGCCGCCCGAGCTGGCGCCCAGCTCGGTGGTCAACTGGTTGGCGAGTCGCACATCGGCGTTCTCGGCACTGAGCAGCTTCTCGGCGGCCTCGCGGCTGATGCCCCGCTGTCCGGCGATCGCCTCGGCCATGTCCGCTGCCCCGCCCGCCCGGTCCCTGTCGACGCTGCCCGGGGAAGCCAGGGCCGCCCGGCCGTCGGTGCGGGCCCGATCCGCCGCGCCTCCGGGCTGGGCCGGTCGGTCGACCGGCCCGGCCGCCGCGGCCGTCGGAACGAAGGCCACCGATGCCACGACGGCGAGTGCCATCGCGAGCAGGGACCTGCGGCTGGGTCTTTTCGTACGCGGGTGGCTGACAACAGGGTCTGACATTCACCGCTCCCATCACGAGGGGACTGGTCGGCCGGGTCAGGAGTCGGACGGCCCGGACGGACGGCAAGTCTCGCAATCGGGAGAGGGCGGCGAGTGCGATGTTGGACGCGGCTGGACACGGTTGGACAGCTGGTTCCTGAGGCCCGTTTCGCAGTGCACGCCGACGTCGGGCAGCGAGGCGGCGCTCGGAGGGGCCGGGGTGAACGCTGGCGGATCGTTCGGCAGCTCAGTCAGTCCGCTTCCGCAGCTAATCGACTGGTGATCGTTCCTCCACACCG
>NZ_JBEZFO010000004.1:337497-425299 GCF_040649495.1 Micromonospora sp. NPDC048947
GTTCCGTGGGCCGTTTGCCCCGGCCCCCCGCGGGGGGGGGGGGGGGGGGGGGGGGGGGGGGGGGGGGGCGGGGGGCCCCCCCCCCCCCCTCCGGTCTGCTCCGCCGGTGTGGTGCGGAGCTGGGTCTCTCAGGTCACCCGCAGCGTTGCGAGTTGAGGGTGAAGGCGGTTGGTGCCGGATTGGTGCCGCTCCACGTGCCGTTGAAGCCAATGCTGGTGGACGCGCCGGGGGCGAGTTTGCCGTTCCAACTCATGCTGTCCGCTGTGACGCCCGTTCCGTTCTGTTTCCAGGTGGCCGACCAGCCTTGGTCGACCTTCTGGCCGGTGGTGGAGAAGTCGAAGGCGAGTTTCCAGCCGTCGATCGCAGTGGCGCCGGTGTTCTTGATCGTCACTGTCGCGGTGAAGCCGCCCGGCCAACTGTTCGCCGTGTAGCCGACAGCGCAGCCGGCGGTCGGGGCGGTGGGCGCGGTCCGTACGGTCAGGCCGGGGGAGGCCGCTGAGACGTTGCCCGCCGCGTCGCGGGCGGTCACCACGAAGGTGTACGGGGTGTCCGGGGTCAGCCCGGTCACTGTGTACGTCGTTCCGGTGGCGTTGCCCACCTTCACGGTGCCGGCGGTGTCGACCCGGTGTACGTCGTAGCCGGTGACGGCGGTGTCGTCGGTGGACGGTGCCCAGGCCAGTGAGACGCTGTCGCCGGTGATCGTGCCGGCGGTCGGCTTGCCCGGGGCGGTCGGCGCCTGGGTGTCGCCGGGTGTGGTGTCGCGCGGCAGCACCAGGTGGGTGATCGAGTTGGCCGGGAAGGTGGCCGTGAGGCCGTCGGCGGTCACCGGCTGATCGGCCTCCCGGACGACGCCGGCGAGGTTCGCCCCGCTGTACCGGTAGACCTGAGCGGTGCTGGCGGAGGCGCCGGTGAGGGCGACCGGGCTGGTCAGGTCGTCGCCGGTCTTGTTGATGACGACGAGGGTGAGGGCCTTGTCGGCGCTCCGCTCGGCGGCGTACACGGCCAGCCTGCCCTGGTCGGCGCTTGTCGCCTGGACCGAGGTCTCGCCGAACGCGCCGCCCTTGCCGTCGTAGTTGCGGTAGACGCGGAAGGCGTTGGCCACCGGCTGGTCGGCCTGGGGTGCGGTCCAGAGGGTAGCCAGGTCGAGTCCTTCGCGGCCGAAGATGCCGAGGACGTCAGCCTGGGCGAGCGCGCCGTTGAGCGACCCGAAGGCGCCCCAGTTGTACTCGGTCATCGCGATCTTCGTGCCCGGGTAGTGCTGGTCGACCAGTTCGCGTAGGCGCGGGATGTACCGGACCGGACTGTTGATCCAGCTCTCGTCCACGTAGGTCGGGTCCCAGAGTTGGCGGGTCGAGCGCAGTCGCAGCGCCTGGGTGTTGGCGTCGCCGGCCGCGTCGCCGAGCACGCCGGACTGCTGCGGGTAGAGGTGGACGTCGAAGTAGTCGAGGATGCGGGTGCCGTGCTGCTGCTCGTACTCGCGCATCCGGTCCAGGTACCACGGGCCGAGGTCCTGCCCGCCGTGCGCGGCCTTGTCCGGCGGGTTCGACCAGCAGCCGGTGCGCGAGCAGGTGTCCTGGTCGAGGCCCGAGTAGAGGATCGAGTTCAGGCCCCAGCCGACGGGACCGAGCGTCTTCGCGCCGGGGTCGGCGGCCTTGATGGCGGCGGCGTACTCGTAGGTTCTGTCGCGTAGCTCGTCGTAGCCCAGCCCGGCCGGGCGGACGTCGCGGTGGGTGGAGTGCCACAGGTCCGGCTCATTGTCCAGGTTGTAGAACTGGACTCCGCCGTCGGCGGCGGCGCCAAACTGCCCCTTGAGGTGGTTGACGAAGTCGGTGGCGTACTCCGGACCCACCGCGACGCTGGTGTCCTCGGGATCGTTGCCGGTGACCGGTGACCCGTCCGGCTTCAGGCCGTTGCCGCAGTCCGGTGCCCAGGTGTCGGTGGACTGCTGCGGGCCGTACTTGGCGACGCTGAAGCCACACGCCCGTGCCCGTTCCTTGGCGATCCAGCCGAGCATCGGCACTGTCATGACCGTGGCGGCGCCGGTGGCCTTGTTCTCCTGCACGAACCGGTCGGTCTCCGAGCCCTCCGGGAGGTTGGCGGGGTTCGGGTTGTCATTGGGGATGTTCTCGAAGTACCAGTCCGACGCACGATTGGTGGTGTCGACACGGAAGTTGTAGCGGGTGGTGGCGTTGCCGCCGTAGCGGTGCACAGGTAGCCGCAGGTCGCGGGCGAGGGCCTGGTCGGCGAAGTTCATGCCGTAGACGTACGGGCTGATCTGGTGCCGGGCGGCAGTGGTGTCCACTGTCAGGGCCGGGCCGGCTGCGGCCAGGGCGGGCCCCGGCAGGACCACACCGCCGAGGGCCGTGGCTAGCACGACCGGAAGTAGAGCTGTGGTGGGACGCACGAGCATTCCTTTCGCAGAGGAGCTCGACGATGGGAGCGCTTCCACAGCGTTCCGCTTTCCCGGCTCCGAGTCAACGCCCAGCGGATCCGTGCAGCGCTACGCGGCTGGCCGACCGGAGTCAGTCTCTTCACATATAATGACGTCCGTCAATGTGGCTGTGGCTGATGCGGTGATGCCGGAATAGCTCGGAT
This sequence comes from Micromonospora sp. NPDC048947, assembly GCF_040649495.1. Taxonomy (NCBI): domain Bacteria; kingdom Bacillati; phylum Actinomycetota; class Actinomycetes; order Micromonosporales; family Micromonosporaceae; genus Micromonospora; species Micromonospora sp. NPDC048947. The sequence goes on from NZ_JBEZFO010000004.1 coordinate 340,093, forward strand.
CACCGCAGCGCGGAGGCAACCGCGCCGCAGCGGTGCGAGCGGGAGCACCTCAGCGTCGCATGGCCGGAAGGTTCCTGCTGGCCCCGCCCCTGTGGTGGGGAGCCAGCCGTCTTGGAGGATGACAATGCGGAGTTTTCTCGCGGTGTTCAGCGCCGCCCTGATCCTCGGGGCCGCAGTCGGCAGTGTCCCGGCCGGCGCATCGGCGGCCTCCCCGCCCTCGTGCCCCCGTGGCCTGCTTTTCTGTGAGGACTTCGAGCGGCTGCCCGCCGGGGGGCCCAGCACGTTGAACTGGGGCGTCGACACCCGCAACGGCACGCTCACCGTCGAACGTGCCCGTCGCGGCAACCAGGTGCTGCACGTCCACACCGTCGACAATGGGCGCGCCTTCCTGCGCGTCGACGACTTCGCTGCGCCCGGCAACCGCTTCTACGGCCGGATGCGTCTGCGCGTCGACGCCTTCCCGACGGCCCCGGACTGGGCGCACTTCACGCTGGTGGAAGCAACCGGCACCGGCAGCGCGGAGGTCGTCCGTCCCGTCGGTGGGCAGTACGCGCCAACGGTCCCCGGAACCTTCTGGGGGGTCGGCGCCGACGGCGGTCCGACCGGCGACTGGACCAACTGGCGGGAGTCCGCCCCGGTCGTAGAGGACACCTGGCAGTGCTTCGAATGGAAGATCGACGCGGCGGACAACCGCGTCGCGGTGTGGATCGACGGCGTGGCGAACCCGGAGCTGACAGCCTCCACGAGCGACCACGGTGGCAACGACGTTCCCTTCGTCCTGCCGACTGTCGACACTGTGAAGATCGGCTGGCAGCTCTACCAGGGCGGCACGACGCCGGGCGATTTCGACCTCTGGATCGACGACATCGCCCTGTCGAGCAAGCGGCTCGGTTGCTGATCTGGAGCCGAGGAGTCTCGCGACACCTGTGGTCGTGATGTCAGTCCCGATGGGTGTCCCTGCCGGGGTGCGGCTCTACTGCCGCACCCCGGCGGAGTGGCTGGTCGTCGAGAGCGAGGCCCGGCGAGCGGTTGGCCGCGAGACCGTTTTCGCGTGCGGACGGGACCAGCCTGCCATGGCGATCATCGGCATCTCCCGCTACGATCCGACATCGACAGATTACTAAGCGTTGATGTGTGCTGTCCGCAAGCCCTGGACGCTGGCAATCCGGCGCCGCTACGAACGTGGTGCCCGACCTGAGGATCACGCCCTCTCGACGAAGGGAATCCGGATGACGGAGAGCGCGCAGACCACCGAGAGTCGAAGCGTTCCGCCCGCGCGGCCGTATCCGTTCAGTGTGCCCGACCGCCTCGTCGTCGATCCGACCTACGGCGAGCTGCGCGAGAACGAGCCGATGACCCGCGTGAAGCTCCCCTACGGCGAGGAGGCCTGGCTCGCCACCCGGTACGAGGACGTCCGTACGGTCCTCGGCGACGTGCGGTTCGGCCGCGCCCCGGCCGTCCAGCGCGACGAGCCCCGACTCACCCCGCGCCAGCAGTACAGCGGCATGCTGACCCTGGACCCGCCCGATCACACCCGGCTGCGCCGGTTGGTGGCGAAGGCGTTCACGGCACGTCGGGTGGAGGCGCTGCGCCCCCGAACCCAGGAGATCGCCGACGCGCTCGTCGACAACCTGGTCCGGCTCGGTCCTCCGGCCGACCTGGTGGAGCACGTCGCCACGCCGCTGCCGATCCAGGTGATCTGCGAGCTGCTCGGGGTGCCGTACGCCGACCGCGACCGATTCCACATCTGGTCCGAGGCGATCGTCTCGACCACCTCCCTGCCGATGGAGACGATCCAGGAGTACCTGAACAATCTCTGGGGCTACATCGGTGATCTGGTTGCCGAGCGCCGCCGCGAGCCGGGGATCGACGACCTGCTCGGCGCGTTGGTGCGGGCCCGCGACGAGAATCAGGATCGGCTCAGCGAGACCGAGCTGGTGGAGCTGGCCGGAGGGCTGCTCGCGGCCGGCCACGAGACCACTGTGACCCAGATCCCCAACTTCGTCTACGTCCTGCTGCACAACCCGGACCAGCTCGCTCAGCTGCGGGCCGACCCGTCGCTGGTGCCGGCCGCTGTGGAGGAACTGTTGCGGTACGTGCCGCTCGGCGTCGGCTCCTCCTTCGCCCGGTACGCCAAGGAGGATGTCGAGGTCGGCGGGGTGCTGGTCCGGGCAGGTGAGCCGGTTCTCGGCTCACTGTCCTCGGCGAATCGGGACGGTGGCGTCTTCGCCGACCCGGACCGGCTGGATCTCACGCGCGAGCAGAACCCGCACCTGGGCTTCGGGCACGGTGTGCACCACTGCGTCGGCGCGCAGCTGGCCCGCATGGAGTTGCAGGTCGCCGTCGCCACCCTCGTGACCCGCCTGCCCGGATTGCGGCTCGCCGTGCCGGAAGCCGAGCTGGAGTGGAAGCGGGGCATGTTGGTGCGGGGCCTGCTCGGCATGCCGGTGGCCTGGTGAGCGCCGCCTGGCGGATCGGGGTGGACTCACGCCGCTGCATCGGCACGAGCATCTGCGCCGGTACCGCGCCCGAGTACTTCCACCTGGTAGACGGTCAGTCCGCGCCGCTGGCCGACGTGGTCGCCCCGGCCGAGGTCGTCCTCGACGCCGCCGACTCGTGCCCGGTGGAAGCGATCACGGTCCACGACACCACCGACGACAGGCTGATCGCGCCGCAGGAGTGACCCGAGATCGACCCGGTGCCAGGGCACACAGCGACCCCTGGAGGGCGGGCATGGACGGCGTATCAGCTCGCGTCAGCTTCAACTCCGGCTGGCGATCCGGGGCAGAAGCGTCGCCTGGCGCCCGGCGCCGAGTTGCTCGTGGGGTTCGACGCCGGGGGCATGCCTTCGGCCGACACCTTCACGGGTGCTCCTGGCCGGTCGGATCGGCCCCGACGGAGGGGCACTGTGCGTACGACTAGGCGCGAGTGTGAGCAGGCGGGCCTGGGTCGAGCGACACTGCCATGAGGGCCACGTCGTCGTCGAGCCGTTGGAAGGTGGCGAGGAGTTCGGTAAGCGCACTGACTGCCGCGGGCGCGGTGGTGGGCGCCAGCCGGGCCAGGAATTCCTGCAGCGACTCTTCGCCGAATTGCTCCGCGCCGAGACCGGAACGGGCTTCGAGCAGGCCGTCGCTGTAGAGGATCAGCGTGTCGCCGGGCTCCAGGGAGAAGGTCCGGGTCGCGATGCGTGGTGTGCGGAGGCCGCCGATGATGGTGCCGCCGGTGGTGGGTCGCGGCTCGACGGTGCCGTCGGCCCGCAGCAGCATGGGGGCGGGGTGGCCACCACCGGCGAGGGTGATCGAGTAGCCGGTTGGCGTCGGGGTGAGGATGCCGAGGATGACAGTGCAGTGGCGGTGTGACCGGCTGCGGTGATCCTGGTAGAGAACGGTGTTGAGGTGGGCGAGCGCGGCGGCGGGATCCGGGTCGTAGGCGGTAGCGGTGCGCAGGGTGTGTCGGGCGGCCGCGGTCGTGGCGGCAGCGGCGAGGCCCTTGCCGCACACGTCGCCGAGGAAGAACCCCCACCGGCTCGCGTCGAGCGGGTACAGGTCGTAGAAGTCTCCGCCGATCCGGTCGGCGGAGGCCATGTGGTAATAGGCGCTGGTCTGTGTACGCGGCGGGGCCGGCAACGTGTCCGGCAGCAGACTGTGTTGCAGTCCGGCGATCAATCCCCGCAGGCGTTCCCGTTCGGCGTCGGCTTCCTGGCGGGCATGGAGGAGCTCGTTTTCGTACGCGCGACGTTCGCGGGCGTCGAAGACTGTCGTACGGATCAGCAGGGGTTGGCCGTCACTGCCCGTCTTGACCACGGAGGTGACAAGCACTGGTAACCGGGATCCGTCCGCGCGCCTGAGTTCGAGGGCGACACCGTTGATCTCGCCCTGCATCTGTAGCGTCGGGGCGAAATGTGTCTCGTGATACAGCTTCCCGCCTACGGTGAGCAGGTCACTGAAGCGTTTGCGCCCGATGACGTCCTCGCGGGTGTAGCCGAGCCAGCCGAGCAACGTCGCATTGATCTTGGCAATGGTGCCGTCCAGTAACGTGGAGACGTTCCCGCACGGCGAACCGTCGTAGAGATCGTCGATGTTGTCCTCCAGCATGGCGGGAAACTCCGCGGCGTCCCGCAGCCCGCAGCGCGACCCCGTGCGGGGCACCGGTTCACTCACCGGCGTTCCGCCACGAACGCCGCGATGGCCTGCGCCGTCGCCTGCGGCGCGCTCAGTTGTGGGCAGTGCCCGGTGGCGTCGAGCGTGACCAGGCGACTGCCCGTTATCTGGTCGTTGACGTAGGCGCCCACCTCGGGGGGCGCGATCGCGTCGATCGCCGACTGGATCACCAGCGTGGGCACTCGTACCCTCGCCAGGTCGGCACGATGATCGGACAGGAAGGTGACCCTCGCGAACGCCTTCGCGATGGTCGGGTCGGCGCGGCAGAAACTGGCAGTCAGTTCTTCGCCCAGTTCGGGCCGGTCGGGATTCCCCATAATCATCGGCGCCATGCCGGCCGACCATCCGAGATAGTTGCTGTCCAGCGAATCCAGCAGCTCGTCGATGTCGTCACGGGTGAACCCGCCCCGGTAGCCCTCCTCGTCGATGTAGCAGGGTGAGGGAGTCAGCAGGACCAGGCCGGCGAAGCGGTCAGGCTGCTCGTTGACAGCCAACACGCCGATCATGGCGCTGACGGAGTGCCCCACGAAGATCACGTCGCGAAGGTCCAGATCACGGCAGATCTCCAGGACGTCGCGGGCGTAGCCGTCGAGAGTCGCGTGCCGATCCGAGTCCCACGCCGTCACGTCGGAGCGCCCCGCACCGACGTGGTCGAAGAGCAGCACGCGAGACTGCTCGCCGAGCGTCGCCGTGATGTGCCGCCACATGTTCTGGTCACATCCGAAGCCGTGGGCGAGCATCACCATCGGGCCACCTTCCCGACCCGTGACGGTGACGTTGCTGCGCTCCCGAACGTTCATGCCCGCATTGTTGCACCCGTGCGAGCCGATCTGGAATGACCGGTAATCCACCTCAAATGCCGCCGCTGCTGGCCGAGACGATGTCGCTCACCGTTTGGGTCGCTGCTCAGCCGGTGCAGTGTCACTGAGGCTGAGGGTGCTGCCCGGGAAGTCCCGGCTCTGCCACCGGCCGTCCCGGCAGTGCCCGCTGCCGTTCAGCCAAACGGGAAGGCGGATCTTGGACAATGTGATGCTGCGTGCTCCTCCGATCCGCAGGATGCCAGGTAGCCCCCGGTCGTACCGGCGTCAGACAGCCGCCGTCGCCGGCTGGCGGACGATCGGAGATGCTCATGACCACCCCGATGGGCTCGCGCCGCCACCGCCCCAGCGACGACGTCCGGCGGCTGCACACCGCGCTGCTGCGGATGCCCGCTGACATCGCCACCGACGAACTGGTCGACGCCCGGTACGGGCCGACCACCCGTCGTGGGGTGGCCGAGTTCCAACGGACGCACAAGCTGCCGGTCACCGGCACTGTGGACGGGGCGACCCGGGACGCGGTGCAGATGGTGCTGGCCGAGCCGCCGTCCCGGTTCGTCGTGGTGGGTCGGGTGCGCTGGGCCGACGGGCAGCCGGCGAACGCTCTGACGATCGGAGCGTTCGACCGGGACCTGCGGCACTCCGAGCAGCTCGGCGAGGCGATCACCGGGGATGACGGACTGTATCGCATCGACTACTCGCGGGACCGGTTCACCCGCTCCGAGAAGCAGTCCGCCGACCTGTTCGTCCGCGTGTCCGCTGGTGATCGCCTTCTGTCCGACCCGCCGCTGAGCGCTGTGTTGTTCAACGCTCCCGAGCTTGCCGCGCTCACAGTGGATCTGTCCGGTGGCGGGGACCGGGAACGCAGTGAGTACGAACGGATCCTCGCCACGATCGTCCCGCTGCTCGGCGAGGTCGCGCTGTACGACCTGCGGCAGGACGACGAGGTCGAGGACGTGACGTTCCTGGCTGCCGAGACCGGACTGCCCGCGACGGCGCTGGCGCACTTCGGTGTGGCGCAGAAACTGGCCGCGTCCTACAAGCTGCCGGCGGTGTTCGGTTACGCGCTGTTCGCCGAGCGGACGCTGTTGACAGCGAGTTGCACCGGCGCCGCGCTCGCCCGGTTCGACGTCGATCTGAACACCGAGCTGCGGCCGCTGTACTACGACATGGCACTGCTCGACGAGCACACCGTCCGGAACGCCGTCGCCGAGGCCGTGCGCCATCGCTACGTTCCCGAGGACCTGCTCGGTGAGCTGGACCGGATCCTCGACATGCTGGCCCGGGTGCGGCCGGAGGCCAAGGAGTACGTCGCGCAGGAACGGCCGAAGGTGTTGTACGGGCGGGTGGAGCGGTTCCTCGCCGACGGCGCGCACGAGCGGGTCCAGACTCTTCTCGCCGCCGACGCCGCCGGTGACCTGCCCGGGCTGATCGCCCGGCTTGCTGACGCGGCGGCGTTTCCCGACCGGTCGGCCGCCGAGGCGGCCGGCGCGGCGAGCGTGTTGGCCGACGTGCTGGGCTACGACGAGACGATCGTCGACCGGGTCCGCGACCGCGAGGGAATCGAGCGGCCGGCCGACGTTCGCCGGCTGGCCCGCCTGGCCCCGGCGGACTGGCGGCGGGTGTTGCAGGACAGCACAACGGATGTCCGGGTCGCTGGTCAGCCGGTCCGGCCGGAGCTGATCGACCTGCACGCCGGCGCGCTGGCCCGCAAGCTGGAGAGGCGCTATCCCACCACTGCCTTCACCGCGCAACTCGAACGCGACGCGGGCGCCGTGGCCGACACCACAGCGACCGCCGCAGCCGAACGACCCGACGGCAACGGCGATCGGCCCGGCCCCGGTCAACGGGCCGACCCCGACGAACAGCCCGGCACCGAAGAACAGCCCGGCACCGACGAGCGGGCCAGCGCCGCCGAACGCGCCTTCGGCGGGCGCCGGGACGCGGTGCTCGAACTGCTCACCGCGAATCCGGACTTCGACCTCGCGACCGGCAACGTGGAACGGCTGCTGCGCGACCACCCGGAGCGGCTGCGGACCGGGCGGCCGGCGCTCAAGGCCATGCAGCGGATCTTCAAGCTGGCACCGACCTATCGGCAGACCACGGCGTTGCTGGCGGCCAACGTGCCGTCGGCGGCCCGGATCCACGCCCTCGGCGAGACGCGGTTCGTGGCCACCGCCGTGAACACCGGCCGGTTCACCGACGAGCAGGCCCGGTCGGTGTATCGCCGGGCCGTGGACGTGCACGTGGCGAGCGGGCTGCTGGCCGGCGAACTCCAGAGCGCGGCGCGGGCGCTGCCGGTCCGGGCCCTGGGCGGCTCGGTGGCCCCGGACCTCACCCCCGTCAGCGCCGACTTTCCCAACCTGAGCAGCCTGTTCCAGCTCGCCGACTCCAGCTACTGCGAGCCGTGCCGCAGCGTGCACAGCGCCGCCGCGTACCTGGTGGACGCCCTTCAGTTCCTCGGTGACCGGCTGGTGACCGACGCCGACACGCCGGGTCCGGCCACCAAGGTCGCCCGGGACGTGCTGTACGGTCGCCGGCCTGACCTCGGTGACCTGGATCTGAGCTGCGAGAACACCGACCTCCCGCTGCCCTACCTGGACCTGGTGTGCGAGCTGCTGGAGGAGGCGGTGTCGCCGGACGCGGGCCTCGCGTTCGGGGGCCCGCTGAGCGGCGGCGTCGACCCGGTGGAGGCGCCGTCGGCCGGGCTGCTGAGCCTGTTGCAGGGCCAGGGCTGGCCGTTCACCGACCGTTCCCTCGTGTACGAGCCGGACCTGGCCGGGGCTCGCGTCGTCCGGGACGTCGGCGTGGTGGCCAAGGCGAGCCCGGACGGGGGCGGCGGGTGGTTCGTGCGCCGACTGCGCCAGAGCACCGGCACCGCGCTGGAGTTGGCGGCCGCGCCGCAGTACGTGAATGCCGCCGCGTACGCCCTGCTGGCGGGCAGCCGGTACGCGTTCGCCCTGCCGTTCGACCTGGCGCACGAGGAGACCCGCAGCTACTTCGCCCAGTTCGACATCGCCCGGGCCGACGTGATGCGGGCGCTGCGCCGGTCGGCGGGCCCGAGCGACGAGGCCATCGCGGCCGAGGAACTGGGGATCAGCGACGCGCAGCGGCAGTTGGTGGTCACAGCCGACCCGGCCGCTCAGGACGACATCTGGAACACCGCGCCGCTCGGCGCTCTGGGCGGCATCGCCCGGGTGGACAACTTCCTCGCTCGGGCGCGCCTGGACTATCGGGAGTTGACCGAACTGCTGGCGCTGACCTGGGTCAATCCCGGGAACGCCATGTTCGTCAAGCACCTGGACACCGGGTCCGACCTCAGCGCGAAGCGGATCCAGCAGCTCACCGACGCGCGCCTGGACCGGATCCACAGGTTCCTGCGTCTGCTGCGCGCGCCGGCCTGCACCGGTTGGACGCCGCCGCTGCTGGACCGGACGATCCGGGCCGACGCGCTGGGCGGCGGTTCCCTGGACGACGACCTCCTGGTCACGGTTGCGGCGCTGCACCGGCTGGCCGCTCGGCTCGGGCTGCCGTTGCCCGAGGTGGTCGACCTGTTCGCGCCGCTGAACGAGTCGCGGTACGCCGAGGTGTTCCGCAACACGGCGAACGGCCCGGTCCTCGACGCGTTCGAGCCGGCAAACGTGCTCGCCAACGAGCAGGCGGAGCTGACCACACCCGGCTCCGGTGCTCCGCTGTCGGCGCACGAGGCGTACCTGGCGACCTGCCTGGGGGCCACCACGGCGGACACCGCTCTGCTGGTAGCCGACCTTCCGGCCCCGGCGATCGTCAGCAACGTCGGCCTGCACACGGTGTACGCCGGAACGCTGCTGGCCCGGTCGCTCGGGCTCACCGTCAGCGAGTACCTGACCATGAAGGATCTGATCGGGCCGGATCCGCTCACCACACCGGCCGCCGCGCTGGCCTTCGTCGCGCTGCTCGACGCCGCCCGGGCCGGCACCGGCATCAGCCCGGCCGACCTGCGCTACCTGCTCCGACACGAAGCCGACGACCTGGCCGCGCGGGACCTGCCGGACGAGACGCTGACCGCGGTGCTCACCGGGTTGCAGGCCGGTTACCAGAGCGGCTACGCGGCGACCCGACCCGCTGTCGACCCGGCGGCGCCCCCCGAGGAGAACCTGCCGGGCCTGCGTGCCCTGCTGGCCGTGGTGCCCGGGATGACCGAGGCGGACCTGGCCGGCTTCACCTCGATAGTGGACGGTGGCTGGACCGATGCGGTGACCACCCCGGCGCAGTTCGTCGACGCGAAGCTCGCCGCCCTCGTGGACACCACACCGATAACAGCAGCGATCGTGGCCAGCCCCACCGAAGCCCAGCAGACCACGCTGCTGCTGGCCATCACCACGACCCTGTCCAGCTACGCGTACACCCGTACCAAGCAGGAGCTGGCGGTGGCGGCGGTGGCCGACACCTTCGGGTTCTCGGCGGACGCCGCCGCGACAGTGCTGGCCGGCGCGCAGCTGACCCGGCCGCTGCTCGCGGTGCTCACCGACGACGCGCTGGTGGATCTTGTGAACGAGCCGCCGGCGCCGCCGGCGGTCACCCCGGCCGGGTTCGACGAGCAGTACCGGGCACTGCGCCTGCTGCACGTGCTGAGCCGGCTCGTCGACCACCTGAGGGTGCCCGACGCGGACCTCGGCTGGCTGCTGGCGAACGCCCTGCCGCTCGGCTGGCTGGCCCCGGACCGGGTGCCGTACCAGACCGGCCGGCCGCCGGCCCCGTTGACCGACTGGATCCGGTTGGCCGCCGGAGTCGAGCTGGCCCGCACCTACCCGCCGGTGGCGAACCCGCTGGACGCAGCCGCGCCGTGGACGGTGTATGGGCTGTTCGACCTGGTCCTGGCGGCCGGGACCACCGCCACGCAGGTCCACACCCATCTGGCGCAGCTCGGTGGCTGGGACGCCACAGTGCTGACCGACCTCGACACCCACCTCGAACTGTCGGCGGTCGACCTCACCGCGTACCGGTCACCGGCGACGATCCAGCGACTGGCCCAGGCGCTCACAGTGCTGCGCCGGCTGGGCCTACCGGTGGCGGCGGCGGTGCCGCTGGGCCAGCCGGTCACCACGGCGGCAGGGGCGGCCACCATGCGGCAGGCCCTGAAGGCGCGCTACGCCGAGGCCGAGTGGTTCGGGGTGCTCCAAGGGGTGCAGGACCGGCTGCGGGTGGCCAAACGGGACGCGCTGGTCGCGTACCTGTTGGCCGAGAACCCAGGGCTGCGCGACACCAATGACCTGTACGACCACTTCCTCATCGATGTCGAGATGGGCGCCTGCATGGCGACGTCGCGCATCGTGCAGGCACACGCCACAGTTCAGTTGTTCGTGCAGCGCTGCCTGCTGGGCCTGGAGCCGGACAGCGTCGCGGCGGTCACCGAGGATCCAGGTTGGGACCAGTGGAACTGGATGGCCAACTACCGGGTGTGGGAGGCCAACCGGAAGATCTTCCTGTATCCGGAGAACTGGATCCTGCCGGAGTTGCGGGACGACAAGTCGGAGCTGTTCACCGAGCTGGACGACCAGTTGCAGCAGGACGAGCTGACCGACCTGGCGGTGGAGAACGCCACCATCGCGTACCTGGAGAAGCTGGACGACCTGGCACACCTGGACGTGATGGCCTGCTACTACCAGCACGACAGGCATCTCATGCACGTGTTCGCCCGCACCCGGGGCGGCGACCCGACCGTGTACTACCACAGGCAGTTCGAGCGGGAGCGGTACTGGACGCCGTGGCGGCGGGTGCCGCTGGACATCGCGGGCGACCACCTGCTCGCCTTCGACCGCAACAGCCGGCTCACAGTGGCCTGGCCGGTCTTCACGCAGGAGACCGACACGGCGCAGACCTCCCAGATTCCGGACCCGGACGGCATCCCGCCGGGCGGCACCGAGACGGAGCGACCGCGTCGGCGGTGGCGGATCCAGCTGGCCATCGGCGAGCGGACGCAGGACCGCTGGCAGCCGAAGAAGATCTCCAAGGACGCGCTGTACTACCCCACCAGCGGCTACCGGGAGGACCTCCCCGCCGCGGACGAGTTCACCTGCTTCGCGTACGCGGCCGGAGCGGCCGGTCAGGCGATCAGCGTGCTCACCGGCTCCGAGTTCGTCGGCTCGTTCGCATTGACCGGTTGCCGAGGCTATCCGGAGCCGATGCCGGGCGGCGGCTCCGGCAACCTGCAGCTGTCGCCGGTGTTCAAGGACACCGAACTGTTGGCCGAACGGTTCACCGAACTGGTCTTCCGGACGCAGAACGACCTGGCGATCAGCACTCCGCTGATGGGCGCGTTCCAGACGCTGGTGGCGCAGACGCCCGGCCGGTTCCGGGTGACGTACCCCATGCAGATGTCGTTGCTCGACTGGATCGTCATGCTGCTGGGGCTGGCGCAGAGCATCCGAGGCACCCACGACCGCCGGCCGGTGCTGCCACTGGGCACCTTGATGCCGTACTTCTACGGCGACTACGACCGTGGTTACGTGATCATCCCGGGCTTCTACGACCGGCGTGCCGAGGACCCGGCGGACCGGATCGAGAAGACGTACAGCGACGTTGACGAGTTCGCCCGCGACGTGTTGGCTCTGCTCACCGAGTACCTGCGCCGATACGCCGAGGACCCGGCGCACGACCTCGCGGCCGCCGTGCAGGCGATGACCGAGGACGCGGAGTACCACAGGCTGGTGGCCGAGTTCGAGGTCTACGGCACCCTGTCGTACGGGGTGCGGTTCGCGAACTTCTACCACCCGCTGCTGTGTTTCCTGCGGGCCACCGTCCACCGGTCGGGCGTGCCGGCGTTGCTGAGCCGGACCACCCAGCTCACCAACACGGGGTTCGACTTCGCTGACACCTACCAGCCGGCGCCGGTGGTCGTGTCGCCGTACCCGGTGGAGGATTTGGACTTCGCCGCGGACGGCGCGTACGCGGGCTACAACTGGGAGCTGTTCTACCACCTTCCGTTCGACATCGCGCTGCGGCTCAACCGGGACCAGCGGTTCGCCGAGGCGCGGAACTGGTTCCACCACATCTTCAACCCGGTCGGCACCGCCGACGGCGCCGCTGCCCCGCAGAAGTACTGGGTCACCAAGCCGTTCTTCCAGACCGGAGTGCCCGAGCTGCTCAACCAGCGGATCGGCGACATTCTCACGGCGATCGCGGCCGACCCGTCGGGGGCCAGCATCACGGACCTGAAGTTCGCTGTGGAGCAGTGGCGGGGGAAGCCGTTCAACCCGCACGTGGTGGCCCGCAGCCGGCCGGTCGCCTACCAGCTCGCCGTGGTGGTCAGCTACATCAAGAACCTTGTCGACTGGGGTGACCAGCTGTTCCGGCAGTTCACCAGGGAGTCCGTCACCCAGGCCACTCAGCTCTACATTCTGGCCGACAAACTGCTCGGGCCGAAGCCGAGCGTGGTGCCGCCGCTGGTCAGCCCGGCTCCGGCCACCGTGAACCAGCTCCAGGCCACCGTGGACCTGTTCGGCAACGCGCTGCTGGACCTGGAGAACCTGATCCCCGACCTCGACCTGCTGCCGCACGGCGGTGCGGAACTGCCCAGCCCGCTGAGCTACTCCGCGTTGTACTTCTGCGTCCCGCCCAACGAGGAGATGCTCCGGCTGTGGGACCTGATCGGCGATCGGCTGTTCAAGATCCGCAACTGCCAGAACATCGACGGGGTGGAGAGCATGCTCGCCCTGTTCTCGCCGCCGATCGACCCGGGGGCACTGGTCCGGGCCGCAGCCGCCGGCATGTCCGTCTCGTCGTTCCTGGCCGGGCTCGGCGCACCGCTGCCGAACTACCGGTTCCGGGTGCTGGCCCAGAAGGCCACCGAACTCGTCGGGTACGTCGGTGAGCTGGGCGGCGGGCTGCTCGCGGCAATGGAGAAGCGGGACGCCGAGCAACTCGCCCGGCTGCGCGCCGGCCAGGAGATCGCCCTGCTCGACGCGGTACGGGCGGTCAAGCTCGCCACCATCGCGGAGGCCGAGGGCAACGTCGCAGCGCTGGAACTGAGCCGCAAGGTGGTGGAGGAGCGGCAACGCTACTACGCCGGCCGGCCGTACATGAACGCCTGGGAAATCACCGCCACCGCGTTGTCAGGGGTGTCGCTGCTCGGCGAGACCGCGATCGCCGTGGGCTACATCCTGTCCGGCGGGCTGAAGCTGATACCCAACTTCACTGCTGGTGGCGCCGGCTTCGGTGGCTCACCCACGGTGACCCTCACCCTCGGCGGGGACAAGGCCGGTGCCGCCGCCGACTCGGCGGTGATGACCCTGGAAGCGATCGCCCGGGCCCTGGACAAGGCCGCCGGGATGGCCGCCAACCAGGGCGGCTACCGCCGCCGGATGGACGACTGGGAACACCAGGCGGCGCTGGCCGGTCTCGAACTGACCCAGCTCGACCAGCAGCTCCTCACCGGGCGGCTGCACGTGGCCATGCTCACCGACGAGCTGGCGGCGCACGACCAGGAAGCCGACAACGCCCGGGCCACCGAGGAGTACCTGCGCGGCAAGTACACGAACACCGAGCTGTACCAGTGGATGATGAGCCGGGCCAGCTCGGTCTACTTCGGGGCGTACCAGCTCGCCTTCGACGTGGCGAAGAAGGCCGAGCGGTGCTTCGCCCACGAGCTGGGCAGCGAGGCCACGTTCCTGCAACCCGGCTACTGGGACAGCCTGCGCAAGGGGCTGACAGTGGCGGACACGCTGCGCCACGACCTGAAGCGGATGGAGGTGGCCTACCTCGACCAGCACAGCCGCGAACGCGAGCTGACCCGGCACGTCTCGCTGGCGCAGCTCGACCCGGCGGCGTTGATCGAGCTGCGGGCCACCGGCAGTTGCGTCGTCAACGTCCCGGAGGCGCTGTTCGACCTGGACCACCCCGGGCACTACTTCCGCCGGCTCCGCACTGTCAGCCTGTCCATCCCGTGCGTGGCCGGCCCGTACACCCCGGTGACCGCGAAGCTCTCCCTGATCGGCAACAGGTACCGGAGCTCCACCGCGGCCCGGCAGGGCGGCACCAGCGCCAAGGACAAGTACACAGAGGTGCCCGGTGACGAGCGCTTCGCGTACAACGTGGGCGGGATCGAGTCGATCGCGACCAGCAGCGGCCTCAGCGACAGCGGCATGTTCGAGCTGAACTTCGCCGACGACCGCTACCTGCCGTTCGAGGGCAAGGGCGCGATCGGCACCTGGCGGCTGGAACTGCCGACGGCGGTCCGCCAGTTCGACTACGACAGCATCAGCGACATCATCCTGCACCTGCGCTACACGGCCCGCGACGGCGGCTCGACGCTGCGCGGCCTGGTCGAGGACTCCCTGCGGGAGGTGCTCAACGAGATGTTTGTCGACGCCGGACGGACGGGGCTGTACCAGGCATACAGCCTGCGCCACCACTTCCCGGACGAGTGGTGGCAGCTCACCCAGCAGCAGAGCACCGAGTTGACCATCGGGCCGGAGCACCTGCCGTACCTCGCCCGTGACCACCAGCCGGTGGTGGACGAGGTGACCTGGTACGCCCGGGTGGACGGTGATCCCGGGACGTACGACCTCACGGTGGCCGGTGACCCGGTGACGTTGAACCGGGACGCCGACCTGCGGCAGTGCGTGGGTCAGTCCGATCCGCTGGTTCTCGGCACCCCGGTCACGCTGGCGGCCGACCCGGACGGCCTGAGCGACCTGGTAGTCCTGCTGCACTACCGGCTCGACGGCTGAGGGGGAGCGGTGACGACCAGCTACCCGGTCGGCGGCGGATCGCCGGGGCCCGGCTCCCGGTGGCGCGGCTCCGCCGACCCGACCGGCGCCGGCGCTCCCGGCGGGGCATTCGGCCCGAGCGGGCCGCCGACCGACGCGACCGGCACCGGGGCGCCAGCCGGTCGGGCCGCGACCGGACCGGGACTCGGTGGACCGGCGATCAGCCTGCCCACCGGCGGCGGCGCGATCCGGGCCATCGGCGAGACGTTCGCCGCCCACCCCGTCACCGGGACCGGCGGCATGTCCGTTCCCATCCCGGTCAGCGGCGGCCGGTCCGGGTTCCAACCCGACCTGACGCTCAGCTACGACTCGGGCGCCGGGAACGGCCCGTTCGGCCTCGGCTGGCAGTTGCCCGTGCCGGCCATCAGCCGGCGCACCGACCGCGGTCTGCCCCGCTACGACGACACCGACACCTTCCTGCTGTCCGGGGAGGACGACCTGATTCCGGTGCCCGGCGGCACTCCGGTCGCCGGGCACACGGTGCAGCGGTTCCGGCCACGGACCGAGGGGGCGTTCGCCCGCATCGAGCGGTGGACCCGGGACTCCGACGGTGACGTGCACTGGCGCACCCTGTCCGGGTCGAACCTGCTGGCCGTGTACGGCCGCGACGGCGGCTCCCGCATCGGCCTGGGCCGGCGGGTGCACGCCTGGCTGCTCTGCGAGACCCGCGACGACCGGGGCAACGCTGTCGTCTACACCTACAAACCCGAGGACACCGCCGACCTGGACCTGGACCGGCCGCACGAACGGCACCGCACCGACCGGAACGCCAACCGCTACCTCAAGTCGGTGCGGTACGGCAACACCGTGCCGCTGCTCGACCCCGACGGCCGGCGCCCGGTGGACCTGACGCCGGCCCGGATCGCCGACGCCGGCTGGCTGTTCGAGGTGGTGCTCGACTACGGCGAGCACCACCCGGACACCCCGCTGCCCGCTGACACCGGGGACTGGACCTGCCGGCCGGACCCGTTCTCCACCTACCGTGCCGGCTTCGAGGTCCGCACCTACCGGCTGTGCCGCAGGATCCTGATGTTCCACCACTTCCCTGACGAGCCCGAGGTGGGCGCGGACTGCCTGGTCCGCGCGGTGGAGCTGGAATACGCCAGCGGGCCCGTGCTGTCCACACTGGTCGAGGTGACCCAGCGCGGCTACGCCCCCGCCGCCGGCGGCGGGCACACCAGCGCCGCACTGCCCCCGGTGACCTTCGCATACACACCGGCCACCATCGCGGCGACCACCCGGGAACTGGAGCGCGGCAGCCTGGAAAACCTGCCGGCCGGAGTGGACGGGCGGACCGAGCTGTGGGTGGACCTGGACGGGGAAGGAATCGCCGGGGTGCTGACCGGGCACGAGGGTGCCCTCTACTACCGACCGAACCTCGGCGCCGGCCGGATCGGCCCGGTCACCGCGCTGCCCACAGTGCCGTCGCTGACCGACCTGGCCGGCGGACGCCAGCAACTGGTCGACGTGAACGGTGACGGGCGGATCGAGCTGGTCCAGCTCGGCACCGTGCCGGCCGGTTTCGTCCGCCGCACCGACGACGCCGGCTGGTCCGGCTTCCAGCCGTTCCGCGAGCTGCCCGCCGTCGACTGGGCCAGCCCCGACCTGCTGCTGCTGGACCTCACCGGGGACGGCCGGGCCGACCTGCTGATCGCCGGTGACACAGTGCTGGCCTGGCACGAGTCGCTGGCCGAGGTGGGGTACGGCCCGGCGCGACCCGCGCTCTGGCCCGCCGACGAGGACCGTGGGCCGCGGCTGCTGCGCTCCGACGACCGGCAGAGCATCTTCCTCGCCGACATGTCCGGCGACGGGCTCACCGACCTGGTCCGGGTCCGCGACGGTTCCGTCTGCTACTGGCCCAACGTCGGTTACGGACGATTCGGCGCCAAGGTCGAGATGGACGACGCGCCGTGGTTCACCGGGCTGGACGAGTTCGACCCAGCCCGGGTGCTCCTCACCGACGTGGACGGCACCGGCGTGATGGACCTGTGCTACCTGGGCCGGCGCGAGATCCGGCTCTGGTACAACCAGTCCGGCAACGGCTGGTCGGCCCCCGCCGACCTGCCCGACCTGCCGCACGTCACGCCCGATTCGACGGTGACAGTGACCGACCTGCTGGGTACCGGCACCGGCTGCCTGGTGTGGTCGTCGCCGCTGCCCGGCGACGCGGCCGGCCCGGTGCGCTACCTGAATCTGGCCGCCGACGGCAAGCCACACCTGCTCGCCCGGGTGGTGAACAACCTGGGCGGCGAGACCACCATCCGGTACGCCGCTTCGACCGCCTTCCAGTTGGCCGACCGGCGAGCCGGCCAGCCGTGGGTGACCGGACTGCCGTTCCCGGTGCAGGTCGTCGAGCGGGTGGAGCAGGTGGACCGGATCACCGGGACCCGGCTGGTCACCGGCTACCGCTACCACCACGGGCACTACGACGGCGACGAGCGGGAGTTCGCCGGCTTCGGCATGGTCGAGCAGATCGACGGCGAGTCCTTCGTGGACCACGTGCTGGGCGTCGAGGCGGTCGACGGGCATCAGGACACCTCGCCCGAGCTGTTCCAGCCACCGGTCACCACGAAGACCTGGTACCACACCGGCGCCCCGGTCGACCTGTCCGCCGAGTGGTACGCCGGCCGGCACCTGCCCACTGTGGAGCTGCCGGTCGGAGTCTCCGCCGCGGAGCTGCGGGAGAGCCGTCGGGCGTTGCGCGGCCTGCCGCTTCGGCAGGAGGTGTACTCGTACGACGGCAGTTCCGCGCAGGAGCACCCGTACGGGGTGGTCGAGCAGACGTACCAGGTGCAGCGGCTGGACGCGCGGGTGTTCGTCGCCGTCGAACGGGAGGCGGTCAGCCTCTCCTACGACCGGCAGCCGGACGAGCCCCGGATCAGCCACCGGCTCAACCTGGTCCTCGGCCCGTACGGCACCGTCGTCCAGGCCGCCGCCGTGGTCTACGGTCGCACCACGCCCGACCCGGAGCTGCCCGTCGAGGTGACCGCCGAACAGCGACGCCGTCACGTCACGTACGGCGAGCAGCGGTACACCCCGGACATCGACGAGACACTGCCGGTGCCGGCGTACCGGATCCGCGCCGCGTACGAGGCGGTCGGGCACGAGCTGACCGGGCTGGCCCCGGCCGGCCCGCTGTTCACCCGCGCCGAACTGCTCGCCGGGTTCGCGGCGGCCACCCCGATCGGGTACGAGGTGGTGGCGGACGAGGTCAGCGCGCAGCGGCGGTTGCTGTCCCGGTCACAGGTGCGCTTCCGGGACAACGCGCTGACGCCGCTGCCGGCCGGTCAGTGGGACAGCCTGGGGTTGGGGCACCAGACGTACCAACTCGCCTTCACCCCGGCCGCGCTGGCCGCGGGTTACGGCACTGCGGTGACCGGCGCGGACCTGACCGCCGCCGGCTACGTGCACCTCGACGGCGGCCCGGACTGGTGGATCCCCTCCGGCGAGCTGCGCTATCCCGCCGATCCGGCCGCGCACTTCTACCTGTCCAACGGGGCAGTGGACGCGCTGGGCCTGGCGACGGCTGTCACCTTCGACGACTACCACCTGCTCACCGAGCGGGTGACCATCGACCAGGCGTCCTGGTCGGTCACCACCGCTGTGAACAACTACCTTGTGCTCGGCCCGAGCCTCGTCACCGACCCGAACGGGCAGCGCCGCGCGGTGCGCTACGACGAGTTGGGCCGGGTGGTGGCCTCTGCGCTGCTCGGCCGGCCCGGCGCCGGGGACGGCGACACCCTCGACGATCCGACGTTGACGTTCACCTACGACCCGTTCAACTGGGTGGTCAACGGCCAGCCCGCGTACAGCCGGGGCCGGCACCGGGAACGGCACGGCCCGACCAACACGCGCTGGCTGGAGAGTTACGAGTACAGCACCGGCACCGGTGGGGTGGCGATCACCAAGTCGCGGGTGCATCCCGGCAGAGCCCTGGAGGTGGGGGAGGACGGGGTGGCCGTCGAGGTGGACGCCGACCCGCGCTGGGTCGGCACCGGCCGCACGGTTGTCAACAACAAGGGCAACCCGGTGAAGCGGTACCAGCCCTACTTCAGCACCACCCACGAGTACGAGGACGCCGCGGCGCTGCGCGAGATCGGCGCCACAGCGATCCGCTACTACGACCCGCTGGGCCGGGCCGTGCTGACCCGGTATCCGGACGGCACCCTCAGCCGGGTCGAGTCCAATGCCTGGTCGCACCGGCTGTTCGACGCCAACGACACGGTGCTCGACAGCCAGTGGTACGCCGAGCGGGGCAGCCCCGCCGTGTCCGACCCGGAACCGGCCGACCCGGCCACCCGCGCCGCGTGGCTCGCCGCCACGCACGCCGACACACCCTCCGTGATCCACTTCGACAGCCTCGGCCGGGCCGTCTACACGGTGGCCGACCGGGGCGCCGGCCAGCGGTTCGGCGTACGCACCACCGGAGACCTCACCGGCCGGTCCTGCGACGGGTACGACGCGCTGGGCCGGCACATCGCCACCGCGGCCACCGCCATGCACGGCGCGGGAGTGCGGTCGTGGAGCGCGGAGAAGGGCGAGCGGTGGGTGTTCCAGGACGTGCTCGGTGGGGTGCGCCGGATCTGGGACGAACACGGCCGGACCTTCCGCACGACGTACGACGCCCTGCACCGGCCCGTCGGCCTGTACGTCAGCGAGTCCGCCGGCGCGGAGCGCTGTGTGCAGTACGTGGTCTTCGGCGACCGGCATCCGGACGCGGCGACGCTGGGCCTGCACGGCGTGCCGTACCTGGTGTTCGACCCGGCGGGCCAGGTGCGGGTGCCCGAGGTGGACTTCAAGGGCAACCCGCACCGCGCCGAACGGAGACTCGCCACCGACCATGTCGACGGCCCGGACTGGTCACCGGTGGCCGCCGCGCCCGACCACGCCGCGCTGCTGGCCGCTGCGGCGCCGCTGCTGGAGAGCGAGGTCTTCGGCACCGCCGCGGAGTACGACGCGGTGAACCGTCCAACACTGGTCACCCTGCCCGACGCCACCGAGCTGCGACCGACCTACCTTGAGGGCGGCATGCTGGGCCGGCTCACCGCGCGGCTGCGCGGCCAGGGCGCTGAGGTGGAGTTCCTGTCCGAGCAGGACTACGACGCGTTGGGTCGGCGGCGGTTCGCCCGGCACGGCAACGGCCTGGTCACCGAGTACTTCTACGACCCGATGACGTTCCGGTTGGAACGTCTGCTGACCGCCGGGGTGCGCGACCTTCGCTACACCTACGACCCGGTGGGCAACCTGACCCGGGTGGCCGAGCCGGGCGCGCCGACCTTCTTCGGCAACGCGGCGGTGCCGGCGGCCAGCGACTACGCGTACGACCCGCTCTACCAGTTGATCCGGGCGAGTGGGCGGGAGTTGGCCGGGGCGCCGAACGACGCGATCCGCGACCAGACCGACGTGCCGCCCGCCGGTAGCCTCACCGATGCCGGCGCGGTACGTGCCTACACCGAGGAGTACGAGTACGACCCGCTGGGCAACCTCACGGTGCTCCGGCACCGGTTCCGGACGCAGGCCGGGGTGGGTGCCGGCTGGACCCGGCATTACCGGTACGCGTACCAGGACGACCCGGCCGACGCCACGAACCGGTTGGCCGCCACGAGCCTGCCCGGCGACGCCGACGCCGGCCCCTACTCGGCCCTGTACGCGCACGACGCCGTCGGCAACCTGACCGTCATGCCGCACCTGCCGGCCCTGGAGTGGAACGTCCACGACCAGCTCCGCCGGGTCGACCTCGGCGGCGGTGGCGAAGCCCGGTTCGTCTACGCCGCGAGCGGGCGGCGGCTGCGCAAGGTCGTGGACCGGCCGGGCAGCGTCCAACTTGAATGGATCTTCCTGGGTGCGGTCACAGTGTTCCGGCGGCGCAACCGGGTCACCGGCACCCTCCAGCACGAACGGTGGACCACCACCATCGCCGACGACACCGGCCCGGTCGCCCAGGTGGACGTCAAGACCGTCGACGTCGGCGGCTTCGACCCGGCCAACCCGCTCGGCGTTGCGCTGATCCGTTACCAGCTCACCAACCACCTCGGCTCGGCCGCGCTGGAGACCGACGCGGCAGGGGTGCTCATCTCCTACGAGGAGTACCACCCGTACGGCACCACCGCGTACCGGTACGGCCGGCCGGGCAACGACCTGAGCCTGAAGCGGTACCGCTTCGGCGGGCACGAGGTCGACGACGAGACGGGTTTCTGCTACGCCGGCGCTCGGTACTACGTGCCGTGGCTGGGCAGGTGGGCGAGCAGCGATCCGGGCGGCTTCGCCGACGGGGGCAACCTGTTCCGGTACTGCCGCAACAATCCGGTGGGAATGGCCGATCCGGCCGGGTTCAAGCCCGCCACTGTCAAGGGGCCGGAAACCCACGACATCTCCATCACGGAGTCCCACTTCACCGGGTCCGAGAACCCCACCGTGGAGGACTTCCGCCGCTATCTCAACAGTCACGGCGCGACCCTCGACCCGCGGATCAACAACAAGAACTCGGTCATCTACTACCAGGCCAACGTCACCCTCAACCTGGAGGGCGGCAACTGGTCCGAGCATCCGGGCGGCACCTGGGTGCTGCACGCCGTACTGCCGCCCCCGGCACCGCCGAAACCGAAGCCCGCGCCGCCTCCGCCGCCACCGGAGCCGCCACCGGCCGAGCCGCCACCACCCACACCGGCCCCACCACCCGAACCGCCCCCGGCCGCGCCGCCGGCCGACAACGGCGGCAAGGCTCCGGCCGCACCCGGCGTCACCGGTGGCGCTGCCGCGCACACCGCGCCCGCCGCCGAGAAGTTCATCTGGAACTTCAAGTTCAAGGGCGGCCGGGGGACGTTCCGCGGCAACATCCTCGAATGGCTCTACGGCATGCCGTGGCGCGACAACACGGCGGACTTCGACCTGGAGACCAGCACCACGGTCAAGCAGATCAAGTCGACCGACCGGTACGGCAAGGCCGGTGACATCGCCCGGGAGGCGACCCGGGACGCGGATGCCGCGATCCAGGCCAACCCGAGCGGCACCATGGCCGGCAAGCGGTCCCAGGCCGTCATCATCACCGAGACCGATGCGCCGGCCAGCGCCGGGAACGCGATCCGCACGGCGACCAACCCGGGACGCGGGCGGGACATCCCGGCCAGTGCCACGGCCCCGGAGCACGTGCGCGGACTGCCGGGCCGGACCGGGATGCTCGGCAAGGGGCTCAGCGTCGTCGGGTTCGGTCTGTCGGCGTTCGCCCTGTGGGGCGACTACCAGCACGGCGACTGGGAGATGGGCGTCGGTGACGCGCTCGGCGCGGTCGGCGGTGGCCTGGAGCTGTACGCCATCGCCGTGCCCGGTGCCACTGTCGCCACAGTCAGCGCGATGACCGCCGGACTGGTGATCGGTGGCATCGGTCTGGCCGCCGTCTCGTACGTCAGCATGAACCGGGCCGCCGAGGCCGGCGACACGCCAGGGGTGGTGGCCGGCGGCGTCGGCATCGGGGCGGGTCTGGCCATCGCCGCTGGCGCTATCGGCATCGCGGCCGGCAGCGTGGTGATCGCTCCGGTCGTGCTCGTGGTCGGCGTCGTCGCCGCCATCGGCGTGGGGATCTTCCACGCGGGCCGCTACTTCGACTGGTGGTGACCCACGTTCCCCGCTGTCACGTCGGCGATACTGTGGGCGTGGAGTACGTGTCCAGAGTGCCTCGACCGCCGCTGGACGGGCTGATCGACGACCTCTACTACCTGGAGGGTGCGCCGCCGTACGCCCGGCTGACGCTGCCGGCAAGTCCGGCGGCGTTCCTCATCGTCAACCTCGGGGCACCGTTTCGCATTCGGGCCGGCACCGAGATCGAGACGGCCGAGTACGCCGACGGCTGCGTGGTCACCACGCCCAGCCGCGCGTTCGAGTTCGGCTATCCACCCCGGACCCGGTCCATCGGCGTGCACTTCAAGCCGTGGGGGCTGGCGCCGTTCCTGCCGATGCCCGCAGTGCAGCTGTGCGACCGGCCGGTGACGGTGGAGCAGGTGTGGGGCCGACCCGCCACTGCTGAGCTGCGCGACCGGCTGGCCACGGCCGAGGGACCCCACGAGATGTTGACGCTGCTCGAGGAGGAGTTGCTGCGACGGCTGGGCGACGCGGCCGGCCTGGGGCTGGTCCGCCATACGAGCCGCATCATCGCCGCGACCAGCGGGGCGGTGGCGATCGATGACCTGAGGGTTTCCGCCGGTGTCAGCAGCACGCACCTGGCGCAGCGGTTCAAGGAGCTCATCGGCGTCACGCCGAAGCGGTTGGCCCGCAGCTACCGCTTCGCCGCCACAGTGCTGTCGATCAACCCCGCCGAACCGGTCGACTGGGCCGACCTCGCCGGTGGCGCAGGCTACTTCGACCAGGCCCACTTCGGCCACGAGTTCCGGGCCTTCACCGGGCTCACACCGACCCGGTACGTCGAAGTCAGGCGGCGGTTCCTGCGCGAACATCCCGGCCACGTGCTGGACGGCTGGCCGCTACCGACCGATTGATTCCTTACAAGAGCGACAGCCCACGAAACTCTAACCTCGGGGCATTCCAAGCAGAGGAGCTTGCCCATGGGCGAAGTAGTCATGTACAGCTCGGTGTCGGTGGATGGCTTCATCGCCGACGAGAACGACCAGCCCGGACCGCTGTTCGACTGGTTGACCAGCGGTGACGTCCCGTTGGACGAGAGCGGCGCGTTGAAGGTGTCACAGGCGTCCTTCGACTACATCCGACCGTACTGGGACCAGATCGGGGTGACGATCGCCGGCCGCCATGTCTTCGACATGACGGACGGCTGGGACGGGAAGCCTCCGAGCGGGATCGACCACGTGGTCGTCGTGACGCACCGGCCGAAGCCCGAGGGGTGGGACCCCGAGGCGCCGTTTCACTTCGTCGACGGCGTCAAGGCAGCCGTGGCCAGGGCGCAGGAGCTCGCGGGGGACCGCATCGTCGAGGTCGCCGCTGGCGACGTCGGCGGCCAGGTGCTTGCCGCGGGCCTGGTCGACGAGGTGCGCATGGACGTCGTACCTGTCGTGTTCGGGTCCGGCAAGCGCTACTTCGGGTCGGTCCACGCCCAGCACCTGTTGGACGATCCTGACGTGGTGATTCAGGGCAACCGGGTGCTTCACCTGCGCTGTCGGGTGCGCCGTTGACCGACCCGAGCGTCCGTCAGCCGCGGGTGCGCCCTCTGATCCGGGTCTGGCCGGCGAGGCTGATGAGCGTCAGGAGGACGGTCAACGCGGTGTAGCAGACGACTGCCGGCACCTCGCCGAGAGGGCCGACGAGCTGCCCCTCGATGACGATGGGTAGCCCGAAGGCGAGGTAGGAGACGACGTAGATTCCGCCGACGACTCCCGCGCGCTGGTGCGCTGCCGCGAGCGGGAAGATGAGGCGTAGCGCGGCGGTGAAGGACGCACCGAAGCCGACACCGGCGACAGCCTGCCCGATGATCATGACGGCCAGGCTTCCGGCGAACACTCCACCGATGATGCCGATGGCCCCGGCGAGGGACGCGTAGATTCCGATGATCATCGCTCGCCGTGGGTCGACGCGGGCGAAGGTCAGTCCGACGATTGCCGAAACCGCCGGCGCGATGAACCCGGCCACGCCGTTGAGCAGGCCGCTGTCCAGATGGAAGACGCTGCGAACCATGCTCGGGGCCAGCCCGCCGGAGAGACCTGCGAGCATCCAGACGGCGGCGACCACCGGCGCCGCGGCGGCGAACTCCGCTCGGGCGGCGGGTGGGATGGCGACGCGCGGAACCATCGAGCGGAGCGCACCGGCGGTACGGGGCATGGTCTCCGGAGACAGGGCGATGACGACGGCACCGAGAATCGTGAGGACGATGAGGACGGCGAAGACGATCGAGTTCGCCCTGGGCGTGAGCTGGATGGCGAGACCGGCCAGCAGGGAGCCGGCACTCAGCCCACCGGTGAGGCCGACACTGCCGAGGACCGTACCCAGTCTCTTCCTGTTCGGCGGGGTGAGTTCGACGAGCGCTGCGGTGAAGGCTGCCGTCGCCGCGCCGCTGGCGACACCTTGCACGATGCGCCCGGCGATCACCCAGCTCACGTCGGGGGCGACGAGGAACAGGGCGTTCGACGCGAGTTGGATCACCAGCGCGCCGATCAGCACCGGGCGCCGGCCGACATGGTCGGACAGCGACCCCAGGGTGAGGACGGCGGCGAGGAAGCCGATCGCATAGACAGCGAACGCCAGCGTGAGTAGCGACGGCGCGAAGTTCCACTGCTGGCGATAGAGCACCAGCAGGGGCGTCAGCACACCCGCCGCGAGATACAGGCTGGTGAACGCGAGCGCCGCACCTGTCAACGCCAGGCCGGCGGGGAGGGTGCGCCGCCGACGGGTCGAGGGCGCCTCGATGGTTCCCGGAATCGAGGACATGACAGCTCCATGGGGTGGCCGCAGCGATGGGCCGACGAATTGGTGACGGTGGGAAGGGGATTCGGCCGCCGGGCCACTGCCGTCGGGCCCGGGTCTGGCCCACGGCCGGGTTCGGCGCGACGCGGCGGCCGGATCGTGATCGCTAGTCGGTGATGACGACGACGCCCGACGCCGCATCCAGCAGTTGCACAGTGCGCTCGGCGGCCCGATCGATCTGGACCCGAGGCTCGGCCGGGATTCGCTGTTCGTTGTAGGTGCCGAGCCCGTAGAACTGTCCGTAGCTCAGCACCACGCCACCCTCGGCGAGGACGGCGCGCTCCAACTCGGCGACAGCCCGGGCGTCGGGCCCGTCCGGAAGCTGCCAGGCGACGGTCTGGGCCAGGATCTTCGGCGATCCGCTCTGCCGCGCCGCCTCGATGAGGTTCTGGTTGCCCTCGGTCCTGATGCGAGCGTTCAGCTCCGCATGATCACCGATCCTCTCCACCTCATCCGGTAGATCGGTCAGTTCGTTCAGGATGATGTCCGGTGCGAAGTCTCGAACCGCCTGGATCACCGCGTCCCGGTCGAAGACGTCGCACAGGATCGGCTCGGCGCCAAGTTGCGCCAGCAGCTCCGTCTTGTTGGCCGATCGCGTCATGCCACCGACCACGTGCCCCATCTGCACCAGTCGGGGGATCAGCCGCTGTCCGATGACGCCGGACGCACCGGCAAGAAATACCCGCATCATGTCTCCCAATCGTTTGTGGTTCGGTAGGTCGAGCTGTGTGCGCTGCCGCCGCAGGACCCCACCGGTCCGCGCGACGACTGGCCCGCCACGGCAGTGCCGGTGACGCCCTGTCGTTCAGCGGGAGAGAGGGATGTCCTGCCATCCGTCGCCGCGATCGCCCACGGGGCGGAGCGAGACGCGCCGGCCTGTCACGGCAGCCATGCTTGGTAGGCATCAGCCCAGTTCAGGCGCGCTGCGCGCTCCGGGGCTCTTGTCCGTTTACTGATGCTTGGTTCATGGTCACGGCCGCAAAGTTACGCGCCGAGTGGCACCGTTCGCTGGTCCAATTCGGTGGCGAATCCATGGGCCAATCCGGCCTTGATCCAGACGCTGTCGACCTGACGACGCACTACTGGGGCATGACCCTGCACAAGGCGTCCAGCGCTCCCGCCCACGCGCTGTCCGAGGGAGCCGCGAAGTTGACCACCAGGGCGTCCCGCTCGGCCAACTGCCATCCCGAGTCGGCCAGCTCGTGGCGGAAGTCGGCCATCCGGGCCACCGCCAGACCCTGGCGGTCGGCCGCCTGAACGACCGAACCCTCGGTGCCGGACGGAAGTTCGAGGACCGCTTGCAGCCCGGCGGCCAACCCGGTCACGCGGACACCGGGCGCCCGCTGAGTCAACGCCGCGACCAGCTCGTCGCGGCGGCGCCGGTAGCGCACACGCATCGAGCGCACCTGACGGTCGTACGCGCCCGAGGCGATGAACTCCGCGAGGGTCAGCTGCTCCAGCGCACTCGACATGTAGTCGATGTCCCCCTTGGCCGCCACGACCTCCGGGACCAGTTCCTTCGGCAGCACCATCCAACCGAGCCGCAACCCGGGCGCCAGCGACTTGCTCGCCGTGCCGAAGTACACCACCCGCTCCGGGTCGAGACCCTGCAGCGCGCCCACCGGCTGGCGGTCGTATCTGAACTCCCCGTCGTAGTCATCCTCCAAGATCAGCCCACTGGTGGCGCGGGCCCAGTCCACCGCCGCCGTACGCCGCTGCGGGGTCAACGCGACCCCCGTCGGGTACTGATGCGCCGGTGTCAACAGTGCCGCCCCCGCCCCGTCCAACCCCGCCAGGCCGTCGGTGCGCGCGCCGTGCTCGTCGACGTAGAGGGGCGGAATACGCAGGCCAGCGCTGGTCAGCAGATCGCGATACACGTCGAGGCCGTACGACTCGACAGCCAGCGCCGTGACCCGCCGCGCCCGCAGGACCTGCGCCATCAGCGTCAGGCCATGGTGGAAGCCGGCGCAGATCACGATCCGGTCCGGCTCGGCGTACACCCCGCGAGCCCGCGCCAGATAGTCCGCGAGGGCGATACGCAGCTCCACCCGGCCGAGAGCGTCGCCGTAGCCGAAGGCATCGTTCGGGGCCGCCGACAGAGCCCGCCGAGCTGCGGCGAGCCACTGCGTACGGGGAAACTCCGCGAGGGTCGGTGCACCCGGCAGCAGCCCGTACGTGGGACGGCGCTGAGCGGGCCTTGGGCGAGCTGCGGTCTGCGCCGCGCCGCGCGGTTCGGCCCGCTTCGCCACCTGCGTTCCGGAGCCCTGTCGGGCGGTGATCCAGCCCTCGGCGACCAGTTCGGCGTAGGTGTCGGCAACGGTGTTGCGGGCCACGCCGAGATCGGCCGCGAGCGAGCGGGACGACGGTAGCCGCGTGCCGGGCACCAGACGTCCGGTCCGGATGGCCTCCCGCAGGGCGTCCGTGAGCCCGGCGCGCAGGCCGGGGCCGGTCAGGTCCAGATGTAGGTCGACGCCGAACACCGACGCTGTTCTGGCCTCCGAATTGGCCGGCGAATCTGCCATGAAAACAGACCATATAGCAGTCCAACCGACCGAACCCATACCGAGCCTGAACTGGACGAAGCTGGCGCGTTGCGTTGACGGATCTAATTCAAAGACGCCCACCGCCACGACGTACCTGCCAAGGAAGAGGAGGTAGGCACAGCGCTGCGCAGCCAGTACCTGAGCCAGGCACGCGTGGTAGCTGCCGCTGACGCCGCAACTACGCCTGCCTCAGCCCTATCACCCGTCGTGTTGGTCGTGCATTTGCGGGGAAGGGCACGTGTCTGGGATTGGGCAACGGCCCATGGTATCCACCTCTCGATCCGGCAAACGTGATTCGCCACCGCGTCTCGGTGCCCACAGGAATGGGCAATCGGCCGATGCTGTTTGCAACGCGTCCAGGACTGGCGGAGCCCAAGATCAACCTGCTTACGGGCGACTTCGAGTAGTGGGCAGACGGTACCCGGATCAGCCGGGCCGCACCGCACCGACCTCTCAGGGCCGCCTGGTCCGCCCGGTGAGGACATCGAGCTTCGAGGACCAAGTCGCGGCTTTGTCCTTGCTAACCTGATGAACCGTCAGCAGTTCCTGCGCGCTCCGCAAACAGCAGCACTACCCAATCGGGTGACACGCCATCTCGCCGCGCACCGCCGCCTTGACCATCGCAACGACGGGATAAAGGCCGGCTTAGGCTGCCAGCCGATATTCAGGTGATGGCTCTATGCCTTGACGTGCACGAGTCGGTGGGACCGTGCGCAGCGACATCGGCGCCAACTTCGGCACCGCCGATGGCGAGACCGACAGAGGGCCGCAATCTTGTTCTTCAAACCCGCCCACTGTCACCGCCTGCTCGCAAGGGACGTGGCAACGGGCGGCAACTACGAACTCGGCCAAGGACTGTGACGGAGGACCTCTATTCTGATGGATGACGTGTAGGCGGCGGTTGCCCTCCCCATATTCATTTGTTGCTGGCGCAGGCGCCGATGGAATTCGTAACAGGCCATCACGATCTTCACGTCAAGGTCGGCAAGAAAGAAATAGGATATCAGGGAGCTTCCAAATACTCTACGTGTTCTAGGTTTTCAACAAGTTCCGCCAAACTCCGGTGCCCCACGATCACACTCGATACACCTGGTTTAGAAACAACGAATCGTAGTGCCCGTGCCCGGAGGTCAGCGGCTGCCGGCACATTTTTCGCCATCGTCGCTACTTGCTGTAAAGTTGCTGCTACTTTGCGAGGATTGTGGCGAACGTTCCAGCTCCAATAGTCATCCTCCATAGGTAAATCTTCGAGCGACCGGTACCGCCCTGTAAGGTAACCACGTTTGTAAGGCCCGCCGACAAGCACGCCTATTCCGCGTTCCTGGGCCCGGTCTATGGCTTCCCCACATTGCGAATCCAGAATGTTGTACTGAAGCATGATCACGTCGACCGGCTGGTCGAGTGCGTTCATTACGTGACCAGGCTCGTTTTCGAAGCTGTATCCAACTGCTCGGATCCAGCCGACTGCCTGAAGGGTTCTCAGCACCTCAATGGCCAGCCCTCTGCGAACTTCCGCGAGTGAAGGGGCGTGCACGAGGCAAATGTCTAGGACATCCGTACGAAGGCGTCGCAGCGACTGCCGCACTTGCTCGACAAGCCGTTCAGCGCCGAAGCTGCCGCGATGCGAAAGTTCGTCATACTGGCCGACCTTAGTGCAGATGAAAACATCATCTGCCATTGGCCCGAAGGCCTTGCCAAGTAGTTCCTGAGATCGACTCTGATGGTAGCCCATCGTGTCCACGTACTGTCCGTAGACGACCGCAGCATCGAAGATGTTAACGCCAGCATCACGTGCTGTCCGAAGTGTTCGCAGCACCTCATCTTCCTCACCCGCAGCCCAGCGTCCTCCTCCAATTTGCCAGGTACCAAAGCCGAGCACTGATACGTCAAAGCCAGTGCTCCCGAGCTTTCGATATGATGGGTACACGTCCCTCACCTCCCCGTTCGGGAGCGCCGTCTCCGGCCTTGTTATCTACGTCGCCGTAGGTTTAAAGACGCCGCTTCACTAAAAGCGGCGACCGAGCCGTCCTGCCGTATCGTCAATTTCTTTGCAATAGCCGTGGCGAAGCCTATTGACTCGGGCCAAGGATCCGCTCTCGCTCTAGTACACTTCGCAACTCATAAAATGCCTGCTTGACTCGCTGGCGGGGAAATCGAATTACCTGCAGACCTGCGATGTTACTGAATGCCTCGCACGATTCCTCCAGGAGTACAGCTACCTTCTGAAATCCCAGCCGTCCCTGCATGAGGCCCATCTCATGGATGACATTTGGCCGCGGACTTGATTGTCCGGTGGTGGACGCATCATCTGCGGTAGCGACAATTACGGCAAAGCTGCTGTTCAGTGCCTGCGACGCCAGAATGTCATTGACAGAATGGCCTGCGACCGGAGTGAACTCGAAATATGAGGGACGAAGCCCAAGTCTTTCAATAAAATCCTTTACCTCAAGCCATTGGCGATCATGTCCATGAGCGATAAATATTCTTGGCGGGGAGGGCTCCAGGGTTAACCGTCTTGATTGATCTACCACGTTCGCAAGGAAATCCCGGAAGTCATTCTGAAAGAGCGCTGGCTCAAGCATTCCTTCAAATTTCAGCTTCCGTCTAGCCATGCGTAATCCAAGATCGATAGCATCGTGGAACTCCATTCCAGGCAGCAGGAGCGCGGATAGCACCCCACCTGCAAAGACGTCGCCCGCTCCGGTATCGTCAACGACCTCCTGTGGCTCAAGAACTTCACTATTTGAATAGATTTTAACTAATAGTTCGCGTGCTACAAGTGAAAACAACCCAACGCGGTCGTAGCGTTTCAACACGAACATTGCATGTTTGGCCCCGTAGCGCTGCATCGCATAGCGGCCGGCGTCAGCGTCGGACATATTTGGAAGTCTCATTGCAAGCGTGTCGAACTCTCTAGCATTGAGGAAAACGATGTCGCTTAGACGCAAGATCATTTCCGCCGAATCGGGGCGGTCAGGCCTCGCCCATATTGCCCCAGGGTCGCATGAAATAGTTATTGCGGGGCTGCGCGCCTTTAGCTCGCGTATAAGTTCTGCCAGGCGGTCGGGTGCCACCCCATTTGCGCTGCCTGCTATGTGAACAATTCGCGTTCCGCTGAGGTAGTCTAACAACTCCGAATGACTCTGGCCAATGTAGTCGTCGAGTGAGCGGTTAGCTCCCGGCCAGGTGAGCATCGATCGCTCATCGTTCAACGAATAGGAAAGGCATGTACCGGGCTGATCGGTTGTATAAGACACGAAGCGATCGTCGATATCAAGCAGGCGGAACCAAGAACGAAAATCAAAGTTATTCTCTTTTTCTGGCTGACCGCAGACGCCTACAGCGCCGACGCGTATGTTGGCGTTGGTGCTCACCGCAGCAGTCACGGCGTTCAATGCCGATCCGCCTGGGCTTAGCTTGGGATGGTACGGTTGCATCTGTTCGATTGCGTATAATATCTCGTCGTCGCGGGCAACTCGATCTGAGCCTAGCTCGAATGCGGCAGGCAGGCTTTTGCGATTGGTAGGCAGTCGTGCAATGTAGTCGACGTTGATCATTCCGATACCAATCAGTTCCGGAATTGCCTTCTGCATATCAGGGTCCTCCCGAGAGAGCGGGCCTTCGTCCGGCACTTGGCGTCGAAGTGTGGGCTTTGGCTGAGAGCGCAGATTTGCCTCCTTGGTCGTGCGTCCTTCGTGGAAGCCGATCGACCGTGATGCCGTCGCATTATACTCGCGGGCATGGAAGGTTTTCGGCATCACGCAGGATCTTGCGGCGAATATAGCCCGGATCGCTGGCTGTATCCGAAATTAGCGGCCCGGTTCAATCCTGTCAATTGCCCACATTGATCGCGCGCGCCAGCAGAGGTGTGCAGCCCCCCCGCGTCCACTGGAGGGCCGGGCAAGTTGGCGCCATCGACGCGACCCCCAAGATGACCATGCACGCGATGCGCCCGTGCACTCACTCACGTTCCCGTGCGAATTGTTACAGATAGTCGCGTTCTCGGTGGGCAGTCGACCTGCTGGTCAGTCCGTCGTCGCCCGCCGATCCTGCTCGACCGGCTAGCGCCCGACGCGGGGATTTCCTACTCGTCATTGTTGAGCTTCTGGCCAAGGTCAAGATCCCGGCCTGATCCGCAAAGTTGGACTGCGGAATCACGGCCAAACATCAGTGGATCTGCTGCCTTATTGTTCGTTGAGCGCGTGCTCGGTGCCTGTTTCCGGGTCGGGTGGTCCTGAAAGATGCTGCTATCCGAGGTGTCGGCGAGTTTTGCCGCCTCGGTGAGCGCGGTGGTGCCGCCGGTTACCTCGGCGCGGTGTAGGAGTACTGGCCCGGGGCATCGACGAGGAAGGCCAGCAGCAGGGTTGGTTGTGCGCGGCACTGCACTCCGCCGCTGCCAGGGGGTGACGGTGGGCATCGCGCCCCGGCCGCGCGTGTGCGGTGATCGCGTGGAGGGTGCCAGCCGGCACCGACCTTGTTATCGCTCAGGAGGAACCGCGCTACTCGGTGTGGTCGCGCTGCTGTACCTAGCGCTGATCGCGTTCGCTTACCTGGTAGTGATGGGCGGCCTGTGGTCGGGCCAGCCCAAGGCCTACTGGCAAGTGATCTTCACTTCGGTGCTCGTGCTGCTCGCCGATGATCTAACCTTGTTTCAGCCGTCCCCCTGATGGGTGCAACCAGTCGACCTCGCGAAGGCGCTCGTGATGGCCATGCCGCACGTTCGGGCTGGCAATGCCTTCGGGGACAGTAAGCAATGGGCGCGATCTACCTCAGCTCAGACAACCCGCGCTCGGCTCCGCGCACGGAGTCCGACCTCCAGTCTGCGCTGAACGTTGCCGGACATCCGCTGTTGCCGCGACTCCTCGTCATGGCGCGGGCACGACCCTTCCCGGCTCGTGCTACGAATCGACCGACGATGTCGCCTGGCCCCGTCCCGTCAGGCTGGGCCGTCGACCAGCGGGTCGTGGACCCGGCCGAGGAACAGCGGTACGCCGGTGAGCCGGTCGTGGATGACGTACAGGAATGGTCGGTTGACGAAGAACTGCGGCCCTTGCGGGATCGACGGCGGCCGGACGATGACTGCCGACGCGGCTGCGGCCTCGGTACCCTTCTCGTCCACCGCGATGAACGTCTCGTGCACCACGTTGTCGATGCACAGGGCCGGGTCGGTGCTCATGCCTGTGAAATCGGCCTGTGACGTGAAGGCCGTGGGCATGCCGAGGCTGGCCAGCGCGGCGCCCAGTTCGGCCGGTAGGCGGAACGTCCACCGGGGCAGGCGCAGTTCGACGTCGGTGATCTGGAACCCGGTCAGCAACGCGCCCAGCCACGTCGCGTCGAGGCTCGCCTCGATCGCGGCGAGATCGTCCTGGGTCGGCATGATGATGGCCATGGCAAGCCCGTCGCCCGCGTACGGCACGTCGACTGCGCGCCACCCGTCTCCCTCGAGGTAACCCATTCTGTCGAACGGCCCGCGCATGATCGGGACGTCGACGACGGTCCCGTCATCCCTTGTGAACGGTGCCGGCGACGTGGCCGCAGCGGTGAACGGGTACTTCCAGGCAGCCTTCAGGTAGATCGCGTTGGTAAGGATCAGGCTGGTGGCGGGGCTCACGGCGTCGGACTGCAGCAGCTCCGGGATCTTTGCGTTGGTCCGATCGGACACCCAGGTGTTGATCTCCTGGCGGGCTGCCTCCGGCGCGCCGCGGAAGTCGACAGGTCGCGGCGCGGCACCGTAATAGCCGGTCAGGATGTCGCGGAACCCGGGGCGCAGGCCCAGATCGAGTCGTGTCCACAGCGCGTTGGCGGTGGTCAGTCGAGGCTGCTTGACTCCGTCACCGTCCTGGTACCGACCGGCGAGCGTCTGCTCGACGGTGTTGAGCCCGTTGTGGAGCGCGCGCGGGCGGGGATGCGGCGCGTGGAGCACCGCGTCCATCTCGTGCGCCGTGGTCGAGCGGGCGCCCGCCCTGGTCATCGCGAGCGCGAGCCCGACCGAGTACGGCGCGCACACCACATTGCCGCCAGCCTGGGTTGCGGCCACAGTGCGGTAGAGGTCGGCCGTGAAGCCGCGAACGGCGGCGGCGGCAGCCTGCATCGTGGCCGGGTCGGGTGGTACGCGGTCCCCATCCGTCGAGGTGGATGGCGGGCCGGGCCGACGGGCATCGCCCGGGGCGGCGGTGAGGGCAGCGGCGGCAAGCGGTACCGCCCGCAGGACGGATCGACGCGAAACCATGTATCGAGGTTAGAGCAGGCCGGCGGAAACCCACCAGACACGAACCTGAATTCATCGAAACTCAGCAATATGTGCCGCTGGGTTCGCTGAAGCAGCGCGAGGCACCACAACGATCGCTGTGCGGCTTGCTACTCGTACCGGTACTTCAGCGAGTCAGCCTCGGCCTTCTCGATGTCAGCGATCGTCAGCTCGGGCATGCGTAGCTGGGCCAGCGTCACCTCGGCCGAGGTCGGCTGGGCGTCCGCCGGCAGCCACTGCTCGGGCTTCCAGGCCCCGCTGCGCAGCAACGCCTTGGGGCAGTGCGGGTAGACCTCGTCGATCCCCAGCACCAGCGCACTGGCCGGTGGCTTGCCCACGGCGGTCAGTTGCGACAGCAGTTCGGAGCGAGTGGAGACGCAGGCCCGGCCGTTCACTCTGAGCGTCGTGGCGCGCCCCGGGATGATGAACAGCAGCCCGGCTCGCCCGGTGGCGACGACGTTCTGCAGGGTGTCCAGGCGCTTGTTGCCGGTGGCATCCGGTATTGCCACCGTCCGTGCGTCCAGGACGGTGACGAAGCCGGCAGGGCCGCCGCGCGGGGAGACGTCGCAGTTGCCCTTGGCGTCCACTGTGGCGACCAGGACCAGCGACGAGCAGCCGATCAACCGCCGGGTCTGGTCGGTGAGCTCGGTCATCTGCTTTCGCACGGCCGCGTCACTGGGGAGTTCGTAGGCCCGGCGCAGCGCCTCCTGGTCGGGCACGGCGTCGAGGCGCAGCGAGTCGAAGGCGCTGGCGGCAAGGACTGGCGTCATGCATCGACACTAATCGACAAAGCTGACCGATTCGGCCGTCGTCACGTGTGTATCCGCCGATTCAAGCCGTGCTCAGCGGCTGTCGATCGCGGAGGCGATCTTGGCTGGGGCGTTCAGGGGTGCAAGCTGGTCCTCGCCCAGTCCGTAGCGTTGGGCGAGGTACGCGGGGTCCTGCCAGGTGATCAGCGAACCGGGCTGGCCGTCGTCTCGCACCATCATTCGCATCGGCAGGTCGATTGCGATCTCGGGGCGGGCCTGCATGAGCGGAGTGCCCGCCTGTGGGTTCCCGAAGATGATCACCTGGGTGTCGGGCATGCTCAGCCCGGCCCTGCCGGCGGCGGCCGCGTGGTCGACCACCGCCACCACCGCAGCGCCTACGCGTTCCGCCTCAGCCCTCAGCGCGGAGATCGTCTCTCCGACACCCCGGGCGCTGCGTCTGGTCACCAATCCGTCGTTCACGACCGACCCCCGCTCACCGCGTCCCCGCGCGAATACCACTCATCCTCCCCACGAGCGAGACCGGTCCGGGGAGATTCGCCGTAAAACGACACCCGACAGGCGGCTCGCCAAGGTCACCTCCGGAGGCGGCGGCGCTGTCAGCCTTCGCGACGCTCAAAGAGAACATCGGCATCCTCCCGGGATCGGATTCTGTGGGCCTTGCCCAAATCACCTTAGTCATTAAGATAATCCTGTGAGCATATCGACGGACTTCTCGGTGGCGATCGCTGGCGCTGGCCTTTCCGGCCTCTGTCTCGCCCAGTACCTGATGCGCGCCGGCATCGACGTGCACGTCTACGAGCGGGACCCGGGCCCCTTCGTCCGGCGGCAGGGCTACCGGATCATTCTCGACCGGTACGGCCTGGAGGCGCTGCGCGAGAGCCTGCCGCGCTCGCTCCACAACCTGGCGCTGGCCACCGGGGACGAGCCCGGGGGGCACCTACGCTTCACCGACAGCCGGCTGCGGGACGCATTCACCATCACCTTCAAGGACGAGCCGCACGCGACCCGCCAGGTCGACCGGCTGACCCTGCGGTCGATCCTGCAGTCCGGGCTTCACGGGCGCATCCACTACGGCAAGGACGCCGTCGCCGTGGACGGCGGCGACCCGACACGGCCGCGGCTGCTGTTCTCCGACGGCGGGGCCGCCGCGGCAAGCGTCGTCGTGGGCGCGGACGGCGTCGGATCGGCGCTGCGCGCGCAGATCATGCCGGACGCGGACCCGACGAAGACCACGATGGCGGGCATCTACGGCCGGTCGCCGCTGCGACGCAACGGCGAGAGCATCATCCCGGACGCGCTGCGTACCAGCGGGGTCCTGGCCATCGCCGACCGGCCGGGCCGCGCCTTCTTCTTCACCTCCATGCGGTTCGGCGAGAGCCCACCGGAGGCGTTCGCGCGCCTTGCCCCGGGCAGCTATGCGCCCACCGGCGACGACTACGTCATGTGGGGGCTGCTGCTCCGACAGGAGGAGGTGCCCATCGGCATCCGGGGCGACCTGCTGGCGCTGTGGAGACTGGCCTCCGGGATGAGCATGGACTTCCACCCGGTCGTCCGGCGGCTGGTCGGCACGGCCGAACTGGACGCCACTGTGCTCAACCTCTTCGCCACCGGCCAGCGCCCGCGCCGGTGGGCGGTGCCCCGGGCGACGATGATGGGCGACGCCGTGCACGTCATGCCGCCGTTCGGCGCGCACGGCGGCAACACCGCGCTGCGTGACGCCGCCCTGCTCGGCCACAAGCTGGTCGAGGCCCGGGCCACCGGCGCGCCGGTGGAGGAGGCGATCGCCAACTACCAGGACGAGATGGTGTCCTACGCCTTCCGGGCCGTCGACACCGCCGACAGGCTGATGCGCCGCCTCACCGGGGGAGCGGCCGCACCCCACTGGGTGCTGACCCGCGTGCTGCCTCGGCTGCACAGGGTCACAGTGCCGGAGGCATGATTGCGGGCATGTCCCACGAGCCGGCCCGTGCGTCCGCGATCGCCGACCTCATGCGCGCCGGGCGGGAGATGTCGCGGCTGTCCATGGTGTTCCGGTACGCCATCGCGGAGCGGCTGGGCCTCGCCGTGAGCGATCTGGAATGCCTGGACTACCTGGCGGACGTCGGACCCGCCACCGCAGGGCAGGTCGCCGAGCGGACCAACCTCACCACCGGGGCGGTGACCAGCATGCTCCGCCGGCTCCAGCAGGCGGGCTACGTGACGGCCGAGCGCGATCCGGCGGACCGGCGGCGGGTGATCGTCGCCCTGCGGCCGGAGCGGGTCGCCGATCTGGAGCGACCGTACGAGCGGTTCGCCGAGCGGGCGGAACGGCTCATCGAGGGCTACAGCGTCGAGGAGGTCATGCTGCTGGCCCGGCACTACGACCGCATGCAGGCGATGTACCTCGCCGAGTTGGACCGCCTCCGCAGCGGCGACACCGCGCAGCGGTCAGTCTGAGGCGGCGTCGCGGCTGATCCGCCGTCGGCGACGCTGGCTGCATCGGACCGCTGTCGCGTCGGGAACCACGGGGTGACCCTGTCGCTGGCGAAAGGCGGCGAAACGTCGGCATTGGCGCGTGGTGAACGACGGGTATCCCGGGCGGGGGTCCTGCGTCGATCATTGCCCGAAGATAGATGCGAGTCACTCTCACCTCCTGGTGGAGCGCCCGGGCGCGGAGGGCGAGACGTCGGCACCGGAAGCCGGGCGTGACCGAACGGCCCGACTCCGCGTCCCCGGAGGATCGCCATGCCCCGTCCCGCTTCCCGTACCCGGCTCGCGGCGTTCACCGCCGCCGTCCTGACCGCGAGCGTCCTGACGGTGACCCCGCCGTCACCGGCGCTGGCCGCGACGACATTCGCCGCCAACGACTACTGCCTCGGCCAGTGCGCCGACATCCTGCCCCCCGGGCAGAACGGCAACGCCACGCTCGTCGCCATCCTGGCGCACCAGGCGCTCGGCACCCGCCCGGCGCACTCCAGCGACCAGCTCGACGAGTACGCGAACCTGGTCTACAACTACGCCGGGCTGACCGACGAGCAGATCGCCCACTTCTACAACGACGCGTCGTTCGGGGTGCCGGCCGCGCAGGTCGAGAGCACCGTCTCGCCGCGATCGGACGTCACCATCGTGCGGGACAAGGCCACCGGCGTCCCGCACATCACCGGCACCACCCGCGCCGGCACCATGTTCGGCGCCGGCTTCGCCGGGGCCCAGGACCGGCTCTGGGTGATGGACCTGCTGCGACACGTCGGTCGCGGCAGCGTCACCTCGTTCGCCGGCGGCGCGCCGGGCAACCGGGAACTGGAGCAGAGCGTCTGGGCCAACTCGCCCTACACCGAGGCGGACCTCCAGGCCCAGGTGGACGCGCTGCGTACCAAGGGCGCCCGGGGCCAGCAGCTCTACACCGACGTGGTCGACTACATCGCCGGCATCAACGCCTACATCGACAAGTCGATCGCCGAGGACAACTACCCCGGCGAGTACGTGCTCGCGGGCGCCGGCAAGCCGAAGCACTTCACCATGACCGACCTCATCGCCACCGCCGGAGTCGTCGGCGGGCTCTTCGGCGGGGGCGGCGGAAGCGAGATCCAGTCCGCGCTGGTCCGGGTGGCCGCCCGCGCCAAATACGGGGCCACCGAGGGCGACCGGGTGTGGGCGGCGTTCCGCTCGCAGAACGACCCGGAGACCGTGCTCACACTGCACGACGGGCAGAGCTTCCCGTACGGGGCGACGCCGCCCGGCGCGACGAGCGCGGTGCTCCCCGACGCCGGCTCGGTGGTCGCCGAACCGCTCGCCTACGACGCCACCGGCGGGGCCGCCGCCCGCACCGGCGCCAGCACCGCCACGAAGGAGCTGCTCGGCGGCCTGTCCAATCTGCGCGCGCACGGCATGTCCAACGCGGTAGTGGTCTCCGGGCGGCACACCACCACCGGCAACCCGGTTGCCGTGTTCGGGCCGCAGACCGGCTACTTCGCCCCGCAGTTGCTGATGCTCCAGGAGTTGCAGGGGCCGGGAATCAGCGCGCGCGGCGCCGCGTTCGCCGGGCTCAACCTCTACGTGCTGCTCGGCCGGGGCCAGGACTACGCGTGGAGCGCGACCTCCGCCTCCCAGGACCTCACCGACACGTACGCGGTGCCGCTGTGCACCACCGACGGCAGCGCCCCCACGCTGCGCACCAACAGCTACCTCTACCACGGGCAGTGCCTCGCCATGGAAG
The DNA here is from genome assembly GCF_040649495.1 of Micromonospora sp. NPDC048947. NCBI lineage: Bacteria > Bacillati > Actinomycetota > Actinomycetes > Micromonosporales > Micromonosporaceae > Micromonospora > Micromonospora sp. NPDC048947. Next base: position 378,997 of record NZ_JBEZFO010000004.1, read on the forward strand.
CGCTGGAGCAGCGCAACTCCTGGTCCCCGACGCTCGCCGACTCCACCCCGGCCGGCTCGTACACGCTGCGCGCGCTGCGCACGAAGTACGGGCTGGTGTCCTACCGAGGGCTGGTGAACGGGCAGCCGACCGCGTTCACCAAACTGCGGTCGACCTACCGGCACGAGGCTGACTCGGCGATCGGCTTCCAGGCCTACAACGACCCGGCGGCGATGGGCAGCGCAGCGGCCTTCCAGGCGTCCGCGGCCACCGTCGGGTACGCGTTCAACTGGTTCTACGTCAACTCGACCGAGGCGGCGTACTTCAACTCCGGCTCGAACCCGGTCCGTCCGGCCACCGCCGACCCGAACCTGCCCACGAAGGCCGAACCGGCGTACGAGTGGGCCGGCTGGAACCCGGACACCAACGACGCCACCTACACCCCGGCGTCGGCGCATCCACAGTCGGTCAACCAGGACTACTACGTCAGCTGGAACAACAAGCAGGCGCGGGACTTCGGGGCCGCGGACGGCAACTTCAGCTTCGGGTCCGTACACCGGGCTCAGCTACTCGACGGCCCGGTGCGCGCGGCGATCGCCCAGCGCAAGCTCGGCCGCGCCGACGTCGTCAAGATCATGGCGGATGCGGCGGTGACCGACCTGCGCGGCCAGCAGGTCCTCGGCGACCTGCTGCGGGTGCTGGACAGCACGCCGGTCACCGATCCGGCGCTGGCCGACGCGGTGGGCAAGCTGCGCGCCTGGCAGCAGGCCGGGACCCGTCGGGTGGAGACGTCCCCCGGCTCGAAGGTCTACCAGCACGCCGACGCCATCCGGATCTTCGACGCCTGGTGGCCGCTGCTGGCCTCGGCGCAGTTCCGCCCCGGCCTCGGGCCGGACCTCTACGCCGCGCTGGTCGACGCCATCGAGGTGAACGAGGCGCCGTCCGGCGGCCAGAACGGCGGACGCGACGGCGCCGCGAGCTGGGCGTTGCAGGGCCAGGCGCACAAGGGCTCGTCGTTCCAGTACGGCTGGTGGGGCTACGTCGACAAGGACCTGCGCACAGTCCTCGGCGATCCGGTGGCCGGTGGGCTGGGCCGCGCGTACTGCGGCAACGGCAACCTCGGTGCATGCCGTGAGGCCCTGCTCGCCGCGCTCGGCCAAGCCGCCGTGGTGCCGGCCACCACTGTCTACCCCGGAGACAAGTCGTGCGGGGCCGGCGACCAGTGGTGTGCCGACTCGATCGCCCAGTCCGGGCTCGGCGGCATCACCCACCCGGTGATCGCCTGGCAGAACCGCCCGACCTACCAGCAGGTCGTCTCGTTCCCGGCGCGGCGGGGCGACGACGTCACCAACCTGGCGCAGGGCCGTCAGGCCACCGCGTCGAGCACCCAGTTCCTGACCGGCCACACGCCGGACAAGGCGATCGACGGCAGCCTCGGCAGCCGGTGGGCGAGCAGCTACAACGACAACCAGTGGCTCCGGGTCGACCTCGGCGCGGCCCGCACGGTGAGCCGGGCGGTACTGCGCTGGGAAGCCGCGTACGGCACCTCGTACCGGATCGAGGTCTCCGGCGACGGCAACTCCTGGACGCCGGTGTTCGCCACCACGACCGGCAACGGCGGCGTCGACAACGCCACCTTCGCGCCGGTCACCGCCCGCTACGTGCGGGTGTACGGGGTCAGGCGAGCCACCTCGTACGGGTTCTCGCTCTACGAATTCGAGGTGTACGGGAAGTGATCTCGCCCCGGAGGGGGCGGCGGGAATCGTCCACCGCCCCTCCGGAGGTGCGCAGCCTCGCCCATCACAGCGCTGGTATCACCTCACCCGGGAGGCGCCGTCGTGGGCATGGCACCCTCGGCGAGCTTGAGTCGCGTCCAGATGTTCATGTTGATGACAACGGCCGCGATCTCCAGGATCTCGTCGTCAGTGAAGTGCGCAGTCATCCTGTCGTGTGCCTCCTGGAACCGGGTGTTGATGGTGGCGTCGGCGGCCCGGGTCAACGTCTCGGCATAGGCCAGCGCGGCCTGCTCCTCTTCGGTGAACAGGTGCGTCTCCCACCACGCGGTGAGGGTCTCGACCTTGGCCGGCGGGATGTCGGCGGCGCGGGCGGCGGCGTGGTGCACCAGAAGGCAGTAGCTGCAATTGTTGATCTGCGCGACGCGCAGCCGGAGAAGCTGGGCCAGGGCGCGGTCCACCTGGAGTGTGGCGGTATGGCCGAAGGCTGCGGCCCCGGCATTTGCCAGCGCCGTGAGGTGTTCGTTTGTGACGTTCAGTCGGACGTTCTGAATTTTGGTATCCAAGAGGTGACCTCCTACAGGTGACAACGACAGCACCAGTGGTGGGGACGTCCACATCGGTGCGGCAGACCCGTCGCACGGTCTGGGTCGTACCTCTGCTTCCGTGGTGCGCGCGCCTCGCGGTGCCACGCCTCACGTGCGGGTCGGCTCCGCGTCGCGGCCGAGGCGGGCGCGGGCCCGAGCCATACGAATGGCCGCGGTCAAGGCCGTGATGTCGTAGGCGCCGTAGTGGCGGCGGCCGTTGATGAAGAACGTCGGGGTGCCGGACACTCCGCTGTGGTCGGCGGAGTCGATGTCGCTGTCGATGCGGTCGGCGTGCGCCTGGCTTGCCAGATCGTCGCTGAACCGTCTCTGATCCAGGCCGAGGTCGCCGGCATACCTGATCAGAGCAGTGCTGTCCAACTCGTCCTGGTGGCCGAGCAACAGGTCATGCATCTGCCAGAACTTGCCCTGGGCGGCGGCTGCCTCGGCGGCCTCTGCTGCCAGTCGGGCTTGCGGATGCACGTCTGACAGGGGCAGGTGACGCCACACGAAACGCAGGTCGGCGTCGCCCAGCAGTTGTCGGACGACCGGTTCGGCAGTCCCGCAGTACGGGCACTGGAAGTCGCCGTACTGCACCAGCGTTACCGACGCGCCGGCTGGGCCACGAACGTGGTCCTGCTTCTCGTCCACCGCCGGGGTGAGATCGATCAGTTCCGTCATGTCGCCGAAGAGCGCCGGGATGCGTTTGTCCTGGGGCAACGCGTTGGTGACGCGGAACGTGATCCAGGTCAGTGCCGAGGATACGATCGCGGCACCGAGCACCCCGACTTTGGCCTCGGCCAGTTGGTCGCCGGTGAAGGCAAGGCTGGCGACCAGCAGTGACACGGTGAAGCTGACACCGGCGATCGTGCCGCTGCCGAGCACGCCCGCCCAGCCCACCGCCGGACGGATGCGCCCGCGGGAGAGCCAGGTGAGCCCGGCCGAGGTGCCGATCACGGCGAGCGGCTTGCCGACCACATACCCGAGCAGCACGCCCCAGGTGACAGGCGACGCGAGCGCCTGGGTCAGGAACGGACCGTCGATGCTGATGCCGGCGTTGGCCAGGCCGAACAGCGGCACGATGACGTAGCTGGACCATGGGTGGTAGATGCGCTGGAGGCGGTCGTTGGGCGACAGCGTGTTCGCCAGGCCGATCGAAGCCGTACGCGCGAGCGTGGGCGTCGGCTGCTCACGGAACGACCGGAACAGCCCGCTGACCTTTTCGAGCTCAGTTCGGCCGGGAGGGTAGGCAATGGCGGTCAACCCGATGGCCAGTCCGGCCACCACAGGGTCGACTCCGCTGACCAGCAGCGCACCCCACATCACGACGGCGACCGGTACGTACGCCCAGCCCCGTCGGACGCCGCCCGCGCGGATGGCCAACATCACCGCGAATGCCGCCACGGCAACCACGATGGGCATCACGGTGATGTCGTCGCTGTAGACCAGGGCGATCACGATGAGTGCGATCAAGTCGTCGACCACGAACACGGTGAGCAGGAAGATTCGGACCTGGTCGGGCACACCCCGGCCGAGCAGTGCCAGCAGACCCAACGCGAGGGCGGTGTCGGTCGACATGGCCACGCCCCAACCGTGCGCGCCCGGCCCGCCGCGGTTGATCGCCAGGAAGATCAGTACTGGGATCAGCATGCCCATCAGGCCGGCCACGCAGGGCAGCACGAAACGTCGCCGGTCGCGGAGGTCGCCGAGGTCGAACTCGCGCCGCGCCTCAAGGCCGACGACGAGGAAGAACAGCGTCATCAGGCCGCTGTTGATCCAGGTCTGCAGGTCGCGGGAGACTTCGAGTTGCCCGATGCGCACTGACAACGGGGTGCGCCACACGGCTTCGTAGGAACCGAGGTCGATGTTGGCCCAGAACAGTGCGGCGACGATGGCGGCCACGAGCACGCCGGCGCTGCCGGACTCGATTCGCAAGAATGCTCGCAGCGGTGACGCTTGGTTCGGCTTCCAGGTCGTCCGGCCGGTCTTGGATTCGGTCACACGTCACCTTCCGAGGCGCGCTTGGGGCGCAACGGCAACCGCCCGCTGCGCGGCTGTGATCGCCGAGCAGCGAGCGGCATGTCCTCAGCGCGGCCCGACGAAGTCGGTCCGCACGCTCCACGCGAACTGGATCAGCAGGGTCACCGGTGACCTCTCGGCAATGTCGTGCATCACCTTCAGGTCGTCGGGGTCGGGTTCCTCGCTCAGCGTGATCGTGCGCTGCAGGTAACGCTCCGCGCCTTCCTGCTCGGGTTCGTGGTAGTCGATCTCGACGGTGATGTCGCCGGCGGTGTCGTACTTGTAGTCGACGTACTGCCGCAGCGTCTGAGCAGTGCACGACGCGAGCGCCATCAACAGGTACTCCGTCGGCGTCGGGCCTTCACCGAGTGCGCCGTTGTGTGGTTCATCGGCGACGAACGTGAAGCCGCGGGTCGTCATGTCCGTGCGCCGGCGCTCAGTGGCCGGGAGGACAACTCGGGCCGATGCGACGACATGATCATGATCGGTTTCCATCAGCCGCGCCTTCCTGTAGATCGAGTGGTGGGGTCCAGGGATACGGAACCAGCAGTGGCCGAAGCGCAGTCTCAGCGCGGCTGCGGCCGGGCGTGTCACCCCATGTGGCGGGTGCCTCGAAGATTAGCTTCACCGGACTGAATAGTCCAACCGACCGTTCGCTGACAGGAGCGTCCGCCCAGGCGCACCTGGGGGAGCGGTGGCTCAAACTGCCGTGAGGGGATGACCAGGGCCACACCTGCCCGAACTAGAGCCGATCGGCCCCGATCCGAAAATGGACCAACTAGTCCTTTGCCGTGCAGTGGCTGGGGAAGTCGGTGCATGCTCTCAACCCAGCATTGCTCGACCAGTTGGGCCACCGTGCCGGCACTGGTACGCGCGCCCGGTGGGGGTGGACGGACGACGACGGTTGACCAGGATTCCTAGGTCTTGAGGGTGGGCATGGGCCCAATTAGCGGGCAGGCTCACCGGCCGGCTGCACGAGGAACGATTTGATGTGTTCCAGCGCCATGTCCAGAGCGACTTCCATGGGTGCGACGTCGTGCGCGGCGTTCGCCAGCAGGTAGCCGCCCTGCAGGGCGGCCATCAACCCCGTCGCCAACTTCTCCGGGTCGGTGTCCTGGCGGAGAAGACCGCTGTCCCGCATCCGGTGCAGACCATCGCTGATCAGTTTTTCCCATGCCGCGAACGTCTCCGACAGGGACGAACGAGCCTGCTCATCTTGATCGGACAGCTCGAGAGCCATTGACCCGAGGCCGCAGCCGTATTTGCCGTTGTTCAGCGAGTTGGCCTGGACCAGCGCGTTACGCCATCGGACCAGCCCTGAGAACGATCTCAATCGTTCGAGCCCTGCGCGCTCACGCTGAAGCACGAGCGCGCCTCGATAGTTGACCAAGGCGCGCACGAGTTCCTGCTTGTCGGCAAAGTGGTGGTAGAGCTGAGACTTGCTCGTCTGGCTCGCCTCGCGGATGTCGTCAAGGGTCGTCGCGTTCACTCCGCGCACGAGCATGAGCCGGTTCGCCGCCTCGAGAATCCGCTCTCGGGTCGCGATGCCCCGCTGACTGATCCTCCGCCTATTCGTCGGCGCAGTCACCTGCTCGTCGCTCATCTGTCAAGTGTATCCAGCGCACCAGATAATCTACTGGGATTGGGACCCTGGAGTCCATTAGGTGCCGTGTTGAAGCCACGTGATGAAGAAGGGCGAACATGGCGTCAGCATGCTGAATGAACGGTGCGTTAGGCGGCTAGAGCATTTCTCGTGAGAGATTTCCTGGACTATTTGGTCCATTAATTGGGCGTGTCCACCGCTGCCGCGCCGGGCGGCCCCGGTGGAGCCCGCACCCATCCGGCGGACTCCTTGTCCGGGCCGATCACCTCGGCCGGGGCCGGCGCGCGGGCCCGGGGCCCGCGCGCCGGAGGTGTCAGGCAGTCGCCCGCTTCGGAAGCTTCCACCCGGGGCGGGGGAAGTGGCAGGTGTATCCGTCGGGGTAGGTCTGCAGGTAGTTCTGGTGCTCAGGCTCGGCCTCCCAGAAGTCGCCTGCCGCGGTGACCTCGGTGACGACCTTGCCGGGCCACAGTCCCGAGGCGTCGACATCGGCGATCGTGTCCTCGGCAACCCGCTTCTGCTCGTCGTTCGTGTAGAAGATCGCCGAGCGGTAGCTGACGCCGATGTCGTTACCCTGGCGGTTCTTCGTCGACGGGTCGTGGATCTGAAAGAAGAACTCGAGCAGCGCGCGGAAGTCGGTCTTGTCGGTGTCGTAGACGACCTCGATGGACTCCGCGTGTGTGCCGTGGTTGCGGTAGGTGGCGTTCGGGACGTCGCCGCCGCTGTAGCCGACGCGCGTGGAAACAACGCCGGGCTCGCGGCGGAACAACTCCTCCATGCCCCAGAAGCAGCCGCCGGCGAGGATTGCCTTTTCGGTGGTCATGTCGTCTCCATGCCTGTGGTCGCGCCAGTGTTGGTGTCACTCGTGAACAGGGTGCGGTATTCGCCGTACCCTGCGTTCTCCAGGTCGTCGAGGTGGATGAACCGCAGCGACGCGGAGTTGATGCAGTAGCGCAGTCCACCCTTCTCGGCGGGGCCGTCGTTGAAGATGTGGCCGAGGTGGCTGTCCCCGTGCAGCGAGCGGGCCTCAGTCCGGATCATCCCGTGACTGGAGTCTGCGCGCTCGACGACGTTCGTCTTCGCGAGTGGCTTGGTGAAGCTCGGCCAGCCGGAGTTGCTGTCGTACTTGTCGACCGATGCGAACAGCGGCTCGCCGGACACGACATCGACGTAGATGCCGGGCTCATGGTTGTCCCAGTAGGCGTTGGCGAACGGTCGTTCGGTGCCGTCCTGCTGGGTCACGTGGTACTGCTCCGGGTTGAGCCCCGAAACGGCCTCCGGGTTCTTGTGGTACTGGATCTGCTGAGGCACAGCTCTCCCTTCCCGGCCTTGCGGCGCATAGCTGCGGAGCCTCAGGTGCAGCGCTCCTGGGCACGCAGGTACAGACGCTCTCCGGGGCGATGGTATTCCCACAGCCTGCACCTCTACTGGACCGCAAAGTCCGAAAACGGATTCCAGCCGATGGCGAAACGTTGGCGCGCCAAGGCGGCTGAACTGGTTCTTCGCGCAACTTCAACAGCAGTCTGGCGAACTGAAAGTGGACTTGACAGACCAGTTTCGGCGCGACTAGCTTCGGGACGTCCAACGGGCGCAGCCGGTAGCAGCGGGCTGCCCGACCTGCCCGTCGGCGTCGAGTCCGACAAACGTCCCCGCCAGTCCCGGCAGCATCCCCGCGGTCCGACCGCCACCGATCAGCGTGGTGTGCTCCGGCCCCGGAGGCTTGGCGCCGCCGATGCGGGGAAACGGAGACGTGCTCCTCGTGCCAGTACGGACGAGGGCTGGATACAAGGAGGTGTCTGATGAAGGCGATTGTGGTGACGGACGAGGCTGCGGGAACGGCCGGGATGAGGCTGGCGGAGCGGCCTGACCCGGAACCGGCACTCAACGACGTCGTCGTCCAGGTTCACGCCTCGGGGTACGTCCCGACCGAGTTGGCGTGGCCCTCGACCTGGACCGATCGCCTCGGCCGTGACCGGACGCCGTCGATACCCGGGCACGAGCTGGCCGGAGTGGTCACCGCTCTCGGGTACGGCACGACGGGACTGTCGGTGGGACAGCGGGTGTTCGGCCTCACTGACTGGACCCGCGACGGCACCCTGGCGGAGTATGTGGCAGTCGAGGCACGCAACCTCGCGCCGCTGCCCGGCGACGTCGACTTCACCGTGGGCGCGAGCCTGCCGATCTCTGGCCTGACCGCCTGGCAGGGACTGTTCGAGCACGGCCGCCTTCAAACCGGGCAGAGCGTCCTCGTGCACGGCGCGTCCGGCGCGGTCGGTTCGATGGTGACGCAGCTCGCCCGTGAGTTCGGCGCCTACGTCATCGGCACCGGACGCGCTGCCGACCGTCAGAAGGCGCTCGACTTCGGCGCGCGGGAGTTCGTCGACCTCGAGAACGACGCGCTCGAAGCCGTCGGTGGAGTTGATCTCGTTTTCGACGTCATCGGCGGCGTCATCGGGAAGCGCTCGGCAGGCTTGATTCGCGCCGGAGGAGTCCTGGTCTCCGTCGTCGGGCCGTCCGAGGTGCGGCCTGCGGACGGCCTGGCGATCGATTTCGTCGTGATGCCGGATCGTGCCCAACTGGGGGAAATCGTCCGGCGGGTACGGGACGGGCGACTGCGGACGCACATCGGCACCGTCGCGGACCTCGACGACGCCGTCTCCGCTCTCAACCCGACCGAGCGGATCACCGGGAAGACGATCATCCGCGTTCACTCGTAAGGATTCGAGGAGAACGACCGGTCCCGCGCTCCGCTGAGCGAACACACCACGCCGGCCAATTCAGCAAGGCCGACCTCAGCCGCGACCACGCGTGTTCAATGCCCCCGCTCGGCGGAGTGCGACCGAGGAAACGCCGGGTCCAGAACGTCGGCATACTCCGGATGGGCATTGACGAATGCTGTCGCGAACGGGCAGGTCACGGCAACGGTCTTTCCTTGCCTGCGCAGGTCGTCGAGGACGCCGCCGATGAGCCTGCTCGCTACTCCCTTGCCCCGGAACTCGGGGAACACGGACGTCGCCGACAGTATGACGCGGCTTCCCACCTCGCTGTAGACGAGCCCTGCGGCTGTCTGGCCCCCTACGGCGGCCTCGTAGATGCCGTGCGCGCTGTCGTTGGTGATGACGATGTCTTCCGCGTCGGGCGGGGTGGTTGCCGGCAGTTTCGAGCCACCCGAGTCCTGCTCGGTGCTGGTCAACGTGACCATGTCCTCAGCGTTGTTCGCCATCGTCGCTCCTGACTCTCGCTCCGCCGTGCTTGTTCGGATTCTCTGTGGTGCTCGACGTGGTCATCCTCCGCTGGGTCCGAAGCGTTCGGTGCGGATGTTCCCGGGGTTGTGGCCGGTGGCCACGAGAAGGTCGGCCACGGTCTCGACGAACCCGGTTGGCCCGCAGACGAAGGCGACAACATCGGCAGCACCGGGCCAGGTGACGCGGGCGAGGGTGTCCGCGTCGAGTCGTCGAGGTGGGGTCGGCCAGCCGGGGGGCGCGACCCTGGTGTAGACGTGGGTGACGGCGACAGGAGAATCGCCCGCGGCCTCTGCTGTCGCAAGCTCCGCCGTGAACAGGGCATCCGACGGGGATCGGGTCGAGTAGATCAGCCTGGTGGGAGCCGTCGCCGCACGGACCATCGACATCAGGGGCGCCACGCCGGATCCGCCGCCGATCAGCAACGCCGGGCGCGGATCACCGGGTCGGCGTACGAACCAACCGCCGAGCGGCCCACGGATCTCGAGCTGGTCACCCGGCTCCGCAACGTCGACGAGATACGGCGAGACCTCACCGTCGGGCACCGTCTGGACGGTCACCTCGAGGCGGTCGGGCCCCGGGGCGGACGAGATCGAGTAGCTGCGGTACGCCGTGTAGCCGTCGGGAGCGGTCAACCGGACGTCGACGTGCTGGCCCGGCACGTGACGTGTCCAGCCGTCGACGTCGAGGACCAGGGTCCGCGCCGTCGCAGTCTCCGCGCGGGTGGCCGCGACAGTCGCCGGCAGCCAGGTCAGTCTGCCAGGTAACGCTGCTCGCGCCATGGGTCCCCGTAGTTGTGGTAGCCGGCCGTCTCCCAGAACCCGGGCTCGTCGTCGAGACGCAGTTCCAGAGCGCGCAGCCATTTCGCGCTCTTCCAGAAGTACAGGTGAGGAACGAGCAGACGAGCTGGCCCGCCGTGCACCGGAACCAGCGGCTCACCGTCGAACTCGTACGCCACCCAGGCCTGGCCGTCGACAAGGTCCTCAAGCGGGATGTTCGTGGTGTAGCCGCCGTAGGAGTGGGCGACGACGTACTCGGCGGCCGTCTCGACGTCGGCCAGCAAGGTGTCTATGGAGACGCCTCGCCAGCGCGTGCCGAATTTCGACCAGTGCGTGACGCAATGGATGTCCACTGTCGGTTCGTCGGCGGGAAGGGCGGTGAACTCCGTCCATGACCACGTGCTCCGCTCGCCGGTCTCGGTGACGACGGCGAGCTCCCAGGCGTCGAGCCCGATGCGCGGTGTGGGTCCCGCCGACAGCACCGGGAAGTCGTCAGTGCGGTACTGGCCGGGTGGGAGGTCGGTGTCGTCGCGTCTGCGGCCACCGAAGCCACGTGTGATCACCGCCACGCGCCTCTCCCCGAGTGGCGGCCGCGTGGCCGTGACCCCGCTGCCGCCCGTGCTATGAACTGGACCATACCGTCCAGACTAAGTCGATGTGGTGCCTGCCGGCAAACTACGCCGACCATGGGTTGGACTGGATCGTCCGTGGAGTCTCGGCGGCGACGGAAAGCCATCGATGCCAGCCGGCGGTTGTTCGTCGATGTTGGCCGCCCGCCCCTGGCCGGGGTGGCACCCTGAGCACGTGGACTGGGCAGTGAGCTGGGGGAAGCTGGCGTCGGGATTACGGTGACCGGCCTCTGATGCGTACCGCGTTGATCGTAGTGACCGCGCTGGCGACGGCGGTGGTCGTGGACCTGATCTCCGGACTGGTCGTCCGCCGGGTAGCCCGTGGTCGTTACCGGTGGCTGCTGGAGCCGCTGCGGCATGCCTGCCGCCGCCCGGCAGCGACGCTGTTGCTGGTTGGGGCGTTGTACTACGCGCTGCCGTCGAGCCCGGTCGGGTGGCAGCATCATCTGCGGCACGTCGTCCTGGTCGCTCTGGTGCTGTCCGGAGCATGGTTGGTGATCAAGGCGTTGCATGTCGCCGAGGCGGTCGCGTTCAGTCGGCTCCCGGGCAGCGCGGTCGCCAGCCGGCGGGTCCGGCGGGCCCGGACGCAGATCCGCCCAGTGCGGCGGCTCACCGTCGCCGTGGTGACGATCATCGCGATCGGCCTGATCCTGATCACCTTTCGGCCGGTGCGTCTCTTCGGCGTCTCCGTGTTGACGTCGGCGGGGGTGGTCGGCGCGTTGATCGGCCTGTCGGCCCGTACCGCGCTCGGCAACGCGTTCGCCGGTGTCCAGGTCGCCTTCGCCGACGGTCTGCACGTCGGCGACGTACTGGTCGTCGACGGCGAATGGGGCCGGGTTGAGGAGGTGAAGCTGACCAACGTGGTGATCCGGCTCTGGGACGAGCGGATGCTCATCCTGCCGACCACGTACTTCACCGAGCGGCCGTTTCAGAACTGGACCCGGAACGAGTCTCGGGTCATCGGCAAAGTCCAGATCCATGTCGACCACACCGCGGACCTGGACGACCTACGCCAGGAAGCGCGCCGGCTGGTCGAGTCCTCACCGCTGTGGGATCGCGACCAGTGGGTGCTCCAGATGGTCGACTCCACCCCGCAGACAGCGGTCATCCAGGTGCAGGCCTCGGCCGCCGACGGCGCCAGCGCCTGGGATCTGCGCTGCGACCTGCGCGAGGGAATGGTTCGCTACCTCCGCGACCGCCATCCCCAGTGGCTGCCCCGCACCCGTGGTCAGTATCAGCCTTGAACCGAGGCCCCGACGGGGCCACCAGCGGTTCTCGGAAGGACTGCGCCTGGCCGAAGCCGATCGCCGGTTCCGGCTGCCGAACTACTCTGCCGGCATCCCGCTCTCTTCGTCCCGCCAGCCATCGGGTTGTGGGTGATAGCCGTAGGCGGCAGCCCGAACCGTGTCCTCGTTCTCCAGCCCGGAGCCGATCGCGCCGCCGACGGTGGCCAGCGAGCTGGTGATCCAGGCGAGCGTCAGATAGTCGGTGACGTCGACCGGGCGCTGCAACGTCTGTTCGAGCACTGACGTGTCGATCAGCAGTGCCCCGACCAGCACCGTTCCCACGAGCAACACCACGTAGGACAGCACCGTGGCCAGAGCGAGGGTGAGGATCGTACCCAGGTTGAACAGCCGTGCCAGCTCGGCCGGCGTCTCGCGGCTCGGCTTCTCCCACAAGTCGTGGGCGACGATCAGCCAGGCCACCAACGCTGCTAGCCCGAGCAGCATGATCACGGCGAGCCGGAGTCCGCCGAGCGCGTCGCCCATCTGCCAGATGGTGTCCGTGGTGAGCGCGAACGCGGCCGTGCCGAACGCGCCGACCAGCAGCTTCGACAGGCCCAGCAGGGCACGACCAGGACGGTTGGCTCGAACCATGCCGATCAAGAGCCGTAACCGGCCGATGAGCCGCGAGGCAACGTAGCGTTGCTCACCGGTGTCGGCCTCGCCGACCACCCGGTGGACGGCGGGAACCCGGCCTGCCGTCTCGGCCGGCGCCCAGCCGGCCGGCGGCACCCGCTGGTCGGAAGCCTCGGTCAGCAGCCGGCTCACCAGATCCGGAACGGCCGCGCGGGCCGCTCGCAGCTGGTGCAGTCCCAGCGCGGGCAGGGACAGCACCGCGACTCGACGCCGAGCGGAGGCCTGCGCGACCAGCGGCACCCGCTCGGCATGCAGCGGCAGGTCGGTCAGGCAGATGGCGACGTCCCACTGGTCGTCGGCACGCCGCTGAGCGAGATCATCGAGTAGCGCCTCAACACCACCGTCGCGGCGCGGCGCCACTTCGCCCCAGCCTTCCCGGACGATCCACCGCACGTCCGTGTCAACCCGCTCGGCGAGCCCGCTGGCCAGCTCCGTCGTGAGCCGCGCTGCCACCCGAGCCGGGTGATCCGGCGGGGTTGCCACCAGTCCGACGACGATTTCCGGGCGGTCCTGTTGCCGCTGCGTCATCGGTGCTCCTCACCGGTAGCCGGGGTCGGCCGCCGACGGCGAACAGACCGGCGCCTCAGGCGCCGTCGCGCCAGCCCCCGTGCCGACTGAGGCAGTGGGTACCGCCAAGCCGCCGAGAGGAGCACCCCGACCAGCACGTACGGCGCCACCGCGACGCACTCGCCGAACCGGGCGTCCCGCCCACGCAGCCTAAGAGACCACCCCGACCGGTGCAGCGGTTTCAGTGCAAGGGGCTCTTGAGCACGTCGTCGCCCGGGCGGCTCGTCGTGCACCAGTCAGGACCGCCGACAGGGCCAACGCTGACATTCGGCACCAAGCCGGCGGTACGCGGACAATGGGGCGATGAAGCGAAACGTGAGCCTGATGCGGTTGACCGGGACGCGCGCCGACGGCGCGGTGGCGACGGGCGCGGCGGCTACCGGCGCGAGGGCTGCTGGGGCGGCGTCGCTCGGTGCCCTCGCCGTGGGGGCGCTGGCCGTCGGGGCCGTGGCCGTCGGGGCGCTGGTCATCGGGCGGCTCGCGATCCGTCGGGCGGTAGTGCGGGAGTTGCGCGTCGGCCGGCTGGAGATCGACGAGTTGGTGGTGCACAGTCGAGCCACTGCTGAGAAATGACCCACGACGGGCGCCCGGAAGCGGGGCCCGCGGAGTGCGAACAGCGCGTGCCGGCGGTGGAACGGTTCCGGTGCCGACCTTTCGACAGCGAAGCGCCGGGCCCACCGGCTGGCGGTGGGCCCGGCGTCAGGACCCGTCAGCGGCCCTGTAGGCGCTTCACGTTGTCGCCGAAGGTCCAGCCCTTCGACCCGTCCCAGTTCGCCGACCAGGTCATCAGGCCCTTCAGGCCGGGCACGGAGTTCCAGGCCTGCGTGACCAACGACGTGGACATGTAGCCGCCGCCCGCCCCGTTCTGCGCCGGCAGGCCCGGGATCTGCTTGTCGTACGGCACCCGGATGGTGGTGCCCTGGATGGTGAGCCCGTTGTTGAGGCACTGCGTCTGCACTGTGAAGCCCTGCACGGTGCCCGCCGGGTACGAGTCGCCGGCGCAGCCGTACATGCTGCCGTTGTAGTACTGCATGTTCAGCCACCAGAGCCGGCCGTTGTCCACGTACTTCTTGATGATCGGCAGGTACGAGCCCCAGATCGAGCCGTAGACCACGCTGCCGCCGGTGACGTACGCCGTCTCCGGTGCCATGGTCAGGCCGAAGTTCGACGGCATCCGGGCCAGCACGCCGTCGATGATCCGGATCAGGTTGGCCTGCGACGTGGACAGGGTGTTGATGTTGCCGCTGCCGGTCAGGCCGGTCTCGATGTCGATGTCGATGCCGTCGAAGTGGTAGGCAGTCAGGATCGGCACGATCGTCGCGACGAACCGGTCGGCGACAGCGGCGGAGCTCAGGTCGATGCCGGCGGCGGCCCCGCCGATCGACATCAGGATGGTGGCGCCGGCCGCCTTGGCCTGGCACATCTCGGCCGGGGTGGCCACCTTCACGCCGGCGTCCATGCCGTTCTCCCAGAGGACCGTGCCGTCCGAGCGGATGACCGGGAACGCCGCGTTGATCACGTTGTAGCCGTGCTGGGTGAGCCGGCTGTCGGTGATCGGGATCCAGCCGAGGCCGGGGTGGACGCCGTTGGAGGCCCCGTCCCAGTTCTCCCAGTAGCCCTGCAACACCTTGCCGGTGGGCCGCGACTTCACGGCGCAGGTCCCACCGGTTGGCGGCGGTGTGGTGGGGGGAGGGGTGGTCGGTGGTGGCGTGGTGGGGGGCGGGGTCGTGGGTGGCGGCGTGGTGGGCGGAGGCGTGGTGCCCGAGCACGCGCCGAGGTCACGCCAGAGCGATGGGGTCGCTGCGGGGTTCCAGCCGGCGCCGGGGTGCGCGGTGTGGGTGACCAGCGCCTGGTAGAGCCGGCCGCCGTAGGTGACCTGGGCGCCCGACTGGTAGGTGGGTCCTTCGGCCCAGGTGGGGGCGGTGCACGCGACCAACGGGACGGCGTTGGCCGAGGGCACGGCCGCCATGCTGCTGGGGACGAAGGCGACGGCGGCCGTGACGGTCATCGCCGCCCCGGCTACCACTGCGAAAATTCGACGGCTTCTCATGGCTCGCTCCCCAGGCTTCGACGACCCGCGACCTCCACATATTGACGTTCGTAACCTTTAATATCAAGGGTTGTTTACAGATCCCGGAAAGTTGGGGGATCGACCGGCCGCGGGAGGGTGGCCAGGTCGATGGCGTAACGACCCGGTGGGGTGGCCGCACCGTCCCTCCGAGTCGCCGCAGTCTGTCTACTGTCGGCGACGACACGGTCGGTATTCTGCACCCTGTCACCCGACAATCGTCCCCTGCGTGATCGTTCTCGGTGACCTGAGCGCCCAGGGATGCGGCCATGGAGAGGACCCGGCGATGAGCCTGTCGTTCCCGTTGCACCAGAATCCGAGCCCGGCGAGCGCGCAGCGGCGAGCCGAGATCATGGCGAATCCGGGGTTCGGCAGGTACTTCACCGACCACATGGCACGGGCGGTGTGGAGGCCGGACGGCGGCTGGCAGGACTCCGAGATCATCCCCTTCGGTCCGATCCTCATGCACCCGGCGGCGGCCGTACTGCACTACGCCCAGGAGATCTTCGAGGGGATGAAGGCGTACCGGCACCGCGACGGCTCGATCTGGTCGTTCCGACCGCAAGCCAACGGCGAGCGCTTCGCCCGGTCCGCCCGGCGGCTGGCACTGCCCGAACTGCCGGTGCCGGACTTCATGGCCTCGGTCGAAGGGCTGGTCCGCGCCGATCAGGTGTGGGTGCCGGACGAGGACGAATACAGCGTCTACCTGCGGCCGTTCATGTTCGCGTCCGAGCCGTTCCTGGGGGTCCGCCCGGCGCAGGAGATCACCTACATGGTGATCGCCTGCCCGGTCGGCGCGTACTTCTCCGGTGGCGTCAAGCCGGTCTCCATCTGGCTCTCCACCGAGTACACCCGGGCGGCCCGGGGCGGCACTGGCGAGGCGAAGTGCGGCGGCAACTACGCCTCCAGCCTGGCGCCGATGGTCGAGGCCGCCGAGCACGGCTGTGAGCAGGTCTGTTTCCTGGACGCCGCCGAGGGCCGCTACGTGGAGGAGCTCGGTGGCATGAACCTCTACTTCATCACGGCCGACGGCCGGATCATCACCCCGGAACTCGGCACGATCCTCGAGGGCGTCACCCGGGGGTCGATCCTCGTCCTCGCCAAGGGTCTGGGCCTGGAGGTCGAGGAGCGCCCGGTGGAGATCCGGGAATGGCAGGAGGGTGTGGCCTCCGGCGCGATCACCGAGGTGTTCGCCTGTGGCACCGGCGCCGTTGTCACGCCGGTCGGGCGCCTGGTCTGGGAGGGCGGCGAGGTGACGGCCCCTAAGGCCGGCGCGGAGGACTCGGTGACCATGCGGCTGCGCCGCCACCTGCTCGACATCCAGTACGGCCGGGCCGCCGACCCGTACGGCTGGATGACCCGCCTCGTGTGACGAGGAACGTCGAAGACCTCCCCACGGGCGCCCGGATGCCGCTGCCGTCCACAGTGGCAGCCAGGGCCGAGCGGCGACGTCACGACGTGCGGTAATGGCCGGTGAGCCGACCGAGCTTCATGGCCAGGTGCAGGCACAGCCGTTCGTTGCCGTCCTTGAGGTCGGTCCCGGCGAGCTGCTCCACCCGTTGCAACCGGTAGTAGAGGGTCGTCCGGTGCAGTCGGAGCTTCTCGGCGGTGGCGTGCGCGTTGCCCGCCAGGTCGAGGTAGGCCTCCAGGGTCTCCAGCAACACCTGGTGGGCGTCGTCGCGCAGCAGCCGCTCCAGTCCGGGATGGACGCCAGCGACGTCGAGGTGCTGGCTGTCCAGTTGGGACAGCACCCGGTAGATGCCCAGGCCGGCCCAGGAGACCACCCCGCCCAGCGCGGGCAGTTGCGTACCGACGCGGGCGGCGTGCGCGGCCTCCTGATAGGACTCCACGGCGCTGGCCAGCCCGGCGCGCGGCTGACCGATCCCGGTGACCGTCCGCTCCACCGAGGCCAGGCCCCGGGTCGCGGTGCGCAGCGCGTCGCTGAGGTGCCCCGCGGAGGCCTCCGGTGAGGGGCGGCCGGCGACCCGGTCGCCGCAGACCAGCAGCACACCGTGGTCGTGCCAGACCAGGTGCAGCGTCTCCCGCACCCCGATCCACCGGCGGGTGGTGACCAGGGCCTGTTCCAGGGCGATCCGGGCCACCTCGTCGGGCTGGCGTCCGGCGGCCGGCACGAGCTGGGCGACGAGCGCGACTGTCAGCCCGTCGGCGACCACCACGCCCTCTTCCAGCAGCGCCCGCGCCGCGTGCTCGCGCGCCTGCCGGCTCTCCACCAGCAGGGTGCGGGTGGCCTCGGTCTCCCGCTGCGCGGCGAGCTCACCGAGCAGGTTCTCCCGGTACAGGGCCAGCGACAGGTCGGTGAAGGGGCCGGTCGCGGTGGCGATGTCGGCGTCGGTCATCGAACCGTCGTCATCGATGAACCAGACGAACCCGAGCAGCAGGTCGTCGTGTCGGATCGGCACGCAGACCCTCGCCAGCAGGTCCAGCTCGGCGCACGCGGGGGTGCGGACCGGCGCGTGCGCCGTGAGCACCCCCATGCCCCGGAACCAGGCGATCACCTCCGGCGTCGTCTGCCGGCGCAGGATCGACGTCCGGCGGACGTCGTCCATCGGGCCGTCGTGCTCGCTGTAGGCGACCACCCGCTGTCGCCGGTCCTCGATGAGGGCGGGTCGTCCCACCCGGGCGGCGACGGCGTCGACGATTCGCTGGAGCTCACCGTGCATGTAACTCCCCAGGTTGCGCTGCGTGACAGGGATCGCGCGACCGCCAGTCCTTACCCTCCGGTGCGGGTGGGTCATCGCGCAAGGTCCACTGTCGAAGTCACGACAAAAAGACGGCCGGTATCGCGACGGTTCCGGCATCTGTCCGAAGACCGGGGCGACAGACGTTCCTAGGGTTCCGGTACGGATCGCACCAGCGCCGCCGCGCACGGTGCGGGTGGGATGACGGGCGGCGCCGGTGGGGAGGGATTGCCGAGTGGGATCTGGTAGGCCCTGGCAGGGCGTGCTGGTCGCCATCACCACGCCGTTTCGCGCCGACCTGTCGGTCGACTTCGACAAGCTCCAGGAACACGTCCGTTGGCTCGCCGCCGAGGGGTGCAACGGGGTCGCGCCGTGCGCGTCGATGGGGGAGTACCGGGCCCTCTCCGACGACGAGCGGGCCGCCGTGGTGAGGGCCACGGTGCAGGCCGCACCACCCGGCTGCGTGGTGGTGCCCGGCGTCGGTGGCTACGGCAGCAGGCAGGCCCGTCGCTGGGCGGAGCAGGCCGCCGCGGTCGGCGCGCACGGCGTGCTCGCGCTGCCGCCCGACGCACCCGCCGCTCGCGCCGCCGACGTGGTCGCCCACTACCGGGAGGTGGCGGCGGTCGGCCTGCCGGTGGTCGCCCACAACGACCCGAACGACACCGGGTTGGACCTCACGCCGGACCTGCTGGCGACCGTCGCCGAGATCGACGGGATCGTCGCGGTTAAGGAGGTCACCGGCGACGTACGCAGGTTGCATCGCCTGCGGGATCTCTGCCCGCACATCGACGTGCTGGTCGGCGCCGACGACGTGGTGCTCGAACTGGTGCTGTGTGGTGCCACCGGATGGGTCGCCACCCTGCCCAACGCGCTGCCCCGCCAGGCGGTGCGCCTGTACGAGCTGTGCGTCGACCGCGACCTGGGCCGGGCGCTGCCGCTCTACGCCGAGCTGCACCCGATCCTCGGTTGGGCCTCTCGGCCGGAAGCCGTGCAGGCCGTCAAGCTCGCCATGGAGTGCGCCGGACGGTTCGGTGGGCGGTGCCGCCCACCGCGCGGACCGCTGTCCGGGTCTGCCGTCGACCGGGTGCGCCGTGACGTGCTGCGGGCCCTCGCGACAGCGGCCGATCCGACTTCCGGGGCCGGCAGTGACTGATCTGCGGGTGGGCGCCGGTCATTCAGGTGTCGGAAGTCGTAGGCCCACCTGCCGACATCTGCACAGTGACCGGCACCGGCCCGTACTCCTAGATTCGCTGCGCGGCCTGCTGACAGATGTTCCACGGCACCCCCACCGGGACGCCAGCGCCGCGTTCCCTCCGACGAGAGGTGGTTCCGTGCACCGTGCTACCCCCCACCGCACCCGGCTGAGGCGGGCCGTGCTGGCCGCAGCCGTGGTGACCACGCTCGTGGCGACCGGCGCGGCGCAGGCCGCCGCGGCCCCGGCCAACCCGGCCGGCGGCACCGCGCCGTTCCAGGTCCTCGACCCGCAGGCCTGGCAGAACCCAGACACGATGACCTGGAATGACTACAAGGCCGTGCCCGGCAAGAACTGGGCCGACCCGAGCGTGTCCGGCTCGGTCCGCAACTTCAAGATCGCCCTGGTGGCGCTCGACTATCCGGACGAGACGTTCGCGGTCTCCCAGCGGGCCCGCTCGACGGTCTTCGGCAACCCGCAGTCCGTCGCGACGAACATTCCCCGGGCGGACGTGCCGAAGTTCTACCAGGACTTCCTGAACACTCCGAACACCCTCAACAAGGGCCACACGCTGCACGAGTACTGGATGCAGGACTCCAACGGCCGCTACGGCGTCGACCTCACCGGGTTCGGGCCCTACCAGATGCCGGCCAAGTCCTACCAGTACGGGCTGGACAATGGTTTCAACCCGGGCGCCTGCCCGAGCGGGGACGTGTGCGGCAAGAACATCCGCACCGACGGGCTGGGCGCCTGGCGGGCCGCCGTTGGCGAGGAGGTCGCCAACCAGTACGAGCTGGTGTTCATCCTCAGCGCCGGCCAGGACGAGTCGTCGACCTGGCAGGAGTTCGGACAGATGATCTTCCAGAACAAGGAGGACGTGCCGGACGCCTGGGGCCCGCCGGACCCCAACCTGCCGAACTGGGCGAAGACCCGCTACGTGGACTGGACCTCGTGGAAGGCGGCGGCGACGCTGTGGCCGAACGCCGGCGGCGGTTCCTCGACGCAGGGGGAGAGCTCCGGCATGGGCGTCTACGCCCACGAGTTGACCCACCTGCTGGGCATCGGCGACAACTACAACAACCCGTACGGCGAGCCGCTGCGCAGGGCGTACACCGGGATCTGGAGCATGATGTCGCGCGGGTCGTTCAACGGCCCGGGCGGTCCGCACACCCGCTGGCAGATCCCGCCGACCAACGGCGGCTCGATGGGCTCGCTGCACACAGTGCGGGACAAGCTCAAGATCGGCCTGCTCGGTGAGGAGCACGTGCTGCGGCTGTCGCGGGAGTCGCTGGCTTCCTCGGGCCTGGTGGTCGCGCAGGTCACGGCCCGGGCGGTCGACGCCGGCCCGAAGGGTCTGAGCGGCGTGAACATCGCGCTGAACAAGGACCTGTCGCCGACCTGTGGGGTCAGCACCGACCCGTTGTGCGACGGTGGCAACTTCAACAACTACACGGTCGAGGTCGTCGACCGGATGGGCGCGGACTCCTTCACCCCGGACAGCGGCGTGCTGCTGAGCAAGACGAAGAACGCCGACAGCGCGCCGTTCCAGTGGGTGGTGGACGCCAACCCGCAGGACATCGACATGATCGACTTCTACCGGCCCGACGGCACCCCGCAGAAGATCACCATGGGCGACTACCGGCAGCTCTCCGACGCGCTGTTCCACGCCGGCGCGGACACCGGCAGCCAGTACGAGTACGTCGACGAGGCCAACCGACTGCACTTCTACATCATCGACCTCAAGCGGGACTCGTCCGGCTCGCTCTCCTACACCGTCGCGGTGCGTTCGCTGGACGGCACCGGTGGGCCGAGCAGCCACGGCGTGCTGTTGGGCAAGGGTGAGGTGAGCAGCGGCGGCAAGCCGACCAACCGCGGGGTGACCTGCTCGTTCGAGCTGACCAACACCGGTACCTACTCGGCCGGCGGGCAGCAGCACCCGGAGAACGTCACTCCGTACCTGAAGTCGGACGTCTACCGCCTGTCGGCGGAGGTGGCCGGCAAGGGCTGGCGGACCTGGCTGCCCAACCAGCTCGCCACCGCGCAGTTCGGCAAGGCCACCACTGTCACCGTGTCGGTGGGTGCCACCGCCGCCGCCGCGAACACCGGTTTCGTGAAGCTCACCGCGACCTCGGAGAGCGACCCGACGAAGACGGTGACCAAGCAGTGCCGGGTCGAGAAGTCCTGACCTGCGCCCGAGGTTGACCCCGTTCCTGCCGGGTCCGCGGCGGTAGACCGCCACGGACCCGGCAGGCGGACGGAAGGAGGATGACGTGCGGCGAAGCATCACGACTCTGCTGCCCCTGCTGCTGGCCGGCGCGACCGGCTGCGCCACCGTCGGCGCCGCCCAGGAGGCTGTCGATCCGACGACCGTCCGGGTCCTGGTTCGCGACATCAACATCCGGGCCGCTGGCGTGGACTGCGCCGGCACCGGTCCGTACCAGCACTTTCACAACCGGGCGCCGTTCCGTGTGCTCGACCCGGACGGAGCGGCGCTGGCCAGCGGGCAGCTGCCGGCGGGGACCGCGGTGGCCGCCTTCGCCGAGGACCTGGGGGTCGAACGCCTGCCCACCTACTGCGAGTTCGCCGTCGGTGTGCGCGTGCCGCAGCGAACCTCCTACCGGCTGGAGGTGGACGGCCGGCCGGCGCTCGACCTGACGCCGGACAGCAGTGAGGGCCCGGCGCTGGTCGCGGTGGTCCCGTCATGAGGCGGGCACTTCTGCCGCTGTTGCTGGCGGCGGCGCTGCTGGGCGGATGCAGCACGCCAGAGCCCGTGCCCGCGCCGACGCCCGCCGGAGGGGCGGCGGAGCTGCCCGGGCCGGTCCCCACCGACCTGGCGTTGCGCCCGGCGCCCGGTACCGCCCCGGCCGCCCCGGCGTTCACCGGCGCGTTGACCGACGGCACACCATTCGTCGCCGCCGAGCTGTGGGCGCAGCGTCCCGTCGTGCTCACCTTCTTCAACTCCTGGTGCACCACCTGCGCCAGCAACCAGGCCGCCCTCAGTGAGCTGGCCCGCAGCTACCGGGACCGGGTGGTCTTCGTCGGCGTGGCCGGCGCGGACCAGGCCGACGAGGTCCAGGACTACCTCCGCAACCACCGGGTGGAGTACCCGGTCGTCCTGGACGACCAGCAGACGATCTGGCGTTCGTACGCCGTGCGGGAACCGCCGACCGTCGTGCTGGTGGCCAAGGGTGGCGCCCTGCTCCGCGGCTGGCCGGGCGGCCTGGACGCCCCGACACTCGACCGGCGGCTGCGGGAACTGGTGCTGGCCGGCCAGCCGTAGTCTCGTCACCCAGACACCTCGGTGCGACGCCGACCCGGCACCGGTCGGCGTCGCACCGAGGTCTTCCCGTGCCCGGCGCGCGCCTGCCCGCCGGGCGAGAGACGCAGCCCGTCGAACCACACCCGGCGAAGTTCCTACACGTGCAGGTGGTGGCACAGACAACCGGCTCGTAGCGTACGCAGCCTCGGACACATCAAGGAGAATGCATGCCTACAGTGGGAACGCGCTGGCGCACAGGCGTGGCCGTACTGTCCGCGACTGTGCTCGCCGCCCTCGGCGCGGCGCCGCAGGCGCTGGCGGCGGACGGCCCGCCGTCGATAGTCGTCCAGGACGGCGTCACCCAGCCGGTGTTCGGCTACGCCGACGCCATCCGGGAACGCCTGTTCATCGACTCCACCTTCGACAGCGACAACGACGGTCTGCGCGACATCATCGCGTTCGACCTGATGCGGCCGGCGGCCACCGCGCAGGGGCTCAAGGCCCCGGTGGTGATGGACGCGAGCCCCTACTACTCGACCGTCTGCCGAGGCAACGAGTCCGAATGCAAGGCGGACCTCGACGGCGACGGACTGCTCGACAAGTGGCCGCTGTTCTACGACAACTACTTCGTGCCGCGCGGCTACGCGGTCATCCTGCTGGACATGGTCGGCACCAACAACTCCACCGGCTGCCCCACCACCAACGCCAACCAGGACAACCTGAGCGCCAAGCAGGCCATCAACTGGCTCAACGGCCGGGCCACCGCCCGTAACGCCGCCGGCGAGGTCGTCAAGGCGGACTGGCACAACGGCAAGACGGGGATGATCGGCAAGTCGTACGACGGCTCGCTGGCCATGGCCACGGCGGTGACCGGCGTGAAGGGCCTGACCACTGTCGTGCCCATCAGCGGGCCGACCGAGTACTACGACTACGTGCGCAGCAACGGCGTGGTCACCCGTGGCAACAGCTACGTGTCGTCGCTGGCCAACACGGTCACCAACCCGGAGCGCCGGGACTACTGCAAGCCGGTACGCGACGCGATAGGTGCCGCCGACGGCGACGAGCACGGCGACTACACGTCCTTCTGGAACGAGCGCAGCTACGTCAAGAAGGTTCCCAACGTCACCGCCAGCGTGCTGCTCTACCACGGCCTCAACGACGACAACGTCCGGCCGGACCACTTCAGCAAGTTCTGGTACGCCCTGGCGGAGAACAACGTGCCGCGCAAGCTGTGGCTGTCGCAGGAGGGCCACGTCGACCCGTTCGACTCGCGCCGCGCGGTGTGGGTGTCGACGCTGCACCGGTGGTTCGACTTCTGGCTGCAGGGCGTCGCCAACGGCATCATGGACGAGCCCCGGGTGGACCTGGAGCGTGCCGCCGACGTGTGGGAGACCCACGCCGACTGGCCGATCCCCGGCAAGGCCGACACCGAGGTGTTCCTGCAGCCCGGCACCACCGGCGCGGGCGGTCTCGGGCTGGTGCCCACCGCGAAGCCGGCGACCGGGGCGTTCCAGGACAGCCGCACGCAGAGCCAGAACACCATGATCCTCAACCCGGACGTGGTGCAGCCCAACCGGCTGGCCTTCCTCTCCGCGCCGCTCACCGCGCCACTGCACATCTCCGGCACACCCACAGTGCAACTGCGGGCCTCCGCCGACCAGACCGACACCAACCTCGGGGCGATCCTGGTCGACTACGGCACCGACGAGCGGGTCGCGCACCGCGCCTCCGGCGAGGGGATCATCACCCTGGACACGTCGGACTGCTGGGGCGAGAGCAGCCCGACCGATGACGGCTGCTACAAGCAGACGGCGAAGCGGGTGGCCACCGCCGACTACGAGCTGGTCACCAAGGGCATCATGGACGCCCAGAACCGGCAGTCCATCCGCGTCGCCGTGCCGCTGGTGCCGGGGGAGTCGTACAACTTCAGCTTCCCGCTGCTGCCGGAGGACTACGTCTTCAAGCCCGGCCACCGGATCGGCGTGATCATCGTGGCCAGCTACCCGCAGTACTCCAGCCAGGCGGACACCACCGCCGCGAACCTGCAGGTCGCGCTGAAGAGCAGCAACATCGTCCTACCTGTGGTCGGCGGCACCGCCGCCGCGCACGCCGCAGGCCTCTGACCGGCTGACCAGCGGGCCGCCGCGAGCGGCTCGTCACCGGGGCGGCCCGGCGGTCAACCCTCCCGCGGAGGGTTGACCGTCGGGCCGTTCGGTCGTCATCGGATCTCGGCCGCCAGTGCCGCACACCGGCCCTCCGGCGGCTGACGGCCGCCGTCTCGTACTCGCCGCGTCGGCGGCGTCCTCGTGGTGCTGGTGCGGATCGCCGTCCGGCTGCGCGCAGCCGGTTGAGAGCTGTCGGGCCTACCGTCGCATGGCGGGTCGCCTGCCGTGGGTCCAGGCGCGCAACGCCCATTCGAACGGGCCGTACCGGAAGCGTCGCATCCACCACCAACTGGCAGCCACCTGTACCACGAAGATGGTCAGGGCGATGAGCAGCGTCTGCGCTGGCGAGGTGCGGCCGGCCAGCCCCAGCCCTACACCGGTGAAGACGAGCACGCAGATGAGCGACTGGCCCAGGTAGTTCGTCAACGCCATGCGTCCCGCAGGTGCCAACGCGTTCGCGACGCGCGGACGCCGCGTGAACAGACGTAGCAGAGTCGCGGCGTAGGCCGCCGCGAGGAACGGCGCGGTGACGATGCTGACCAGCAGTCCCGTCATGTTCGCCGTGCCGCCGCCGATCGCGAACACGGTGGCGCCGGCCAGGCCAACCGGATAGCCGACCCGCTCGCATCGGCGCAGCAGGTTCTCCCGGGTGTGCGCGGCGGCGAGCAACCGGTGCCTGCCAGCGGCCAGTCCGACGAGGAACGCGGCGAAGGCCAAGGGCCCTTGCACGGCAAGTGCGCCGAGCATCGCCGGCAACGAGCGCAGGTGCTCCAGGACGACATCATCGAACCCGCCGCGTAGGGCCTCCGTCGAACGCGCACCGGCGACGACCGCGGCGGCCTGATCCGGGACCACCGCGGCACCAAGAGCCGCGGCCAGACCTACCACGAACGCGAGAACACCCACGATGATCGCCGCCGCACGCAAGGCGGAGCGCGGCTCGACCCGCCGAACGGCGAGCAGCACGAGACCGAGCAACGCGTACGTGGTGAGGATGTCGCCGTGGAACAGCAGCACCGCGTGTAGTGCCCCGAGCACGAACAACCCGGACAGTCGACGCAGGAACGACCGGCCGAAGGCCGCCCCACGCCGGGCCGCCGAGTCGAGTTGCAGGGTGAAGCTGTAGCCGAACAGGAATGAGAACAGCAGGTACGCCTTCATTGCGAGCAGCAGTTCGACCGCACCTGCGACAAGCCGGTCGAGCGCACCGTACGCCGGATCGCTGACCAGTTGGAAGGCGTATCCGGAGCTGAAGTACGACACGTTGACCAGCAGGATGAGCAGCAGCGCAATCCCGCGCAACGCGTCAATGACGTTGATCCGGGCGTCGTGAGTGTTCTCCGCGGCCACATCCAGGCCATGGCCCTGCTGACCACGTCGGAGCAGACTCATGACATCGCTCCTCGAAAGACGACGGTGTCGGCGTACGAGGCAGCGACCGGGTCGTGGGCGCTGCTGCTCCCGCCCGGACCTCCTCCGGGGCCCAGGAAGGCAGTGAAACTGCCCGCGGCGATGCCGATGGTGGCGCCGTCCAGCGCGGTCGCCGGGCCATCGTGGGTCCTGCGAAGCGACGTCAGAAGAGCGAAATCAGTCATGTCGTACAGCGTATGAGTGCACTAGCAATCGGTAACAGTGAGGCTGGCCCCCGTATTCGTCTACCGGGTACCGTGACTGCACTAGTGCACGGGAGGCTGCTGTGGAGGAACCGCCGTACCGCCGGATCGCCGCCGGTCTCGCGGACCGGATCGCGTCGGGCGAGCTTGCGCCCGGGGCGAGGATCCCGTCGACCCGGCAGCTCATGGCCGAGTACGGGATCGCGATGGCGACCGCGACGAAGGTTCTGGCAACCCTGCGCGAACGGGGTCTCGTTGAGCCCATGCGGGGCGTCGGCACCGTGGTCGCCGCGGCCGGTGCGGGTAGAGCACCCGACCCCGACCGCGAGCAGGTGGTCGCCGCCGCCGTGGCCATCGCCGACGCCGAAGGGCTGCACGGCCTGTCGATGCGCCGGCTCGCCGGACAGCTCGGCATTCCGACAATGGCGATCTACCGGTACGTGGCCGACCGCGAAGAGCTGGTGCTGTTCATGATCGACGAGGTCATGGCCGACAACCCGCCGCCGGCCCTCACCCCGGACCGCGATGGCTGGCGGGCCTGCCTGGAGGCCTTCGCCCGGTTGCAGTGGGCGATGTACCGGCGGCACACCTGGCTGGCCCAGGCACTCTCCTTTACCCGGCCACTTCCGGCCCCGCACGCCATGGCCCACACCGAGTTCGCGATGCGGGCCCTGGACGGGCGCGGGCTCGACCTGAACGCACAGTTCACGGCGGCGGTGACGGTGGCCAACTACGTGCGCGGCACGGCGGTGAACCTGGCCGAGGAGGCGCAGGCCGAGCAGGACAGCGGCCTGACTGACACCCAGTGGATGGCGGCCCACGGAGAACGGATCGGCACGGTCCTGGCCGACGGGCGGCTCCCGCTGATGGCCCGCTTCATCACCGCCGACGACATGGTCTGGAGCCTGGACACGCTCTTCGAGTTCGGCCTCCAACGCCTCCTCGATGGCCTCGCCCCGCTCCTGCGATGACGTCCGGGGGGCCTTACCGCGCCGGCAGCAACGGGTCCGCCACCGCCGGCGCGGCCCTACGTCAGAGCCGGGAGGTGAAGGTGGCCAGGAAGCGATGCGGGGTGACTGCGCCGGTGTTGTCGAAGCAGATGACGTCGACGTCGGCGTTGGTGGTGTACGTCCAGGGTTGGGTGAGGTGGCAGTAGTTGCTGCCAGCGCCCTGCGCCACCACCTGGGCGTGCGTCTCCTTGATGCCGACCTGCGGGAAGGTCGCCAGGTAGCGGCCGGCGGGCGCCAACGGTGCCACCGTGTTCGCACCGACACCGAGCACCGAGTTGTCGTTTGTCGGCCCGCCGACGGCGGTACCCAGGTAGCCGAAGTACGAGGGCGGGCCGAGGGAGCCGATCACCGGCCGCCGACGGTGGTACGAGAGGACGAAGTCGGTGTTGATGAACGCGCCGGCCTGGTCGTAGCAGAAGACGTACACCTGCACGCCGGTGCCGACAGCGCTCCAGGAGTAGACCTTGCAGCGGCGGGGACCGGCGTTCGGCTGCACGGCGGTGACCTGCACGTTGCCGGCGAGCACTCCGGCCAGTCCCACCCCGGGCAGCCGCACCAGGTACTGCCCGACGCCCACCGGCCCGACCGTGTTCACGACACCGGTGGAGTTGTACGACTGCGCCACCAGGCCGCTGGTCCACTGCACGTACGCGTGGGAGGTGCCGGCCGGCAGCACGCCCGAACTGGTCGTCCAGAGCACTGTGAACGGGGTGTCGTCGCGCGTGCCGCCCGGCTTGTGGCACTGCACGTCGACGATCTCGTCGGCGCCGGACTGGAACCAGCGGACCACCTCGCAGTAGTGACCGGTCCGGTTCACCGGGGTCACGTGCGGCACGCCCCGTGAGCTGGCACCTATCTGCGGGAAGCGGACCTGGAACCGGCCGGGCGC
The DNA here is from genome assembly GCF_040649495.1 of Micromonospora sp. NPDC048947. Taxonomy (NCBI): domain Bacteria; kingdom Bacillati; phylum Actinomycetota; class Actinomycetes; order Micromonosporales; family Micromonosporaceae; genus Micromonospora; species Micromonospora sp. NPDC048947. The sequence goes on from NZ_JBEZFO010000004.1 coordinate 406,943, forward strand.
GAGCTTGATGCCGTCGGCCCAGGCGGCCGGGAACGCGGTCTTCCAGCTACCCCACTGCCGGCTGGTGTCCAGCACGGTCCAGGCCGGCACCGTGGGGTCCTTGACGTACGCGAAGCCCCAGCGGTCGGCGGTGGCCGCCACGGCCGGTGCGGGCGGCGTGAGCGCGCCGGCGGCCAGGACGGCGGCCAGTGTTGCGGTGACGAACGATCGGAGACGCATCTGTCCTCCAGTCGACGGGAACATGTCGGAGAGGAGTGTGCGCGCAGTGATTTCATGGTCGCAGTCAGCTACCTTGTGCGCTGATGTCGGCTGTCCGCTACCCGTAACGGAGCTTCTGAGCAGTGCAGGCGCACGGGGGCGCTTCGGGTCTGCTGCCGCTGACCGCACCAGCCGAGGCCTCAGGCACCCTGGGATCGATGCCCTGGACGGCGGATCCGGTGAACGACGCCGAGCAGCCGGCGCGCGAGCGTCTGCTCAGCGGAGGCGGTCGGCCAGGTCACGCACCGCCTCAGTGAACGCCTCATCAGATTCGCAGGGGCGGTGTCCCTTGATCGGTGGGGGAAAGATGTCGCCGGACGGAGGTGTGACGCCGTACGGGTCGCGAAGCCGTCGGTCCACAGTCGCCTCTCGGTCGGATACGCCGGGTGCCTCGTCGGGTCGTTGCGGCGCGAAGACGCGACCCCCGATGGGGTCGGTGTCCCGCCACAGATTCACCCACCGCCAGTCCACCCGGTTGGCGATCTCGTGGATCACCTCGTCGCTGACGTACGCGGGAAAGAGTCGGGCGTACAACCGTCGGAGGGGCGAACCGTGGGTCAGCAGCGCGACCCGGTCGGTGACCCGTGGCGGCAGTTGGAGCACCGTCGCGGCGAGCAGGACGGAGCCGTGGCTGTGTCCGGTGAGCACCACCGCGTTGCCGGAGTCGACGAGGTGGGTGATCCGGCAGGTCAGTTCGGGAACGGCCCGTTCGGCGTAGCACGGGGGCGCGAACGGGTGCGCGGCTCTGGGCCAGAAGGTGCCCAGGTCCCACAGCACGCCGACGTACCGGCGGAATCCAGGGGTGCGATAGGCGAAGATTCCGCCGAGGACCAGGCCGACGATGAGGGCGGCGATCAGATAGCTGCCGACACCGATGCTGAAGTCGACGAAGCCGACCGGCAGCCCGACGTGGCGCTGGACCAGTTCGCTGGGAGGCGTCGGCAGCAGGCCGAGCGCGACCGCCGCCAAGCCGATCCCGGCAAGGCAGGCGTAGACAACCGCGAGCGGCACCAGCCGCTCGGTGAACTGGGCGCGGGCCAGGGTTCTGCGCACCTGCCGCAGCCGCGGCGTGGCATTGGTCGGCGCGTCTGGGAAGTCACGAGCGACGATCGCGGACGCGGCCCGGATCCGGCCCGGTCGTGACGCCACCGACACCACGCCGGCAATGGCCAGCGTCGCCAGCACCGCCACCGAGAAGCCGAGGATCGCCCAGATACAGGCCTGTGGTGGGCTGGTGATCAATGCCTCCGCGGTCGGCGCGCCCCGGTTCAGGACGTCGGACACCCGATAGAGCAGTTCAGCCGAGAACGTGAGCGCCAGACTGATCGCGGCCACGGAGGTCGCGAGGGCGCCGAACCCGAGCGCGGGCGGGACATCCGTCTTACCCCGGTGCCAGAACAGCACCACCCCCAGGGCAGCCAGCAGCACCGCCTGACCGATGAACAGCCCGACGACGGTCAGGTTGTAACCGGGCAGCCCGTTCCGCTCCGGCCAGGAGGCCGTGCTGGTCAGGACGTGGATCCAGACCAGCACGGTCAGGCCGAGGGCGATCGTTCGCAGCACGCTGACCAACCGGTCGAGCCGCCACTCCGTGGGCGTGGTCAGGGGTGGGGTGCAGAGCAGAACCGCACACATGATCAGCAGGAGTCCGGCAGTTGCCGCCAGCGCGACGGTGCCGACCGACAGGTTCTGTGCGGCCCGGGCACCGAGCAGACTGAGGTCCAGCGTGGCAAACGCCGCCGCGACGTGAATCGAACGCAGTCGACCAACCAGCGGCTCATTGTCCCACCGGCCGACGGCGGTGAGCCGGTTCGCCGCAAGAGGCTGGCCTGCCGCGCGAAAGACGTGAGACGGGAGCGCCGGGCGAGCGCTGAGCCCCCACACCAGGCTGATGGCCGCAGCCGGCACCAGCGCGAGTACCGCCAGACGCAGTCCGGCAGGACGCCCGCCGAGCCAGGAGAGCCAACTGCGTCCGGCCAGGCACTCCGGTGAGGACATGCACTTCCACGCAATCACATCCAGTGCGATCCCCACGATGCTCAGGACGTACATCGTGGTCAGGGTGAGCGCCAACAACCGGCACAGGGCCTTGATCACCGGGTCGGAGCCGGCTCCGGCCGGACGCATCCAGATGGCGAGGTTGATCAGCATGAAGGGCAACAGGATCACCATCGACAGCGTTCGCACCGCGTTGCCAGCAGGCAGGTTGTTCCAGCGGTAGGCCTCCAGCGTCACCCCGCCGGCCTGGTCGCCCTCGTGGTTTCCCGGTCGCGGCCGGTAGAAGCCGCCCCGATGGTCGCCCGCCACCTGCTGCACGTGCGGTCGATCCAGCAGGTCATCCGGGCCGGTGGCGGAAACCTCGTGCACTCGCAGTTCCACGACGCCGTCAGCCCCAGAGCGCCCGCCCCCGTGTCGCTGATCCATCCGGTACCGGCCCCCGGCGTGTACGAGGCGCACACCGACCCGCTCGGCTGATCCGACGGCGCCCGCGTGGCGCAACGGGCGTACCCCGCGAAGGGAGATGCAACCGCCGTGCTCGTAGCGCGCCGCTTTGTGCCGATCACCCGTGGCGGACCGACCCGACTACCAAGAGGTGTATGGTCCGCCGGCATTCTTCGGGTATCGACTCGACGACCTGTCCGGCGTGGTACCAATACCCGGATAGGCCAAGCCGGCAGGAATGGGCGGCCAATGTCGACAAGGGCAGCAGCGCTGCTGCGGAAACCCGGGCAACCGCAGCGACCGAGCCTTCTGGAACTCTTCTTCGACCTGGTCTTCATCTTTGCCCTCAATCGGGTCTCGCAGCGGCTGGTCGAGGAGTTCACCGAGCAGCGAATCGTCCTCATCGAGGCTGGCGAGGCGCTGGTGTTGCTGCTGGCCTTCATGGTGCTGTGGTTCGTCACAGCATGGGTCACCGACCTCTACGATCCGCAGCGGCCGCAGCTTCAGGTGCTGGTCTACACGGCAATGCTCGGCGCGCTGGTGATGGCGGTCGCGGTGCCGCAGGCGTTCGGTGACAGAAGTCTGGCCTTCGCTGGTGCGTACGTCGCCGTCCACATCATTCGTGGGCTGGTCATCGTGCCGCTGCTGCGCGGCCACGAAGCTCAGCGCCGAGCGGCTGGAGTGTTCTTCTGGTTCACGCTGTCGGCGGTGCCGTGGATCGTCGGCGCGATAGTGACGGATCTGGCCCGCAGCCTGCTGTGGACGATCGCGATCGCCATCGACGGCGCGGCACTGCTGCTGTTCTATCCCGCGCCGTGGTCCCGCCCCACCCAACGGCAGTGGCCCGTCCTTGCCGAATACCTGTCCGAACGCTACCGACAATTCTTCATCATTGCTCTGGGCGAACTGATTCTGACGACCGGCTCGGCCTACAGCGACACATCGTTCCGGCGCGGCGGAGCCGCGGCAGCCTTCGCGGTTTCTTTCATCACCACTGTTCTGCTGTTTCGCGTCTACGTCTTCCGGGCGGGCCAGTTGTTGCCCGAAGCCATCAGAGCCGCCGCTGAGCCTGCGCACCTCATCCGGGAGGCTTTCCTCGCGCACGTACTCATGGTGGCCGGGATCGTCGCCGTTGCCGTCGGATACGAAATCGTGATCGAACATCCGTTCGGGCACACCAACACGGCGTGGATCCTCGTCGTCCTCGGCGGACCGATGCTGTTCCTGATCGGGCGAGCCCTGGTGGAACATGCCGTATTCGCCCGGGTGTCCCGTTCTCGGATCGTCGGCGCTGCGGCGCTTGCCGGCGCCTCGCCGTTCATGACCCTGCTGCCGCCGCTGGCCGTGGCCGTCACCGCCGTCATCGTCCTCGCCGGCATCGCCGCCTCCGACGCCGTCCACGCCAGGGGTAGGCCTCCCGAACGGCCGCACCCGGCCAACGCCAGGCAGTGAACGGCGGCTGCGTCTCTAGCTTCGAGGGAGCACGGTGATGGCCACGACGGCGCTGTTGACGACAGTGGCCGTCACGGTGCGGGTAACGGCTGCCGCCGCGGCGTCGGCACCCCAGTCGCCCCGCTCGAGTTCCTTGGCTCGGCTGATCACCGATGACGTCCACGGGATCTCGCTGTCGAACTGCGGGAGCGTCCCGCTCGCCGAGAGCAGCGCCGCGAGCGCGGCGATCCGGGCTTGCGGCTCCGCGCCGTCCACGAGGACCCGCCGAACGTCGGCGAGCAGGCGGGGCCGTCGTTCGGTTCGGCCCTCCCGCAGGGCTGTCGTCCGGAACAGGCCGAGTACTTTACGCGGCTCCTGGTCGATGTCGCCCCGTGTGATGAGCCGCTGCAACAGCGGCGCCCGCAGGGCGGGACCGATCGCCGCCAGTGCCGTCTGCACCCCTCGGGGTTTCTCGGCGAGGTAGTCCCACGCCGGCCGCAGCAGGCCGTCCGACGGCGGGTGACCCGCCACGCTGCTGACCCGTCCCCGGTCCGTCGTGGTCAGGTGGTCGCCGAGGGCGAGGTCAGCGAGGACGGCTCCGCCGAGGACGTAGAAGAGGGTGTTCTCTCCCGCTATGGTCCCGGACCTGGGTTGGAACAGGAGCAGCAGGAGATCTTCCACAAGGGTCGGGGCGTCCGGCCGGGGATCGGTGGTCATCGGCGGGGCTCCCAGCGGAAGAGTCGGGTGGCCAGAGCGACGGCGACGACGACCCAGCCGAGCGTGGGCGCGAGCAGGAGCAGGGAGTCGGTCACGGCGACGCCGCCGTTCCAGGCGTTCATGGTCAGTTCGGTGGCCGCGCCGCCGGGCAGCAGCCGCTTGAGCCAGGCGAGGTTCTCGGTGCCGGTGATGCCGACCCAGCTGGCCATGGCGATCACCCCGAGGGTAACGGGCAGGGTGGTGACCTGGGCGTGTTCCGGGGAGTTCGTGAGGCCGGCCGTGGCCAGCGCCAGCCCGATCATCATGGCCACTGTCGCGAGGACCGCCACCACCAGCAGGGCGACATTCGCCGGTGCGCCGGCGACCACGGCCAGGGCGGTCAGAATCGCTGTCACCTGCACCACGGTGAGGACGACCACGGGCAGCAGTAGGCCGGCGAGGATGCCGGCGTCGCCTTCGGCGGTGGAGCGCAGTCGCTTGAGGAAGAGGTTCTGGCGTCGGGAGGCCAGGGTGGTGACGGCCGTGGCGTAGAGCCCGAACGCGGCCACTGTGAACAGCACGATCGCGGCGATGTAGCCGAGGCTCCCGAGGTCGGCGTAGGTCTCGTGCTGACGGACGAAGAACGCGGAGACCGCGGCCGGGATGATGAGGCTGGTGATCAGCACCAGCCGGTTGCGGAAGATCTGGATCAGTTCGCTGGACGCGATGGAAAACACGATGAGGGACCTCTCGGAAGAACGAATCAACTGTTGATGGCGCGGAAGACGTCGTCGAGCCGGGTCGGGCCCGCCGCCAGGTCCCGCAGCTCCACGGCGTTGTCCTGCGCCCAGCCGAGCAGGAGGTGCAGGTCCTTCTGCAACTCGAAGGACTCGACCACCACCTTCCCGTCGGCGTCGACGACCGCCTGCAGCGGTAGCGGCGGCACCGGCGTGGCAAGGGCGAAGCGGATCACGCCGGGCAGAGTGTGGGTCAGCTCGGAGACCGTGCCCTCGCGGTGCAGGGTGCCCTGGTGCATGAGCCCGATCCGGTCGGCGCGCTGCTGCGCCTCCTCCAGGTAGTGGGTGGTGAGCACGATGGTGGCACCGTTCTCCCGCAACCGGTCCACCGTCGCCCACACGGCGTCGCGGGACTGGATGTCGAGGCCGGTGGTCGGCTCGTCCAGGAAGAGCAGCTCCGGGGTGCCGTAGACCGCTGTGGCGAAGTCCAGCCGCCGCTTCTCCCCGCCGGACAGCTGGGACACCTTGCGGCCGGCTCGACCGGTCAGGTCGACCACGTCGAGCACGCGGTCGACGTCGTCGGTACGCCGGGTGAGCCGGCCGATCAGGCCGACCGACTCACGGACGGTGAGGTCCGGGGAGAAACCACTCTCCTGGAGCATGACTCCCATTCGGGGACGTACCGCTCTCCGGTCGTCGGGGCTGTGCCCGAAGACGCGTACGGTGCCCGAGGTTGGCCTCCGGTGTCCCTCGACTACCTCCAGGGTCGAGGTCTTTCCAGCTCCGTTGGTGCCCAGCAGCGCGTACAGCTCTCCGGGTCTTACCTCGAAGGAGAGGTCCTTGACGGCGTGGAAGTCGCCGTAGGTGAGGTTCAGCCGTTCGACTTCGATGACTGGTGTGGTGGACATGTACCCATGACAGCGCGGGCGCGGCCGACCCGGCAGTGGCACCACGTCATCACCGCATGTGACGTGGTGTCACTGGTCAGGGCCCCTGACTGCCGGATACTGGCGTGGTGACCGCGAGATCGCCGCGCTTCACCGAGTCGACGCAGGGAAGGCTGCGCCGGCTCAACCTCGCGACGTCACTGCCGCCGGTGGTGTTCGCCGCGGCGATCCTGCTCTACACCGACGCGCGTACCTGGTGGCACATCGTCGTCCTGGCACCCGGGGCCGTGGCGGGCGTGGTGGCCTTCGAACGGTGGACGGCGAACGACCTCGCCAGGGTCGCACTGCCCTGCCTGGTCGTAGCGGCAGCGGTCTGGCCGCTCGGGGTCCTGGTGACCGGCAGCCCGAACGCCTACTGGGGCTTCTGCGCAGTAGGTTCGCTTGCCCTGCGCGAGGTGCGACGACGCCGGAAGCTGGTGATGGCCGGGCTGTTCGCCTACGTCGCCGCCGTCGGCGCGGCGCGGCTGCTGGTGCAGCCTGACGACATCGGTCACGTTCTGGTCACCTACGTTCTCATCCCGACCGCCCTCACCATCATCGTGACGGTCTTCACCGTGGTGGGCGAGCGGTTCTACGACCTCATCCGGGAACTCGAACAGACGCGGGAACGCGAGGCGGAGCTGGCAGTGGTCCGGGAGCGCGTACGGTTCGCCAGCGACCTGCACGACATCCAGGGCCACACCCTGCACGTGGTCAAGCTGAAGATAGCCCTGGCCCAGCGACTGCTGCTCCGCGACGCCGCTCGCGCGGAGAAGGAGCTGCGGGAGACGTACACGCTGGTCAGCGACACCATCGCGCAGACCAAGGAGCTCGCCTACGCGCAACGGCGACTCAACCTCACCGCCGAGATCGAGAACGCGAAGAACCTGTTCGAGGCTGCCGGCATCCGGGTCCGGGTGACCCGGGAGGCCGAGGTGGATGCCCGCGCCAACGAACTGCTCGGGCAGGTGCTGCGGGAGACGACCACCAACATCCTGCGGCATGCGCAGGCCACCCAGGTGCAGATCACGCTCACCGCGTCGGGCATCACCATCGTCAACGACGGCGTGACCGCCACCACGGCCCCTGAGCTCAGGGGACTGGCGGCGCTGAGGCAACGGGTGGCGGTCGACGGAGGTGAGCTGACCGTGGAACAGAAGGACGGGCGGTTCCTGACCGCCGCGGTCTTCCCACCCATTCGGGCCGACGCGGCCCCGACGGTAAGCGGGAAGGACGGCCGATGACCACCATCGTGCTCGCCGACGACGAGGCGCTGCTGCGCACGGCCCTGGCCGCGCTGCTGCCGATGGAGGGCGACATCACCGTTCTCGCCGAGGCGCAGGACGGTGTGACGGCGATCGCCGCCACCCTGCGGCACCGGCCCGACGTGCTCGTCATCGACCTGGAGATGCCGGGCGTGGACGGCCTGGGCGCGGTCGCCGAGATCCGCCGCGAGCGACCGGAGCAGGTGATCCTCATGCTCACCCGGCATGCCCGCCCCGGCGTGCTGCGCAAGGCGCTGAAGCTCGGCGTCCAGGGCTTCGTCAGCAAGTCCGCCGAGCCGGCACACATCACCTCGGTCATCGCCACCCTGCACTCGGGGAAACGCTGGATCGACCCGGACGTGTCAGTGCTCGCCGTCACCGAGGACAGCCCTCTCACCGACCGTGAAGCCGACGTCCTGCGGGTCACCGGCGAGGGTTACTCGGTCGCCGACATCGCCGCTCGGCTCCACCTCGCTCCGGGCACCGTCCGCAACTACCTCTCCAACGCGATGCGCAAGACCCAGACCCGGACCCGCCACGAAGCGGCCCGCTACGCCCGCGAACACGACTGGCTCTAGACGCGTCCACCGTCGCCGACCGTCAGTTCCGGCCGTTGACGGAGAGGTCCGACGCGCGGTTGGTGGCCTTCGCTGTGGACACCGAAGCGGGCCGGACGGTTCGATCTGATGGTGATCAGCGAACCCGTCTCGGTGAGGCGTTATCGCCGTCCGCGCGTTCGGTGCGCGGACGGCAGGCGACGTCGCGACTATCGACGATCTCACCGCATCTTGTGGACCGCACGGGCGATCTCCTGCCGCAACAGAGTCGCCTCGTTGTCGCTGTCGCAGAGCAGCACCACTGCGAACTCTGGCTGGCCGAACGGGCTGGCCCAGTGATGAACGGCCTGCACAAGGATCTGGAACAGCGTGTGCCGATCCTCGGCACTGCTCGACAGCACCCGGGGCGCGTTCTCGACAACGATGAGATACCCGTCCGCGGGCAACCAGTTCAGATCGCGGAGACAGTCGGACAGCGCGGCCCAGTTCCAGCCGAAGTAGCCCGGAAAGAACAGCGCGTCGGAGAACTCGTAGAAGGCGTGGTCCGCATCCGTCATCCTCGTTCCGTCGAGCCGGGCGACGACGAACCTGCCCGCTGCCGGTAACACCGCCGCCAGCTCGACCAGGGCACTGCGCGAGCAGACCACGACCTGATCGGTGGAGCCGTTCCCCCACCTGCTCATCACACGATGACCAGGTTGGCCATGTCGACGACCGGCCGGTAGCCGAGGGCGGCGTAGATCTTGTTCGACGTCGGGTTGGCCTGGTCGGTGAACAGGCAGACCCGCGCACCCTCGGCCTGGATTCGGCGGGAAACCTCCGCGACCGCGTTGCTGGCCCAACCGCGCCCCCGCTGGGCCGGCGGTGTGTACACCGGGCCCACGCGGGCCACCCCGAACGACGGTGGGTTGGCACCGGTGAGGTGCACCGGCTTCCCGGTCTCGTCGACCCAGAACCACAGCCGTCCGGCGTGGAGCCGACGCAGCACCTCAGCGTGGTCGGGCGCTTCGTGCGCACTCGTACCGCGTGGGCGGCCCGCCTGTTCGTCGGCGTCGCCCATGAACGCGGCGAGCCACTCCGTGACCAGTCCCGCGTCGTTCTCGGTCGCGGCCACCAAGCCGCCAGGCACCGGCGGCGGCCATGTCAGCTCGCCGAGCGCGTGCAGCCGTGTGTGCTGGGAGACCTGGACCTCACCCCCACCGAGCCGGGCCAGCGCGGTGGCGCACAGGTGGACCGTGGGCAGGGCCCCGTTGACGGCGAGGACCTCCTCCCCGCGATCGTGCAACGCGTGGGCCAGCGCAACGGCCGCCTCGTCGGGCATGGGCAGCAGGAATGGCGGATAGGGGGCATACGGCGCCGCGCGCATTCCGGCACCGACAACGGCGCCGGAGTCGTCGCTGACCACCAGCCACCAGTTGCGGTCGGGCTGCGGGATCCCCTCGGCCCGCTGCGACAACAGCCGGTGCGCGATGGTGGTCACGACCGTGCTGACGACCGGATCGGCGCCCAGGTAGCCGCCCGCAGTGGCCAGGAACTCGCCCGGATCGCTGAGGAACCGCAGCCGCAGTCCGGTCCTCGGGACAATGCTCATCCGCGTACGCTAGCCACCGCCCACCACACCGACACGGGAATTTTGTACGGCCCGAGGACCTGCGAACGCTGAGCCAACCGTGCGGGCGGGCCCACGGTTGGTCCCGGTCGGGCGGGGTACACCGCCGCTAGTGGCGCGGGGACTGGGTTCACCCGGCTGGGCCACCGAAGGCGCTTCGGAGGGGCCGATGTCGGGTGCGTCAGCGCGGTCAAGCGGGCCCGGGATGTCCGATGACGTGGTGGAGCTGCGGGTACACGGGGCCGCCAGCGCGAGCGCCGCCCAGGTGTTGAACGTGGCGCAGGTCGAGCAGGTCGCGGGCGACCGCAGTGGGGGCTTCTACCGACCCCACCGCCCATGTTCGTGCGGCAACGGCGAACGGGTGACGGAGGCGTACCGCTGGGGTGACCTGCCCGCCGGAAGCGTGGTCCGAACACTGACGTTGGTGTTTCTCCTGCCGTTCATGCTGGCCAACCTGGCGATCTGGATGCGACCGGCGAGCCCTGGCTCCGACGCGACGGTCAGGTCCCTGTGCCGTTTGCTGGCGCTCACCCTCACCGCGCTGTACGTGCTTGCCTTCGTCGGCGTCACGCTGGACGTGATCGCGTGGAAGTGCATGGGCTCGCCACGATGCCTGGCCGGGCGCACCTGGATGTCCTGGTTGGGTGGGCAACCCGTGGGCCTGCGCCTCGCGGTCCTCGCTGTGGTTCCGGCCGCCGCCATCGGCGTGCTCTGGCGGGCCAGCACCCGGCCGGGAAGGATGTTCGACGCGTTCCGTGCTCCCGCGGACGAGGTCTCCGAGCATCGACTCGGCGGGATCGGTCAGTGGGACGCGGGGCCGCTGGTGGGTCGGCTGCGCTCGGTTCACGTCGCGGCGGCGTTCGCGACACTGGACGTCGCTCTGCTCGCCGCCCGAGCCGCGAACGGCGCCTCGGCCAGCACGATCGGGTTGGCCGTGGCCACCGGGACGGTGCTGGCCAGCTGCCTGGTCCTGCTCTGCATGCCTGCGCTGCTCGACCGGGCCGCCTCGGATCGGCGACTGGACCGAATCACACGCACGGTGCGGACGGTAGCCGTGGCCCTGACCATCGTGGTGACGGCCCACGTCCTCGCCAGCCCAGCGCCGTGGCACGAGGGGGGCGGGCTACCCGGCTACGGCGCAATTCTCACCTCGCTGTTCGTTGCCCAGACGACCCTGCTGGCCGCCCTCGGCGCGGTGCTGCTCTGGCGCCGGGTTCGGCGGCGCGACGCCATCCCCCTGCTCGGGCTTGGGGCACTGGTGATGGCGGCCAGCGCGGTGAGTCTGGCGGTGGCGGTGTCCGCCGAGTTGGTCTACCGGGTGGCGGACTTCCTGGACCGTGACGCGCCGACCGGAGAGGGCCTGGCCTCCGGTCTGCCGCCGGCGTTCACCTGGGCGATCTTCGGCTTTCTCCGGACAGTGCTGTTCACGCTGGTGGTTGCGGTTCCGGTCGTCCTCATCTCGCGACGCCGTCGACTCCGTGCCGCTGCGGCGATTGTCGCCTGCGACTACCCGGACCGCCCGCCCGCAGCCGCGACCCGACTGCGGCAGGCGCAGAAGGCGATAGCCAGGGCCCGCTTCACCGAGAGACTGATTCCGTTGGCGGTGGTCTACGCCTGCCTGGCCGGGATCGGCACGGCCACCACCACCCTCGGTCTGCTGGACTTGCTGCCGAGCGAGTCCGTGCAGCGGTACGCACGGGTGCCCGGCGACCTGATCACCTTCTCCATCGCGTTCGGCAGTTGGGGGATCGCCGCGATCATCCTCGGCCTGACCATCGGTGGAATCTTCGCCTACCGGACAGTCGAATTCAGGCGCCACGTTGGTGTCCTCTGGGACCTGGGCACGTTCTGGCCCCGGGCCGCCCACCCGTTCGCGCCACCCTGCTACGCCGAACGAGCCGTGCCGGAGTTGACCCGACGAATCACGTACCTGGTCGGACGCGGCAACCTCGTGCTGCTCACCGCACACAGCCACGGCTCGGTCCTGGCCGCCGCGACAGTGCTCCAGTTACCGCCCCAGGTCAGTAGTCGAGTCGCTCTGCTCACCCATGGGTCACCACTGAGCCGACTCTACGCGCGACTGTTCCCCGCCTTCGTCGACGACGAGGTGCTGCACGAGATCGGCGCTCGCGTGGACTGGCGGTGGGTGAATCTGTGGCGCGACACCGACTCGATCGGCGGCTGGATATTCACCGCCCACCGGGCGACCACGTCGGTAACCGTCGGCAGGACGGCGGCAACGGTGGACCGCCGGTTACGGGATCCCGCCGACGTGGTGCCGCTACCTGGCGACAGCGTCCCGCCGCCGATCCAGGGACACCGGCCCCGCGGATCGGAGCAGCGGTACGCCGAGGCGGCCCAAGAGTTGATCGAGCGCCTCCGCCAGCCGGTGGACCCACTACCGCTTCCGGGCGACCCGGCGACCGGGCACTGACGGATCCGCGGCGGTGACGCGGGCGCGCCCGAAGTACATGAGCTCCCAGATCGCGTCCTCGGTGAACTCCTCGACCAGGTGTCCGCCCTTGTGGTGCTCGATCGTGAGCAGGCCGGCGAAGCGGAGGTAGGCGCCGGGGCACCGAGGGCAGCCAGTTGAACTGGAGGTCGCGCTCCGGGCCGAACAGCATGTGCCCGGTGGCCGGACGCCAGGCCGGGACCTCGGTCGTCAGCGTGAAGTCGACCCGCAGCCCTCCGGCGGTCGCCTGGATCCGGTACTCGCGCAGGTTCTCGCCCTGGAAGCGGTTGCCCGGCCCCATCCGGACGTCAGTACGCCCGCTCGCCGCCGACCACTCGACCGCGGGGATCGCGATCGTGTTGTTGGACATCGTCCCGTCCGGCAGTTCCAGGTTGACCCGGAGCTGCGGCGACAGCGGGCTTCCCGCCGCGCCGAGGTCCTTGTTCATGAACACCACTACCACCTTCGCGCCGTCGTCGAGGTGGGCGTCGAAGTACCACCACTCGTACGACCCGGCGCGATTGTCGGTGCGGGCGCCGTCCTCCCATTCGCGTACGACATCGCGCTCCAGCCCGAAGCGGGCATGGTCGTCGCTCAGCGCGGCCAGTTTGGAGTGATCCGACATGACTCTTCGTCTCCGTTGCCTCTACAGGATCAAGATGTGCGGACGGCTCACACCGTGGCGAATCCCTGCCGCCAGGACGGATAGGCCGGGCTCCAGCCAAGGTGCGTGCGGGCGTGGTTGTTGCTCGCTCCCCGCGCCCAGCCGTGCCGCTCGCCCCCGGTCACCGCTGGCGCTGGTACGTCGGCGGCCGCGCAGAACGCGGGCACCCACTGCGAGGCGGCGGCTGGCTCGTCGTCGCAGACGTTGACGACGCCGACGGGCCACTCCAGAGCCGCGACCGCGGCGGCGACGGCGTCGTCGACGTGCAGCAGGCTACTCACGTCCGCGTCGGCGGGGACCTTTCCGGCGGCGGCGAACTGAGCCATCAGACCGTCGCGGGCGTACCAGGTGCTTGGACCGTAGAGGGTGCCGTATCTCAGCACGACCCACTCGGGCGCCTCCTGGACGGCGGATTCGAGCGCCGCGGCACCTGCCACACTGGTCTGGCGTGGCTCTGGGGCGCTGAGGTCGAGCGGGGTCTCCTCGGTCGCCGGCTCGGCGCCCGGCTCGTACGCCCAGGAGATGCTCTGTGCCACGATCCGGCGTACCCCGACGGCGAGCGCCGCGTCGACCAGGTTGCGGGTCCCGGTCCGACGCAGCCGCGAATTGGCGGCGAAGTCGCCGGTGCTCAGGCTGGTCAGCTGGTGCATGACCACGTCGGGCCGGGCGTCGCGGACGGCGGCCGCCACCGCGTCCCGGTCGAGCACGTCGACGGCGACCGGGCCGTTGCGAGCCAGCCCGATGACCTCGTGCCCCTGGGCGGTCAGGATCGGTTCGAGACGGCGGCCGATGACGCCCGTCGAACCGGCGAGAACGATACGCATGACGTGCCTCTCCGTCAGTTCGGCCGGGTTGAGCGGCGGTCCTTACGCTGTTCGAGCTCCTCGGGGCTCACCAGCACCAGCATTTCCTGACCGGGCGCGCACACCATCACGACCAGGAATTTGGTCACCCGATCGGACAGGTTGTTGGCGGACCGGTAGTGGATGACGTCGCCGCCGGGCTCCCAGAACGCCTCACCGGCCTTGATCACCCGTTCGGGCTCACCCTCCAGCTCGAAGATCATCTCGCCCTCGAGCAGGTAGCCGAAGACCGGGCCGGAGTGCCGGTGTGGCGGCGTGCCCGGGTCGCCCGGTGGCAGTTCGATGGTCGCTGTCATCACATGGGAGCCCTCCGGCAACTCCGGCGGCATGGCCGTGCCCAGCAGCACGATCTCGTTGTTTCCGATCTTCATGGTCTGCATGAATCGAACGTATCCCCGACCGGACCAACAGGATGGACCAGTTGGCGGCCGGTCTGATGGACCAGTTGGCAGAGTCCGGACAGCGCCTCCTGCCAGGCATGAGCCGGCGGCGCCGCGTATCCGAGGACCAGGGCGGCCGCCTGCCGCTCATCCGCGGGATCGTGCCAGTAGCCGTTGCTGTGCAGGCCGATCAGGTGCAGCCCTTCGCGGCGTCCGGCCTGGATCAGCCAGCGCTCCTCGGCCACCGAGGCCAGCGGTAGCAGCGCGTGCACGCCGGCAGCGACGCCCTCCAGCGCAGTGATGGTCACCTCGGCCAGGCGGCCGGCCAGCTCGGTCCGGCGACGCCGGTAGGTCAGGCGCATGCGGCGGATGTGCCTGTCGTAGTCGCCGTGCGTGAGCAGGTCGGCCATGGTGAGCTGGTCGATCGCGGAGACTGCGGCACCGGCCTCCACGATCGTCGTCGTCAGTTCACGACGCAGTGGCTCGGGGACGACGAACCAGCCCAGGCGGACGCCCGGCGCCAGCGATTTGCTCGTGCTGCCGGCGTACACGATCCGCTCGGGCGCCAGCGCCTGCATGGCGCCCACCGGCCGCTGGTCGTAGCGGAACTCGCCGTCGTAGTCGTCCTCGATCAGGAACGCGTCGTGCTTCCGGGCCCATGCGATGAGCCGGTAACGGTGCCGTGGGGCGAGCACGACTCCGGTCGGATGCTGGTGCGCCGGGGTGAGCAGCGCGGCCTGGCCCGCCGCGTCGTCCGGGTCGGCCCCGCCGGGGCCGACGGTGAGCGGGGTGACTGTCAGGCCCGCGGCACGCAGCACCATGCGGTGATGGGCCAGACCGGGGTTCTCGGTGGCGATGGCGCGTACGCCGCGCCGGTGCAGCGTTCGCGCCAGGAGGGAGAGGCCCTGGGTGAAGCCCGCCGTGATCACCACCGCGTCCGGGTCGCAGAGCACTCCGCGAGTGCGCGCGAGATATCCGGCCACCGCCGCCCGCAATGCGGGTAGCCCGGTCGGCTCGGAGTAGTCCAGCGTGCCGCGTGAGGCCGTTGTCAGCGCCCGGCGGACACTGTCCGCCCAGGCCGTCCGGGGGAACGACGTGAGGTCGGGAATCCCCGGCCGCAACTCGATCAATGGCCCGGCCGGGGGCGACGGCCGCGGTTGCCTGCGCGAGTCGGGCGGGTCATGGAGTACGTCCGCGACCCTGGTTCCCGAGCCCGGTGCCGTCAGCAGCCATCCTTCCGCCACCAGTTGCGCGTACGCCTGCACCACAGTGCCCCGGGCCAGGCCCAGGTCGGCGGCCAGGCTCCGGCTCCCAGGTAGGCGCGACCCGGCCCGCAGCCGGCCTGTCCGAATGCTCTCCCGTAACGCGCTCTCCAGCGAGCGACCCGGGAAACCCGCACGCCGATCGAACTCCAGATGCAGGTCAAGCGACTTCGTCACTCGGTAACGATCCCATCCGTGCGAGTAGCGCCGGCAGGTTCGGCGACGACTCACGTGCCGGTCGCCGCCGGTCACCACAGCGACAGTTGCGGGCTCCACCCGCTCGGGCGGTCTGAGCGGTTTTCGCCGAGCTGAGGAGTCTCGGAGAGGTAGAACCAACAGTGACATCACAGCGGTTGACCTCTCTTTCACCCCGGCGCCCGGTCCGGGCGACGCACCCCCGCGGCGTCACGGGGAAGGCGGATCGGGAGGTGACTCAGTGCGTATCGGGGTAGCTGGCGGGACCGGCGGCGTCGGACGCCTCGTCGTCCACGCCGTAGGGGCTGCCGGCCACGAGCCGGTCATCCTCGCCCGCTCCACAGGCGTGGACCTGATCCGCGGTTCCGGGCTGGACGAGGCGCTGACCGGCGTGAATTGGGGTTGCTACCTGGCTGTCCGCCTTCCGGGAGCGACCGGTCGAGCCATGGCCGGACACGGCCTGCTGCCCACCGGCCCGCGCGGCAGACAGACCCTGGACCAGTGGCTGGCCAGCCCGGCAGCGCAGCACGACGCCGGGCGGACCCGATGAACGACGGCCGGTCACCCAGCCCCGCCGCGCCGCAGACAACGTCAGCAGACGGGCGGGACACCGCGCTGACCGCGTTGATCCGGATATCCCTGGCCGTCCTCTTCCTCGACGAACTCGTTGTCGGGTTCTGGAACCAGGCCTTCCCCGAAAGCTTCTACAACAACTTCCCGACCGTCACCCTCACCCCGCCGTTCAGCGAGCACTACGCGCGAGACTTCGGCGGAGCTACCCTCGGCCTGGCCGTCGTCCTCGGCATAGCGTTTGTCGCACCTCGAGCCGCTTTCACCATCCCCGCCGCGGCGGCCTTCTCCACCTTCGCCATACCCCACTTCTTCTTCCACCTGACCCACCTCCACCACGCCACCCTTGGCGAGAAGGTGTTCCTGACAACCGCCAATGCCGTCGTCGCCCTGCTCGGCCTTCTCGTCATCGCCCTGACGCTCGTCCGAGACACCAGGCGTCGCCGCTCCCCGGCCACGTGATGCGGGCGGGCCCGGCGCGATGCCGGGCCCGCCCGTTCAGGTGTGCTGGATCCCGCCCTGCCGCTGGTCGATCCGCACAGCATCGAGGAGGTGCCGAGCGGAGGCGGCCGTGATCAACCTGCGAGGGCGGCGAGCCGGAACTGCTGGTTGGTTTGTCCGTGGCAGTCGTAGAGCTGGATCTGGGCGCCGTTGGCGGTGCTCCAGGCGTCCAGGCATCGTCCGGATTGGACGTTGCTGATGGTGCCGTTGGAGTTGACGTTCCACTGTTGGTTGGTCTGGCTGTGGCAGCTGTAGATCTGCACTGCCGCGCCGTTGCCGGTGCCGGCCGCGTCGAGGCACATGCTGCCGTACACCTGTAGTTGTTTGCCTGAGGTGTAGGTCCAGGCCTGGTTGGTCTGCTTGTTGCAGTTGTAGAGCTGGACCCGGGTGCCGTTGTTACGCGAGGCGTTGGGTACGTCGACGCACCGGCCGGACTGCGTGCCGACGATCTCGCTGGCGGAGCCAGGTGGGACGGTCGGCGGATCCGTGGGGGTCGGTGGATCGGTGGGGGTCGGCGTGGAGGGCAGCAACGGGCAGGTGCTGCGGTAGGTGACCACGCCGCTGGAGTCCAGCAGTGGGCAGAGGAACTGGCTGTACCGGGCGTCGTTGTCGATGAACATCTTGACGAATGGCAGCATGGTCCGGACCATCACCGGGTTCGACCGTCCGACCATGAAGCCGTGATCCGCGCCGGCGACCTCCAGGTAGACGCTCTCCGTCGTGGCCGGGAGGCTGTTGTACAGGCCAGTGGCGTAGGACGGGGTGACCACCGTGTCCGCCTGCCCGGCGAAGATCATGGTGGGCACCCGGTCGTTGGCCAGGTTCGACGACGGCGAGTAGGGCGCGATGCCGACCACTGCCTTCAACGACGGGCGTCGGGTGGCCGCGCTCAGCGCGCCACCGCCGCCCATCGAGTGACCGGCGACAGCCAACCGGTTGGGGTCGACCCGGTCGCGTACGGGGCTCTGCTGGGTGAGGTAGTCCAGTGCGGCGAGCAACTGGGTGCCGCGGGCCGTGTCGAAGTCGTTGCGGCTGTTGGTCTCGATGCCGATCACGACGAAGCCATGGGACGCCAGCCACGGGCCCATCCAGGCCAGTTCGGCGGAGAACAACGCGGTGTAACCCGGGGAGATCGCGATGGCACCGAAGGTGCCCTGGCTGGTGTCGGTCGGGTAGTAGATCCGGCCGCCGTTGAAGCCGTACCCGGTCGGGACGCTGACCGAGGTGTTGGCGAAGGGTCCGTTCACCGCGGTGACGCTGGTCCGGGTGGGGTCCGGGCCCCGCTGGTACGGGTTGTCGGCGGCCGACGCCGACCCGGTGGCCAGGGTGACGGTCAGCAGGCCGACCGCTGCGGCGATCCCGGCCGCAGCGAGTTTGACCAGCCGGCCACGGATGCGGGGCGCCACGTGGTCGGCGGGGGTGTTCCCCGAGGGCGGGGGGTGGTGCGCGGGTCCTTGCACTGTCGGTACCTCCTGGTGGTGGAGCGGGGGGCGCGGGGGGGGGGGGGGGGTCGCGGCCCGCGCGCCCCCCCCCCCCCGCGCCGCGGGGC